>JBDHFS010000129.1:0-14242 GCA_039590285.1 Gemmatimonadota bacterium
AAGGCCCTCTACAACCTCGGAGCGAGAACCGGGGATCAGCTCCGGTATTACGTGAGACTTCCGTTCGGGATTCTGGACGAGCAGTTGGTGGATCTTCAGGCTCGCCGACTCATCGAGGTGCGTGGCGCCGGCGGGCAGAGTCGTGTCACCTACACGTTCGATCTGACCAGCGAAGGCCGGGCGCGCGCCAGGGAGGCGATGGACGCCAGCGGCTACGTCGGAGCGGCTCCTGTTCCGCTGAAACAGTACGGACGCTGGGTCGAATCGCAGACGGTCCGCGGCGTGCGGGTAACCGAGGAGACGATCCGGCGGGGATTCTCCCACCTCGTATTCGAGGACAGCTTTCTCGACCAGCTCGGGCCAGCGATAAACTCGGGCATGTCTCTCTTCCTGTACGGTCACGCGGGGAACGGGAAGACCACGATCGCCGAGGCCATCTCACGGATGCTCGGCGGACACGTGTACCTTCCGTGGGCGCTCGAGGTCGAGGGCCAGATCATTGTCCTGTACGATCCCGTGTACCACGATCTGCTCGACGAGGCACCGACCGACGGGGACGATCCGATGGGAGACAGCGCCATCTTCCGCGACGGGCAGCCGCATGACGATCGGTACGCCGTCATCAGGAGACCCGTGGTCTTCGTCGGAGGAGAGCTCACGCTCGAGCTTCTCGAGCTCCAATACGACGCGCACACGAGTGTATATCAGGCTCCTCCGCACGTGAAGGCGGGCGGAGGCGTGTTCATCATCGATGACTTCGGGCGGCAGCTGGTTCGGCCCAGGGATCTGTTGAACCGATGGATGGTCCCACTCGAGAAGCGGGTCGACTACCTCGCTCTACGTAACGGCTACAAGTTCCCCGTACCGTTCGATTGCCTGGTCATCTTCTCCACGAATCTGAACCCGCTCGAGTTGGTCGATGAGGCGTTCCTGCGTCGCATTCGGTACAAGATCATGGTGGAGAGCCCGAATCGCGATCAGTACGACGAGATCTTCCGCCGTTGCTGCGAGTCCAACGGCATTCTGTACGAAACGGTGCGCGTAGATCACGTGTACAAGGCGTTCTACGAGCGATTGCATATGGCCCCCCGGGGCTGCCACCCGAGGGATATAGTGGACACCGTGTGCAACATCGCCAAGTACGAGAACGTCCAGCCCTCGCTGTCGATCGATCTTCTGGATCGCGCTTGCAGGTCTTATTTCCTCGACGTGCCCGGCGCGGGCTCCATCGTCGGACAGTACTCGCTGGGCGACGAAGAGTAGGCGTGAAGCCGGAGGCTCGCGGCCCCATCCACTGGCTGCTTCCCACACTGGGTGGTGTGCTGGCGGTCACCGCATACGCCGCCGCTCTCATCGTTCGAGCCGGCAACCTGTTCGCCGGCGATGGCGATGTCGGGCGCCACATCCGGGTCGGAACCGATATCCTGACCAGCCGGAGCATTCCCCGGGTCGACCTCTATTCTCACACCATGGGCGGCGAACCCTTCGTCCCCTACGAGTGGCTTTCGGAGGTGATCTTCGCGGCCGCCCACGGACTGGCCGGCCTCGCAGGAGTGGCCCTGCTGTCGTCCGCGCTGTTCACGGGCGCCGTCGTCGTGGTGTATGCCACGATGACGCGCTGGGGCGTTCCGACTTTTCTCGCGTTCATGTTCGGCTTCGGGTCATTCGTGCTTCAAAGCGTACACCTCCTGCCCAGGCCACACCTGTTCACGACGCTCCTGGTCGCCGTCTTCGCCCTGATTCTCTCCGATGTGCGGCGGGGCGCCGCCGGCCAACGGTTGCTATGGCTGGCTCCCCTGATGGTTCTGTGGGCCAACCTGCACGGCGGTTTCCTGCTCGGATTCATCGTCCTGTTCCTCTTCGGCGCCGACGCGGCCCTTCGATCTTGGCGGAAACCAGCTTCCGGGGCGAGACAGCAGCTTCGCTGGATGCTCGGAGCGGGACTTCTGTGCCTTATCGGATCCCTCGTCACGCCGGCGGGCCTGGCCCTGTGGCCCCATACCACGGGTTATCTGCGTCTTGACTACCTCGTGGATATCACGGCTGAGTACCGTTCGCCGGACTTCCATGACACGCTGCTCAAGGCCTTCCTGGCCGCCATGCTGTACGGAACCTGCGTCCTCGCGGTACTGCGCTCTCACGTGGACCGCTTCGGTCTCAGCATCTTCGTGCTGTTCACCGCGTTCGCTCTCCACTCCGGGCGCAACATCCCGATCTTCGGCGTGCTGGCCGTGCCCTGGATGGCCCTCTGGACATGGAAGGCGCTGGAGCAGGTTCCTGACGAGGCCAGCCACGGACGTCGCTTTCTGCGCTGGGCCGTGGGCATGGACACAGCGACACGGAGTGTCGTGGGTTGGCCTGTGGCCATCGCCGCATGCGTCGGCCTGACGCTGTGGGCCTTCAGACCCGAGCACCGAACGGAGTATCGCTGGGACGCGGAGCGGTATCCGGTGGAGGCCGTACGAAACCTGGGACGAATCTCGGCGCCCGGTCCCGTGTTCAACCAGTTCGAGTGGGGCGGCTACCTTCTGTACGCCGCGTGGCCCCACGTGCCGGTATTCATCGACGGGCAGACCGACTTTTACGGCGAAGAGCTCACGAAGGAGTACAACAGGATTCGAGAGATAAAGCCGGGATGGAGGGAGCTCCTGGCACGTCATCGCATCGAGTGGGCGCTCATCCCTCCGGATGCGCCGCTGGCGGAGGCCCTGGCCCTGGCGCCGGACTGGCAACTCGTGTACGAGGACAGCACGGCAGTCTCGTTCGTGCGCTCCGCAGAACCCTGATGCCGACCTCGGCTCGACTGTGCGACCTCAATCCGTGCGCGCGATCCGGGCTCCCAGGTTCCGATTGACCCGGCTTCAAGGCACCGGGCTCTCCAGTTGCCGGGAGTCTCGCGCCCTGATACTGGCCATACTGCCCCTTCTCGCGCCGCCGGCCGTGGGAGCCCAGATCGGCCGGGACGCCACCCTCCCGACCATCTCCCGGCTGCACTATGACGGCGGGGGAGACTGGTACGCGAACCCATCGAGCCTGCCCAATCTCCTCGAGGCCATCGGTGATCGTACCTCGATCCGGGTGTCAGAACGGCCGGCGGAAGTCAGACTCAGCGACCCGGATCTGGCGGATCATCAGTACCTGTACGTGACGGGTCACGGGAATATCCGCCTGTCGGACCGGGACGTCTTGTCGTTACGAGCGTACCTTGAGGGAGGCGGCTTCCTGCACGCAGATGACAACTACGGTCTTGACACCTCGTTTCGGCGAGAGATCGCCAGGGTGTTTCCCGAGCTCGAGCTGGTCGACGTGCCGCTGGATCATCCGATTTACCGGCTCGTGTACGAATTCCCTGAGGGCCTGCCCAAGATACACGAACACGATGGCGAGCCGGCACGGGGTCTGGGGATCTTTCTCGACGGCCGCCTGGCGGTCTTCTACAGCCACCAGAGCGACCTGGGCGACGGCTGGGAGGACCCGACCGTGCACGGTGACCCGGCGGAGATCCGGGAACAGGCCATGCGGATGGGGGTGAATCTCTTCGTGTACGCGCTCGCCTCCGGTCCCGCCCGCTAGTCTTCCGGTTCCTCTACCCGCGCCAGACGGAGAGCGTTCGCCGTGACCGCCAGCGACGCACCCATGTCGCCCACGAGTACCGCCACGATCAGCGAGACCCATCCCAGGGGGACGCCGATCGCGAGAACGACCTTGACCGCGATGGCGGCAGCGACGTTCTGCCTGATCACCCTCCGGCTCCGCCTCGCGAGGCTGTACAGGTACGGCAGGCGCTCCAGGTCGTCTCCCATGACCGCGATGTCGGCGGTCTCGAGCGCTGCATCCGATGCGGCAGCGCCCAGCGCGATTCCCACGGAGGCGGCCGCCAGGGCCGGCGCGTCGTTCACACCATCCCCCACCATGGCCACCTGCCCGACGTCGCGTTCCAGCCTCTCTACTGCCGCCACCTTCGCCGCCGGCTCGAGACGCCCCCAGACATCGTCCGCCCCTACCTCTCTTCCTGCCTGCTCCGCCGCTCGAATGTGGTCGCCGCTGAGCACTACGATCCGCCGTATGCCAAGAGACCGAAGGCGGTGGATCACGTGAGGAACCGTAGGTCTGAGAGGATCGGTAAGGCCCAGCAGTCCCACGGCCTCGCGACCGCCCTCCGGCATCTCGCGCAGAACCACGACCGGTGTCTTGCCCTGTTCCGCCAGATCCTTCAGCTCCGGGCGGGTTTCTGATTCCGAGTCCAGGGCGGGACGGCCCACTGTGTACTCCGTTCCGCCGACAATTGCACGCGCTCCACGACCCGGCATGGATTCGAATCCTTCGACGACATCGATCACCTGGTCCGAATCGTAGGCCCTCACGATGGCCCTCGCGATCGGATGCTCAGACCTCCCCTCCACGGCCGCCGCGACCCGGAGTAGCTGTGCTGAATCCAGGTCCGCGAGTGGAATGACGTCGGTAACTTCCGCCCGTCCGTGCGTGAGCGTGCCCGTCTTGTCGAATGCCACGGCCCCCACATCGGCCATTCTCTCAAGGCTCGATCCGCCTTTGATGAGGACACCGTGGCGAGCCGCGCTCGTCAGCGCGCTGACCACCGACACCGGTGTCGAAATCACGAGAGCGCAAGGACAGGCGATCACCAGCAGAGTGAGGCCCCTGAGCAGCCAGGTGGCAAACGGCTCACCGAACAGAAGGACGGGAACCGCCACCACCAGCACGGCCCCCACTGTGACCGCCGGCGTGTAGTACCGTGCGAACCGCTCAACGAAGCGTTCACTCGGCGATCTTCTGCGCTCGGCTTCCTCGATGAGGTGAATCATCCTCGCCAGCGTCGTGTCCCCTGCATCCCGCTCGCTTCGGACGACCAGGAATCCCTCGTGAACGATGGATCCGGCATATACGTGGTCCCCTTCGGCCTTGTCCGCGGGCATCGCCTCGCCCGTGATGGGAGCCTCGTTGACGGCCGAATGCCCCTCCACGACTTCTCCGTCGACGGGAATCCGCTCGCCGGGTCGAACGATCACGTGGTCGCCAGCGACGACCTCTGCGGCCCGCAGCATCACTTCCCTGCCATCCCGCATCACCCGGGCTACATCGGGCGCGAGCTCCATGAGGGACCGCACAGAAGCCTCGGCACGCTCGGCAGCGAAGCCCTCGAGCAACTCGGCGACCGAGAACAGGAAGGCGATGGCCGCCGCCTCCATGTACTCACCGATGGCCATGGCGCCGATCACGGCCAGGGCCATGAGGACGTGCATGTCCAGCACGCGGGCGCGCAGCGCGCCTATGGCGCGTGGCAGAAAGTTCCATCCGCCGACTACCGCGGCGGCCAGGAAAAGGAAGTCTTCTCCGGACGGCAGGCTCGGGCCTCCGTGCGAGTCCACGATCGTCCCGTGAAGCAGCAGCCTCAGGAGCAGTCCGCCGAAGAACAGGGCTCCCGCGAAATACGTTAGCCGGGCCCTCCCGCTCGACCACACGCGCACCCGTGGCTCGTCGCCACCCAGCGGAGTCAGGGCACGGTATCCCATGTCACCGACCGCGCGACGGATGGTCTCCGCGTCGATACGCACAGGCTCGTAATCGACCTCGAGGTGCCTGGAGACCGGACTTCCCGATACGTCCACGACTCCGTCCAGCTTGACCAGACCGCGCCTGATCGTGTCGAGACAGCTAGCGCAATCCATGTCGTCGACCCGGAATCCAACGACGTCCCGCATCGCGCTCCCCTGCTCAAGCACGGCGTCGGGAGACGAGCCCGATGCCGACTTCGTCGTGGTTTCCGCCGGCTCGTTACGGTACCTGGACTCGGGAGTCTGCTCGATCATGGGTGAACGATATCGCAGCGGAGGAGCAGCCGTCCAGCACTAGCGCGGACTAGCCAGCCTGGCACGCCAATCAGCCGGTAAACACCCCGTACAGAAGGAGCATGGCGAGCAGAACGACGACGGCGATGACCAGCGGACCTATGAACAGGGCCCGGAAGAGCCTCGCATCGAACTTGAGGTGCATGAAGAAGCCCACCACCAAGGTGAATTTCGCGGCCGACAGGGTGAGGAGAATCGGTACGAGCAGCGGCTTCAGGGTTTCGATGTAGAACACCATGACCTCGACCGCCGTTATGACGGCGAGGACGGCAGCGACCAGGACGTATGTCCGGGTGGACGGGTGCGCCGGGCCGGCATGCTCTCGGGTGTGTGCCATTCCAGGCCCTCTCCTTCCTCAAACGAGCAGGTATATCAGCGTGAACAGGACGATCCACACGACGTCCACGAAGTGCCAGTACAGGCCCGCAATCTCCACTGTCTCCGCGTTGGCCTGCGTCAAACGTCCCCGGAGGCCCATGAAGAACAGACTCAGGAGCCAGATCACCCCGACGGTGACGTGGGCGCCGTGCGTACCCGTCAACAGGAAGAAGCTCCCGCCGAAGAGGTTCGTCTGGAGGGTCAGCCCCTCGTGCACGAAATGGGTGAATTCGTACACCTGTCCGGCCAGAAAGACCATGCCGAGGACGGCCGTCATCAGCAGCCACACTTTCCCCCACTTCATGTCTCCCCGCTGCACCGCCGACAGGGCCAGCACCATCATCAGGCTGCTCATGAGCAGAACGAACGTCGTGACCGTGATGAACGGGATGTTGAGAAGCTCTTCGGGATACGGCCCGACAACGCTCCTGCCGCGGTACACCAGATACGTGACGATCAGCGATCCAAACAGCATGCACTCCGAGCCGATGAACGTCCACATCAGTATCTTACGGTTCGGGAGCCCCGTGGCTGTGTGCAACTCCATCGCCGCCGCGTCCGTTTGACTCACTTCCAGGTCCTCGCTCTCAGTGCTCCAGCGGCTGGAAGGCCCAGCCATAGATTCCGATCAGGATCACCGCCACGCCGGTGAACACGGCAAGGAGCGTCCCCGTGAGCCCGCCTGCCGCCAGCACGACGATCCCGATCGCCGTCAGGATCGGGTATGCCGACGGGTCCGGCATGTGCGGCTCCGGAAGTGACGGATCATCGCCCGGAGCGCTGTCGGAAGTGTCATCGGCCCACAACGGGTCCCTGCTGTGCACCGCCGGCGTCAGTCGGAAGTTGTAGTGTGCGGGCGGCGATCCCGTCGACCACTCGAGCGTGCTTCCCTCCCACGGGTTGGACCCGGCCCGAGGGCCCTTGCGCAACGTCCGGAACAGATTCCACACGAAGATCAGGGTGGAGGCACCCAGCAGGAGCGAGCCGACGGTCGACATGAGGTTCATCGTCTCGAAACCGAGCCCTTCCTCGTACGTGAACGTCCGTCGCGGCATACCCAGCATTCCGAGGAAATGCTGCGGGAAGAACGTCAGATTGAAGGCGACGAGCATGACCCAGAAGTGAAACTTGCCGAGGGGTTCGCTCATCATCCTCCCCGTGATCTTCGGGATCCAGTAATACATGCCGGCGAACAGGGCAAACATGACACCGCCGAACAGCACGTAGTGGATATGCGCGACCACGAAGTACGTGTCGGTCTGCTGCAGGTCGGACGCCGCGGATGAGTGCATGACTCCGCTCAACCCGCCGATGATGAACATCGCTATGAATCCGAGAGAAAAATACAGCGGGGTCTTCAACCGCAGGGAGCCGCCCCACAGCGTGGCGATCCAGTTGAAGATCTTCACCCCCGTGGGGATGGCGATGAGCATCGTTGCGGCGGAAAAGACCGTGTTGGCGATCGGTCCCAGGCCCACCGAGAACATGTGGTGAGCCCACACGCCGAATCCGAGAAACGCGATAAGCACTCCGGAGTACACGACGAACGGATAACCGAACAGCGGTTTGCGCGAGAAGACGGGAACGATCTCCGAGATCATCCCGAGCGCGGGCAGGAGGAGGATGTAGACCTCCGGATGCCCGAAGATCCAGAACAGATGCTGCCATAGCAGGACATCCCCCCCGGCCGCAGGCACGAAGAAGAGCGTTCCGAACATACGGTCGAACATGAGCAGGACGAGACCCACTGTGATCGCCGGGAACGCCATCACCAGGAGAAACGAGGTGACCAGCGTCATCCACGTGAACAGGGGCAGTCGCATGAACGACATGCCGGGACAGCGGAGATTGATGATGGTCACGATGAAGTTGAGAGCGGCCGCGATCGAGGAAACGCCCAGCACGATCAATCCGATGACCCAGAAATCGACCCTCATTCCGGGCGAGTACTGCGTGGATGTGAGGTTGGCGTAGCCGAACCATCCGGCATCGGGCGCTCCGCCGAACAGGAAGCTGGCGTTGAGGAACAGGGCTCCCAGGAAGAACACCCAGAAGCTGAACGCATTCAGGCGGGGGAACGCCACATCTCGCGCCCCGATCTGCAAGGGTACGATGAAGTTGAAGAAGGCGGCGCTGAGGGGCATGACGGCCAGGAAGACCATCGTGGTGCCGTGCATCGTAAACAGCTGATTGTACAGATCGGGATCGATCAGGGTGCTCTCTGGCGAGCCCAGCTGGAGACGGATCAGAAGCGCTTCCACCCCGCCCACGAGAAAGAAGAAGAAGGCGCTGAGGGCATACATCACCCCGATCCTCTTATGATCGACCGTGGTGATCCAGCTCCACAGCCCTCCGGAGTACGTGCCGGCAAGCTGTCCGCTGTCCATCCGGGCGCCCGGCTTGACCGCCTGTGGATCCTCGAGCCACCGCGCCATGCTCTCCAGGTCGTTGTCCAGGATGCCCGAAGCAATTCGGCGGCGGCTTCCGACGTGTGTCAGATCGGGACCCAGGATTCCCTGGGCCATGGTGCCTCGAATGGTGTGGCAGGCGATGCACCCACTCTGTTGAAATGCCTGCCCCCCGCTCGCCGCCAGCACCGAGTCATCCGCCACGGCCTCCGCGAGCTGACCCGCGACCCAGGCGTCGAAGTCCACTGCCTCTTCGACGACGAGCTCCATCTTCATCAGCGCGTGCGACAGGCCGCAGAATTCGGCACACTGTCCTAGATACAGCCCGGCCGAGTCTACGGTGAACCAGATCCTTGTCTCGTGACCTGGAATCACGTCCCTTTTTCCCCCGATTCGTGGGATCCAGAAACTGTGGATCACGTCCGCCGAGGTCAGGCGTATGTCCACCTGGCGGCCCGCCGGGATGTGAAACTCGTTCGCCGTGACGACACCAAGCTCCGGGTACCGGAACTCCCACCACCACTGGTGCCCGATCGCCTCCACGACCATCGACTCGCCAGGTGGGGGGCTGTCCACGTCCCATATGGTCCGAATCGTAGGCACCGCGATCAGCACCAGCACCAGAGCGGGCGCCAGAGTCCAGGCTATCTCGAGCAGCGTATTGCCGTGGGTCGCTTTCGGCTTCGGTCCGCCGGGACGTTCCCGGAACCGTATGATCGCGATGATCAGGGCCGCCTCGACGACCACGAAAACGATCACGGCCCAAAAGAAGATCCCTTCCCACAGGTCCTGCAACTTCCACGCGAAATCCGAGGCCGGGTCGAGTGCTGACTGCGGAAACGGGCCGCCACATCCGGCCAGGACCGCCGAAAGAAGCACGGGGAGCGCCGGCACGAGATGCCGGGTTCCGGGTGCAGATAGTCGAGTTACGCGTCTCACCTTTCTCGTCAGTCCTCTCTCGTTTGGCATCGGAACGCCGGTACTCCGGCCGGAGCACGAAGCCCCTTAATAGACCGGAGGCCCGGGCGCGTCAAGGGATCGCGAAGCCACCATGACAAGCCACACGGGGTCCACGAGCGGACGGTCTCGCGTCAGGCACCAGGTGAACCTGGGCAGGGCACGATACTTGCCCGATTTCGACCGGGATCGAAAGCAGCCCACAACGCGGTAAGAGGACGGTTTTGCGGTTTCCGGACGGAGGGCCCGGAGAGCGCTGGCCTGGCCGCTGTAAAGGCTTAGTTTGGATGTCGATCCGCTGGTCCGCCCATTGTCGCGCATCGGGGCGTTCTGCGGACGACCGGGGGCACATCGCATGCACGACGACACGTCACACGACGGTGGATCGGTCCGACGGCTCACGATCGTTATCCCGGCGCTGAACGAACAGGATGCCATAGGCTCCACTGTCCAGCGCTGTCTCGACGCCCGGGATCACATACGTGAATCCGGAGCCGTCGACGACGTGGAACTTATCGTCGTGTCGGACGGTTCCACCGACCGCACGGCCGAGATCGCCCGCGGTTTCGAAGATGTCCGTGTGTACGAGTTCGCCCGCAACCGTGGCTACGGCGCGGCGATCAAACACGGCTTCGAGCGAGGCACTGGCGATCTGGTCGGCTTCCTCGACGCTGACGGTACCTGTGATCCCCGTTTCTTCGCGGAGCTGGGGCGGGCCGTCGCCGACAGTGGTGCCGACATCGCGTTGGGCTCACGCATGTCGAAGGACAGCCGGATGCCGTTCGTGCGATCGGTCGGCAATCGTCTGTACGCGGTTCTCCTGAGCCTTCTGGCAAACCGTCACGTCACGGACACGGCGAGCGGGATGCGGGTAATCCGCCGGACGACGCTACCGGACCTCGGTCCTCTTCCCGACGGACTTCACTATACCCCCGCCATGAGTGCCCGAGCCGTGCTGAAGGGACTCAAGGTCGTCGAAATCCCGATGTCCTACGAGGAACGCATCGGGGAGAGCAAGCTCCGGGTGTCTCGCGACGGCTGGCGATTCCTGCAAGCCATCGTGGACGGCGTTCTCCTGTTCAGGCCGGAGCGCCTGTTCGCGCTCATCGCCCTGGCGCTGCTCGCCGGAGCCGTGCTGCTGAGCCTGAATCCGGTCGAGTTCTACATCTCGAACCGACGAATCGAGGACTGGATGATCTACCGGTTCGTCGTGGCATTCCTTTTCGGGGTCGCGGGAGTGCTCGCGCTCACCGCGACCGCCCTGGTCAGTCGGATGTCGGAGCTCGCCATCGACCGCGAGGCCCGCACGTTCTGGGGATCCCAGCTGGTCAGAACATTCCGCGGGCCCCGGGTAGTGGTGGGCGCGACCCTCCTCTTCGCGCTGTCCATGGCTCTGGTGTGGCCAGGGCTGAGGGAGTACGCGACCACCGGGCACGTGACTCTGCATTGGTCTCGCGTCCTGGTCGCCGCCTTCGGACTGGTGGTCGCCTTTCAAGCCGTCCTGACAGCGATCCTGCTGCGGATCATATCGCTGTGGCTGGAATCGGCTGCCGCCGATCAAGAGCGAATCGGATACGATTGATGGACCCGGCGGCCACGGACCATTCGACGGAGGACCTCTTCGAGCGAGGAGACCAATACGACGCGATGCTGGATCGGGGCCTCCGCCTGACCGGAGAAGGCAAGGAGTACTTCATCTCCGGTCGACTGGCCGCCCTTCGGCGAGCCCTTCCAGCAGGCTTCCGGCCCTCCCGCATCCTCGACTTCGGGTGCGGGACAGGCGACACGACGGCCGCCCTCTTCCGCGAGTACCCTGCCGCGCGCGTCGTGGGCGTCGACCCGGCCCGAGCGGTCGTGGAGCGTGCGCGCCAGGCGTATGCCGACCCCGCTGTTGATTTCCGGTCCGGATCTGATATCGCAGCCGAGGGCCCGTTCGATCTCTGTTATGTGAATGGGGTTTTCCATCATATCCCGCCCCCCGAACGGGGTGAGGCGCTCGACCGCATCTACGCTGCTCTTTCTCCTGGGGGATTCCTGGCCCTGTTCGAGAACAACCCGTGGAATCCCGGCACGCGGCTGGTCATGCGGAGGATCCCGTTCGATCGGGACGCCCGGACCCTGTCGCCTCCGGCGGCGCGATCTCTGCTTCGGACTCACGGATTCCACGTACCGAAGGGGCCGGGGCACCTCTTCTTCTTTCCGGCCGCTCTGAGGGCGCTGCGTCGTTTCGAGCCCTGGCTCAGCTCGATACCGCTGGGCGGGCAGTACCTGGTTCTCGGGCGCAGATCCTCCGACGGAGATCAGCGTTGATGACAGGGCCGAGGGGGGAGCCTGTTCGGGTTGCGCTGGCGTCGCGGTTGCGGGCACAGGTTCTGCGCCTCGCCGGGCGACCGCGCGTCTCGTTGTTCGTCGTCTTCCTCGTGTCGCTCATCGGGTCCGCCACCGTGTCGATCGTCGCGGGCCCACCGCAACCGATGGTGCACGACGAGTTCAGCTACGTGCTGGCAGCCGACACCTATTCTCGTGGACGGCTGGCCAATCCGGTTCATTCGCACTGGGAGCATTTCGAGAGCCTTCACATCATCCAGCAGCCCTCGTACGCATCCAAGTACCAGCCGGCTCAGGGTCTACTCCTCGCCGTGGGGCAACGTGTCGCGGGGCAACCACTGCTCGGAGTGTGGCTGGGCACGGCCGTGATGGCGGCGGCCATCCTCTGGATGCTCCAGGGCTGGCTTCCCCCTCGCTGGGCACTGTTCGGCGGACTGGTGGCGGCCTTGCAGTTCGGCGTGGTCGGAATCTGGGCGCAGAGCTATTGGGGCGGAGCCGTCGCAGCTGCTGGCGGTGCGATCGTGTTCGGCGCCTCCCGTCGGTTCTTCTCCGACGTATCCGTGCGAAACGCTCTGATCCTCGGGCTCGGAGCTCTTATCCTGGCGTTCAGTCGACCGTTCGAAGGATTGGTCGTCGTTCTCATCGCGACCACGGCACTGCTGCTGACGGCGGCGACCCGGCAAGAACAGCGGCTCACCGTGCTAAAGACAATCATCCTCCCCCTCACCGGCGTCGCGGTCTTGGGTGCGGTCCTGTTCAGCGGATTCAACCGGGCCGTGACTGGCGACCCGTGGACGATGCCGTACGAAGAGCACTCCCTGCAGTACGACGCGGTTCCCCTGTTCCTGTGGATGGAGCCGCCCGCCCCACCCGAGTACAGGCACGATCGACTCGCGGCGTTCCACACGGAGTGGGAGCCAAAGATCTACGGAGTCCAACGGTCGCCCGGCGGCTGGGTCGCGGGGTTCCTGGTCCGGCCCGTGGTGGCGACCCTCAACTTCGGATTCGGACCGCCCAAAGGAGACCTGAAGGCCACGACCTGGGTTCCCGGCCTTCTCCTGCTTCCCTTCTTGTTCATCCTCCACTTGTGGAATCGCGCATGGTCCCGTCGGGCTCTACTCGCGGTGCTGGCCCTGTTCACGTGCCTTTCCGCGGTCACCTACTTCCTGCCGCACTACGTGGCCGTCGTGGCGGCGCTATGGATGTTCCTGACGGTGGAGGCGTTTCGTGTCTTCCGCGTGCTGCTGCGCCGCCGAAAGGCGATCGCGAGAGCTATGGTGCCCGGAGCGCTCCTGTATACCGCGATCCTGGCCGGCATATCCGCGTACGAACAGCACGCCTTCACCTCACGCCCGCACTGGTTCTACGATCGGACCCGGATTGCGGAGGACCTGGCCGCAGGAGGTGGCACCCACCTGGTGCTCGTTCGATATGACGAGGAGTACGAGCAGCACGCCGAGTGGGTGTACAATTCAGCGGATATCGACACTCAAGCCGTAGTGTGGGCGCGCGCCATGAATGAATCCAGCGACGCTTCTCTGATCGAGTATTACGGCGATCGGGCCACCTGGTTGCTTACGCTTGCCCCCGATGAGCCGCCGTTGCTGGAACCGTTGCGTGAATCCGGGCCCTCCGCCGCCGACGACCTCAGTGGCGGAACGTACGTCGCCCGGTGAACACCATCGCGATGCCGTGCTCGGCGGCGGCGGCCACGGCCTCGTCGTCCCGCTTCGAGCCGCCGGGTTGAACGACGGCAGTAACCCCCGCCTCCGCCGCAGCGTCGATGCCGTCCCGGAACGGGAAGAAAGCGTCCGACGCCAGCACCAGGCTCGTTAGCTCGAAGCCCGCGTCCAGCGCCTTCCTGGTTGCCAGATGGACCGCATCCACTCGGCTCATCTGACCGGCTCCGATCCCGACTGCCGCGCCGTCGCGCGCGAGGAGGATGGCGTTGGACTTCACCGATTGAACGGCTGCCCACGCGAACCCCAGGTCATCCCACTCCGAGTCACCCGGCTTCCGCGATGTGGCCACCGTCACGCCCGCCGCCCGGAGCCCTGCCGGATATGCCGGCTCCGGAGACCCCTGTACGAGCACTCCTCCGTTGACCCCGCGAACATCCAGTCCGGACGCGAAGTGACCCGAGTACTGGCCGAAACGGCTTTCCTCCCCCGGCTCCAGGATACGCAAGTTCTTCTTCTTCTGAAGAATGTGTAGCGCCGGCGGCGCGTAGCCGGGGGCCACGACGCACTCCACGAACAGACCGGACAGCTCCTCCGCCACGGCCTCTGTCACCGGTTGACTGAA
>JBDHFS010000130.1:0-8604 GCA_039590285.1 Gemmatimonadota bacterium
CTCAACCGGCTGCGACTCGTGTTCAGCAATGGTATCGGGGACCACTTCAACCTCGGGACGTCGATCGACCTGCTGGATGCGGGGGGGGATAACGCGTCGACTGACTTCAACTTCTGGGGACGCGTCGAGTGGCTTCCGGGGCGGGGTGACTCCGGATTGGAGCTTCACTGGGTGACCGAGAGTGTGGAGCGTGACGTTTACGGTCCGGAGGAATTCAATCGAAAGGAGCTCTTCCTCAGGGGGCGCGGCAACCTCGGCGACCACATGCAGGCCGAGGCGTTCGTGGGGACCAGCGGCCTTGCCGTGGACGGAGAGAGCGTGCGTGACGTGGCCAACGCGGGCTTCAGGCTGTCGGGTGGCGCCGCCTCAGGCTGGTTCCACACCGGCGTGCGCATGTGGAACGACATCACCTATCCGATCGTGGACGCCGACCTCGAGGCCGGATTCAGAATCCTTCCCTGGCTGTCGGTGAACGCCGGTGGCCGACTGGGCTCGTGGAACGATTTCGAAACGTCGGAAGCCCGGGCGGGGATTGCAGTCGACGTGGCGCCGCTGGGCCTGATTCTGACCGGGGAGGGGGCCACGGGCACGCGCGGAGTATCCTACCCGACCCTCGAGCGAGCCGACTCCGTATCGTTCGATCTCGCCGGCGGCGGGCTCGCCCTGAGACTGGGGCCCTTCACGCTTTCGGGTCGAGGCGAGTACCAGAATCTCAGCCGGCAGCTGCCTTTCGGAGCCGTGTTCGACCGGGATCAACCGGCCGGTGGGTCCGTGGAAGTGGGGATTGCGGAGGGTGGCCTGACAGGCCCCGTGATTCCGCTGGGGCTTGTCCTGAACGACGTCGCGCCGATCTCGATTCGTGGATTCTGGCGTTACGCGAACGTGCTGGATGGAGAGGGGCCACTCTACTTGCCGGAGAACGTGGCCCGGGCCGAGCTGTTCTGGCATGACTCCTTCTTCGAGGAAGAGCTGGAATTCCACGCGGGCTTCGGGCTCAACTACCGGGATGCGATGCTCGCCCCGTCTTCCCCCTCCTCGGGGAGCGTCTCGTCGGCGTCGGTGCCGTCGTACACGTTCGTCGACTGGAACCTCATGATCCGGATCCTCCAAGTGCGTGTTTACTGGAGGTTCGAGAACCTGACGGCAGCCGAGGGACTGGACCTGCCAGGACTGCCGTTCCCGATCCGACGCTCCGTGTTCGGAGTGAAGTGGGAGTTCCTGAATTGACCTCGGGACGCTATTATCTACGGTTCCTATGATACGTAGTATGACGGGCTTCGGGTCGGCATCCACGACCGCCGACGGAATGGCGCTGGGTCTCGAGCTCCGGTCGGTGAACTCGAGGCACCTCAAGCTCAATTTTCGCATTCCCCCGGGGACCGAGCGCTGGGAGGAAACCCTGCGCGAGGTCATCGCGGCACACGTAAGACGGGGCCACATCGATGTCACGATGCGTGTTGGCCGGGCCGCAGGAGACGAAGTGGCGAACGGCGGCGAGCCTGGCTTACGGCTGGATGCGGCCCGAGTCGAGGCGTATGTCCAAGCGTTGCGCGAGCTCCAGGCGACGTGGAACCTGCCCGGTGAAATAGATCTGGCGCTGATCGGACGGTGCGATCGACTCCTCGTGGAGAGCGCTACGGATCCCGCGGACGTGGTGAGCGAACAGGCGCTGCGAGAGGTGGCCGAGGCAGCGTCGATCCAGCTCGTGGACATGAGGCGGCGGGAGGGCGACCGACTGGCTGAAGACCTCATGGGCCGGCTCGCGGCGATGGAAAAGGGACTCGAGGAGGTCGAGCGCCTGGCACCCGCCAGAATGGAACGGGAGGCCGACCGGCTACGAAGTTCCATTCGTGAACTGGCGGGCGGACTAGAGATCGAGCCCGACCGGCTTGCGCGCGAGATCGCGTTCATTGCCGACAAATGGGATATCTCGGAGGAGATCGTTCGGATTCGTGCGCACCTGGAGGCGTTCCGCGAGCTACTCGATGCCCCGTCCGAGGAGCCGGTCGGCAAGCGGCTCGGCTTCCTCGGACAGGAGCTTCTGAGGGAGGTCAATACCATCGGGTCGAAGGCCAACGATGCTACGATCGGCCGCGTCGTCGTGGATATGAAGAACGAGCTGGAATCACTCCGGGAGCAGAACGAGAACGTGGAATGAGGCCCAATACGTGAGCCAGGAGGCACTGGACCGGTTTCCGATCGTGCTCGCCGGACCCTCCGGAGGCGGGAAGACGACGGTTCGCAGAGCACTTCTCGAGCGGAGGGAGGACCTCAGGTTCTCCGTGTCGGCGACGACCCGGAGACCCCGTTCGGGCGAAGAAGAGGGACGCGACTACCGCTTCATCGACCGGGCTGTCTTCGAGGAGCTCGTGGAGCGCGGGGATCTCCTGGAGTGGGCCGAGGTACACGGAGACCTGTATGGCACTCCACGGGAGAACCTGAGGCGGGCGCGGCAGGAGGGCGCGCACCTCCTGCTCGACATCGACGTCCAGGGCGCGCGGCAGATTCGGGACATGGAACCGGATGCGGTCATGATCTTCCTCCTGCCCCCGGACTTCGATCGGCTCGTGGATCGACTCCGCGGCCGGGGAAGCGAAGACGGGCCGGCATTCCTGAGAAGAATGCGGACGGCGATCGTGGAGCTGGCGGACGTCGATCGGTTTGAGTACGCGGTCGTCAACGACGATCTGGATGCAGCGGTGCGTCACGTCGAGGCCATCATCTCGGCGGAGCGCCACAGGGTGAAGCGGCTGACTTCGGAGGCGCGGGAGCGCGTCAGCGAACTCGGCGAATCGTTGAACCGGATGCTCGAGGCATCCGCGGGAAAGGAAGCGGGACACGGATGAAGGTCTTCACGCCGGACCACCTGGTGCCGGCCGCCTCGGACAAATACCTGGGCGTGCTGGTGGCCGCGAAGTACGCGCGAGAGCTCAACGCACTGCCACTGGAGCGTTCTCCTTATGGCCCCGAGAAACTGACCACCATGGCGCTGGCGGCCCTGTCCTCGGGCCAGCTGGAGTATCGTCTGGTCCGCAAGCACAGCGCTCCCGTCGAGTAGTGTCAATGCTGGGCGGCCGCCGCGTTCTGCTGGTGATCTCGGGTGGGATCGCCGCTTACAAGAGCGCGATTCTCGTCCGAAGACTGCGCCAGTCGGGTGCCGTGATTGATGTGGTGATGACGGCTTCCGCCGAGAAGATGGTGGGGGCCGTCACATTCCATGCCCTCACGGGGCGTCCGGTGCACACCAACCTGTGGATGGAACCGCTGGCCCATATCGAGCTGGGTCGTGATGCGGATCTGGCCATAGTCGCACCGGCCACCGCGAACATCTTGGCCCGCATGGCGCACGGGATAGCCGACGACATGGCAACGTCGACGCTCCTCGCGGTGACGTGTCCGGTCCTCATCTGCCCGGCTATGAATGTCAGGATGTGGGAGGCGCCGTCCACGCGCGACAATCTGGAGAAGTTGCTCGGTCGGGGCGTACGAGTTCTCGGTCCGGAGTATGGAGAGCTGGCGGAGGGTGAGGTCGGTGAGGGCCGCATGGTGGAGCCGGACATCATATTCGAGGTCGCGGCCAGGATGATGCGCGTGCCTTCGCCTCTGGACGGCAGGAAGGTGGTAGTCACGGCCGGGCCAACGCGAGCTCCGGTGGACCCGGTCCGGTACGTGGGCAATCGCTCGTCCGGGCGCATGGGCTTCGCGCTGGCAAAGGCAGCGTGGCGAAGGGGCGCGGACGTCGTCCTTGTCGCCGGGCCGACATCCGTGCCACCTCCCTACGGCCCGAGCCTGGTTCGGGTGGAAACCAGCTCAGAGATGGCCGCGGCCCTGGAGCGCGAGCTGATGGATGCCGATGTGCTCGTAATGGCGGCAGCCGTATCCGACTTCATCGTGACGGAACCCGCACCGGCCAAGATCAAGCGGGAAGGGAACGGCGCCCTCGAGATGAGCCTGGAGCCGGGGCCGGACCTGCTCGCGGACACGCTGGAGCTGCGACGCTCGAAAGGCGTGTTCACGCTTGGTTTCGCTCTCGAGACCGAGGACGCGATGGCCAGTGCGCGGAGGAAGCTGGAGGCCAAGGGGATGGACCTGGTCGCTCTCAACGAAGCGGGCCGATCAGACACCGGCTTCGATTCGCAGACCAATCAGGTCACTCTGATCGACGCCACGGGGGTCGTCGCCGAGATGCCTCTGTTGTCCAAGTCAGAGGTTGCCGAGCGCCTGCTCGACGGGCTGGAGAAGCGATTGGCGTGAGCGAAGCGGGTGACGCGCTGAGGAATCACCTGCGTGCGCGGCAGGAGATGGGAGATCCGGAGCTGTTCCTGGCCGCGGGCGGCCGGCGAGGATTCCTGGATCTGGCCCGGGAATCCTCCAGGGGGCCAGCTGAAGTCGAGGACTCGGGAGTCGAGGCGCGCCTGTCGCGCGAAGGTACGACGGAAGAGATCCTGGCGCTTCCGGTCATGGACGCCGTGCGGCGTGTGGCGCAGGCATGCACGCGCTGTGGGCTTCACGCTACTCGCAACAGCGTTGTGTTTGCCGATGGGTCGGCTGACGCCCGCGTACTTTGTGTCGGCGAAGCGCCCGGCGCCAACGAGGACGCCACGGGCCTGCCGTTCGTGGGAAGGGCGGGCAAGTTGATGGACAGGCTCCTTCTGAGCGTCGGTTTCCCGCGCTCGGAGGTCTTCATCTGTAATGTCCTCAAGTGCCGGCCACCCGGAAACCGGAACCCGCTTCCGGAGGAGATCGAATCCTGCTCGCCGTTCATGCTCAGGCAGGTCGAGCTGGTGTGCCCCGAGGTCATAGTGGCGTTCGGGACGTTCGCGGCCCAGACTCTCCTCGGTACGCGCGAATCGCTGCGTCGGCTGCGCGGACGGACGCACCTGTACCGTGGATTCCCACTCATCGTGACGTACCACCCGGCGGCCCTTCTCAGGAACCCCGGATGGACGCGGCCGACCTGGAAAGACCTGCAGCGAGCTCGAGCCATCGTGGACGGGGACCTGGACGATACCCCGGAATCGAGGGGAGCGGCGGACACGACGGCCGCATCGACGGATGCAGGGGATGCCGGTCCGCCTTCCGATCAACTGACTCTCGGAGGCCACGATGGCTGAGCCGTCGGTAATTCCTGTGGAGAGCGCCTTTTCGGGACGTCAGGCGCCCTGGTCCGAAGAGGCGGAGATCTCGGTCCTCTCCGCGATGCTGATCGACGGGGACGCCGTCGCCAGGGCGATCGAAATGGTCAACGATGCGGCCTTCTACCGGGAAGCCAACCGACGAATATACCGCGCCATGGTGCGGCTGTACTCGCGCGGAGACGTCATCGACGTCGTCACTCTGTCCGATGAGCTCAAGTCGGCCGGCGAGCTGGAGGGCGCCGGCGGAATGTCCTATCTGGCCAGGCTCGTGGATGCGGTTCCGACGGCAGCCAACATCGAGTATCACTGCCGGATCCTCAGAGACAAGTCGGTCCTCCGACAACTGATCGACTCCGCTACGGAGATCGTGCGGGAGGCCCACGACGCGCCGGCCGGCGAAGTCGACGATACCCTGGACCGAGCGGAGCAGCGGATCTTCCAGATCGCGCAGTCCTCGCAGCGGCAGGGATTCGTGTGGATCAAGGAAATCCTGTGGCCGACGTTCGAGCGCATCGAGGAATTGCAGAGCAGCCCGGGCTCCGTCACCGGTGTCCCGAGCGGATTCCCGGATCTCGACAATCTCACGGCCGGTTTCCAGAAGGGCGATCTGATCATCGTGGCGGGCAGACCATCCATGGGTAAGACGGCGCTCGCGATGAACTTCGCTCAACACGCGGCCATCGACAAAGAAGTGCCTGTGGCCGTGTTCTCTCTCGAGATGTCCAAGGAATCCCTGGTGCAAAGGCTCCTGTGCTCCGAGGGTCGCGTGGATGCGGGTCGACTGCGTCGGGGGCGACTCCAGGATGACGAGTACGCTCGCCTCGCCACGGCCGCCGGCCACCTCAATACGGCGCCGATCTGGATCGACGACACACCTGCGATAACGGCGCTGGAAGTCCGCGCGAAGGCGAGACGTCTGGCCGCGGAAGTGGACCTGGGGCTGGTGATCGTCGACTACCTGCAGCTCATGACCGGCCCGCGCAACGTGGACAACAGACAACAGGAGATCAGCGCCATTTCCCGTTCGATCAAGGCGGTGGCCAAGGAGCTTAACGTGCCCGTGGTCGCCATCTCCCAGCTGTCCCGGGCGCCGGAGCAGCGGACGGACAAACGTCCTCTGCTGGCAGACCTGCGCGAGTCAGGAGCCATCGAGCAGGACGCTGACTTGGTCCTCTTCGTCTACAGGGAAGAGGTCTACAGGAAGCCCGAGGACCTGATCGATGACAGCGGTGAATCGATCGAGGGCAAGACGGAGCTCATCATCGGGAAGCAGCGGAATGGACCTATCGGCCGGGTCAATCTCTACTTCCACAAGTACTACACGCTCTTCGAGTCTGCCGCCCGACAGTCCGAGCACTGATGCGCGCTCGATGAGACTCTGGTGAGCGACGTCTCCTATCTCGGAGGCGGGCAGAGCCCGAGTCAGGAAACCAACCGGAAGCCATGAGCCGCGTGCGTACTGTATTCGTGTGCCGTGACTGTGGCGCCGAGACCCTCCGCTGGGAGGGCCGGTGCCCGACGTGCGGTGAATGGAACTCCCTGGACGAGATCGCGGCGGCACCGGGTCGCGGCCGTTCACGCGAGGCGGTGGCAGGGAATGCCGTGCCCCGATCCCGGCCGAGGCCGCTCGCCGAATCCGGCGCAGAGTCGACCCAGCGTTTGTCGGCGGGCTTCGGTGATGTGGATCGCGTTCTCGGGGGAGGACTGGTTCGAGGTTCGGTGGTTCTCCTGGGCGGTGCTCCGGGGATCGGTAAGTCGACGTTGCTCCTTCAGCTCGCGGGATTTTATCGAGCCGCCGGGTTGCCGGTGCTGTACGTTTCCGGAGAGGAATCAGCCGAACAGGTGGCTATCAGGGCGGCCCGCCTGGGAACCGCCTCGGAAGTGGACTTCCTCGCGTCCGGAGACCTGGACGAGATCCTGGCCGCGATGCGTGCGGCGGGCCCTGCCGTCATGTGCGTCGACTCGATTCAAGCCGTCCGTTCGCTCAGCCTCGGGTCCGCGGCCGGCGGTATCGCGCAGGTGCGCGAAGCCGCTGACGCCTTGCAGCGCGAGGCGAAGGCGACCGGCGTCGCCACATTCCTCGTCGGTCACGTGACCAAGGGCGGCGCACTGGCCGGTCCGCGCGCCCTCGAACATCTCGTGGACGTCGTTCTCCACTTCGAGGGCCAACGGTCGGGAGAGCACCGGCTGCTCAGAGGCTCCAAGAACCGGTTCGGCAGCGTAGACGAGGTCGCTGCGTTCCGCATGGATGCGACCGGCCTGCTTCCCGTCCCCGATCCCTCAGCCCTGTTTCTGTCGGAGGGCGCGCATGAGACGAGCGGGGCTGCGCTGGCGGTCCCTCTGCACGGCAGCCGGCCTCTGCTGGCTGAGGTTCAGGCGCTCGTAGCCCGGGCGCGCTTCTCGTCGCCCCAGCGGATCTGCACCGGGTTTCCCCCCCGCCGTCTGTCCATCCTCCTGGCTGTATTGGAACGTCGAGCAGGAATGGGTCTCAGCGAACAGGACGTGTTTCTCAATGTTGTCGGAGGGCTCCGAATGTCGGACCCGGCCGTCGATCTGGCCGTCATCGCCGCACTCGTGTCGGCCGGCGCGGATCGACCATTCGATCCGGGGATCGCGTTCCTCGGCGAGGTGGGTCTGGGTGGAGAGGTGCGCGGCGTCTCTCACGTAGAGGCGCGGGTTCGAGTGTGTCTGGGTGCTGGGCTTCGCCAGGTGGTGGCGCCAGCAACGCTAGTCTCCGATATCGGTCGGGATGAGAGGGTTACGCGAATCAACCACGTTCGTGAAGTACACGGTCTTCTGCGCTCGGAGGACGGTTCGTGAGAGCGGGAGCGGTGATTGTGGCGGCGGGAAAGGGCATGCGCCTCGGGACGCCGAAACAGTTCCTCTCGCTCGGAGGTGTTCCGCTGCTGTCATGGAGCTGCGGAACGCTCGCCGCGCACGATGGCATCGAGGTCATCGTGGTCGTGCTGCCCGCGGAGACCGCCGAGCATCCTCCGGATTGGATACGGTCATGCGGCGTGAGCTGGTGCAGCGGCGGACAGACCCGGCGCGAGAGCGCGGGGCTCGGCGTCGCGGCCGTCCCAGAGTGGGCGGACACGATCCTCATACACGACGCCGCGCGGCCGTTCGTGACCGGGGACACCATCTCGGCCGCGCTCCGGGGAGCGGCCGACTACGGCGCCGCCATTCCAGTGCTGCCTCTGTCCGACACGATCAAGCAGGTGGAGAGCGACAGGGTGATCGAGACCGTCGACCGATCGGTGCTCGGGCGGGCGCAGACCCCACAGGCCTTCAGGTCCGAGTTGATCCGGGAGGTGCACGAGTGGGCGGCCAGGACCAGCACGAACGCTTCGGATGACGCTGCCTTGTGTGAGATGCGTGGGTATCCGGTCCAGGCAGTTCCCGGCGATCCCTGGAACCTGAAGATAACCACGGCGGATGATCTCGAGCTGGCCGAGTGGCTCAT
>JBDHFS010000131.1:0-11859 GCA_039590285.1 Gemmatimonadota bacterium
TGGCTATGGGAGACGCTCTGGCGATGGCCCTGTCCGAGATGAGGGGCTTCGGACCCGAAGATTTCGCCCGCCTGCATCCGGGGGGTGATCTCGGTCGCAGGCTCACGTGGCGGGTCCGGGACGTGATGGTCACGGGACCCGAGCTCGTCCCGCGACTCTCCCGTGACAGCTACCTCGCGGAGGCTATGCACGAGATCGCGTACCGGCAGGGAACGGTCCCCGTCGTCGAGCCCGATGGACGCGTGGTGGGCGTCATTACGGCGGGAGACCTGACCCGCTATGCGGATGGGCACACGGACTTCCTCGAGCACGAGACGGAGCGGGCGATGAACGCATCGCCCAAGACCATAGGCCCGGACGACATGGCTACGGAAGCCGTCAGCCGCATGCAGGACCATGGGATCATGGCCATGCCCGTCGTCGATGGCGATCGGCGACTCGTCGGAATGGTCCACCTGCACGACCTGCTCGCCGCGAGGCTCTCGTGAGCCCAGGCCGTGGGTGGGGATCGTGGTCCGTTGCGCTGGTGATCTTCTCGCTCGGGTGCCAGGACGAGGCGGAACGGAGGCTGGCCTCGGAGACACTGCTCGGGCTGGAAGCGGACCAGGTGCTCGTAAATGTGGAGATGAACCTCACCCGGGCCGGCGTTCGCCGCGGAATCCTGAAGGCGGATACGGCGTTCAGCTACCAGGAAGAGGAGCTTCTGCGACTGAGAAACCTCGACATCACGTTCTTCGACGAGAGGTACTGAGCGGTCGAGACGGAGAGTACAACTTCGAGACCGGGGATGTGGTGGTCGAGGGAGACGTCGAGGTGGTTGAGAGCGGGGGCAGCAAGCGCCTGGTCACGGAGCGGCTGCGGTATGAGGCGCGGCCGGACTCCCTGTACGGGGACACGACGTTCGTCCTGTACCGACCCGGGCTCGAGATGCGGGGCGACAGCTTCGTCAGCGACGCGCAACTCGAGAACGTCGTGAGCCGGAATCCGAGCATCGTATCGGATACGGACCCGCGCGCCGGCCCCCCACAATGAGGCGGGCGCGCCGCGCACGGGCGGAGTCCCCCTTCCTCCTGGCCGCCACCGCCGTGGCGCTATTGCTGGTTTCCGCCCTAGGAAGACCTGCCCGAGCGCAGCAGGGAACGGCGTGCAGGCTGCAGGTGAATGTCGTAGGGCGCTCCGGGTCGACGGACGAACCGAGAAGTAACATGCTGGCCATTCCGAGCGCGCCCGGTCGATACGAGGTGCATCTCGGCGGAGGTCTCGTGATGGGGCGGTGCGGCGATGCCACCATGACGGGGGACAGTGCCGTTCACCTGGAGCACGTGGCGGAAGCCCGCATGATCGGATCGGTGAGATATCGCGACACGACGCGGGTCCTGGACGCCGAGCGCGTCACGTATTTCGGTATCTCGGATCGGGTCGTGGCGGAGGAGGACGTGAGACTCGAGCGCCTGCAATCCGGGGCCACGCTGGAGAGCCCGAGGGTCGAGTTCTTTCGCAGTCTGCTCAGTGGCAACCGCACGATCGCCACCGGCCGCCCCCACATGACGCTCCCGACCGGGGGTCCGGACTCCGAGCCGTTTCTGGTCGACGCGGATGTGGCCGAGTTTCACGGCGAGGAGAAAGCGCTGGCTCGCGGCAACGTGGAGATACACCGCTCGGACCTCGACGCAACGGCCGATAGCGCCCGGTTCGACACGGGCGGGATCGGAGTTCTGTACGGCAGACCGATCGTTCGAGGGGAGGGATTCACTCTGACGGGAGACAGCGTCCTGGCACGATTCACGGACGACGAACTGAGGGAGGTCCGGGCATTTGGCGGGGCCGTCGCGGCGGGCGAGGATTTCGAATTGCAGTCGGACCAGGTGACGGCCCGGCTGGAGGCGGGCGAGGTGGAACGGCTTTGGGCTTACGGAGAGGGGCGCGCGATCGCCGCGTCCGGCAGCTTTCAGCTGAGTGGTGATTCGATCGACTTCGCCTTCACTGCGGGTATCCTCGACTCCATCGCGGCTGTCGGCCGGGCCGTCTCTGTGGAGACGGTGCCTCATGTGCCGGGTACCCCGATGGTGGAGGCGGAGTTGGGTCTCGATCCAGGATCGAACTGGCTGGTCGGCGACACGATCCGGGCCTTCTTCGGTGTGGAGAGCACGGATCTTGTGACGGACCCAGGGCGCGCAGACCCCGAGCCGAAACGTCTGCTGTCGATCGGAGGCTCCCGGTCCTTCTATGCGTCGGTGAGGGATTCTCTGCGGTCCGAGGATCCGTCGCGCAATTATCTGCTCGGCAACCGGATCGAGATCCTCTTCCGTGATGGAAAGCCCGCGGAGGTGATTGCCCGGGACGCCATCGGCATCTACCTGGAACCGGGAGAGGAAGGAGGCGGAGGTTGAGCGACGTCAGCATCCTGCGGGCCGAGGGGCTGGTGAAGGCATTCGGTAAGCGGCGCGTCGTGGACGGTGTGGACCTCGAGGTACGGCAGGGTGAGATCGTGGGTCTTCTGGGCCCGAACGGGGCGGGCAAGACCACGACGTTCTACATGATCGTCGGCCTGCTCGCCGCCAACGCCGGCCGGGTGTTTCTGGATGACACGGAATTGACCCGAGTTCCGATGTACCGGCGTGCGAGGGCTGGCATCGGATACCTTTCGCAGGAGCCCTCCATATTCCGGCGTCTGACGGTAGAGCAAAACGTGATGGCGATACTCCAGACCCTCGACATGAGTCGAGCCGAGCGTCACTCGCGGCTGGATGAGCTCCTCGGCGAGTTGTCGATGGGCCACCTGCGCAAGAGCATGGCGGACTCGCTGTCGGGAGGAGAGAGGCGGCGCCTCGAGATTACGCGTGCCCTCGTGACGAAGCCCAAGTTCATGTTGCTCGACGAGCCGTTCGCCGGCGTCGACCCGATCGCCGTGGACGACATCCAGCGGATCGTGGCGGAGCTTCGTGAGCGCGGGCTCGGCGTTCTCATCACGGACCACAACGTCCGCGAGACCCTATCGATAACCGACCGGGCCTACCTCATGTTCAACGGGAGCATTCACATCGAGGGGCCGGCCCAGGCTCTCGTGGAGGATCCCGAGGCACGCAAAATGTATCTAGGGCTGGACTTCGAGCTCTAGCCATCCTCCTCATCCGGCGGTCGCGCCGAACCCGATGCAAGGGGTATGCCGCCGGTACCCGTAGCGCTATCTTAAATGGGAATGCGGTCCGCGGGCCGCTGGGTATCGAACGGAGGTAGTTGGCCGCTCATGGCGAATTTCAGGCGCGGGCTCACGCAGAGCCTCGGTATGCGGCAGGAGCTGAAGATCAATCCACGCCTGTATCAGGCGATGGACCTCCTGTACATGCCGCTCCTGGATCTTCAGGCGCATCTGAAGCAGGAGGTCTTGGTCAATCCCTTCCTGGAGTTCACGGAGCCGGCCGAGGATGAGATCGAGGAGGAGAAGCCGGAGGAGGATGAGGATGAGGAGGAAGTCGATTGGGAGGAGATTCTCCTCAATGGCTTCGATGCCGGGGGGCGCAGAGGGCAATATGAGAGTCGGGAGCACTACATGCCCACTCCGTCCGCGCCTCCGGATCTGTGGGAGCACCTGAGAGAGCAGCTGAATCTATTCAAGCTGGATCCTCGCCAGCTGGCCATGGGTGAGGAGATCATCGGGAACATCGACCGTGAAGGGTTCCTGGCGTGCAGTCTAGAGGAGGTCGTCGAATCGGCCAACGGCTGGCTTCAGGAAAGTGAGCCCGAGCTGTGGGATGAGATGGAGCCGTTCACGCTGGAGGAGGCGGAGTCGATTCTCTTGATCATCCAGGGCTTCTATCCTTCCGGCGTGGGAGCCCGAGATCTGAGAGAGACCCTCCTGATCCAGATACGCGACCGGGGTGAGGATGGCACGCTGGCTCACCGCATCGTGCACGACCACTTCGACCAATTGGTCAACCACAGGTGGAGCGAGCTCTCCAAGGAACACGGCATCGCTCCCAAAGACGTACAATCGGCGGCGGACGAGATCGCGAAGCTGGATCCGAAACCGGGTCTGAAGTACGCGGACATGAGCGACAACTACGTGATCCCGGATCTCGTGGTGGAGAAGGTGGACGGGGAGTACTTCGTATTCCACAACGATTCCTCGCTTCCACGTCTCAAGCTCTCACGTTCGTACCGGGAGGTTGCCCAGGATCGAAATCAGTTCCAGGGGGACAACAAGGCCTTCATTTCCAAGAAGCTGAACAGCGCCCAGTGGATGATCCAGGCGATCGAGCAGCGTCGACAGACGATGCTCAAGGTGATGAGCTTCATCGTGGACCGACAGCGAGAGTTCTTCGAGAAGGGGGTTGAGCACCTGCGCCCGCTGACGTTGCGGGAGGTGGCCGAGCACATCGACATGCACGAGTCGACCGTTTCGCGGGTGACGAACGAAAAATACGTGCAGACGCCGCGGGGAGTTCTAGCCCTCAAGTTCTTCTTCTCGAGCGGGCTTTCCACCGACTATGGCGAGGACGTTTCCGCCCGCGGCATCCGGGCGCGCATCCAGAAACTGGTGGCGGAAGAAGATTCCAAGAAGCCACTGACCGACCAAACCATCGTCGACCTCCTCAAGCAGGAGGGAGTGCAGATCGCACGCCGGACGGTGGCGAAGTACCGTGACCAGCTGGGCATCCTCTCCGCCCGCATGCGCAAGAGAGTATGAGCGAACCGGAGCTTCCCGCATCCCATCCTCCTCCGCCGGCCTTTCGACCGTTTGCCGTCATCGTCCCGGCCTTTGACGAAGCGGAGAACATGTCCGACCTGTTCCAGGAGCTGGCGGACACGTTTCGCAGATTCCAGCTGGACGGTGACATCGTGGTCGTGGACGACGGATCCTCGGACGGTACTGTCGAGGCGGCTTCCAGGGCAGCCCGGGAGGCCGGTGTCTCCGATCACACGACCGTGTTGCGTCACCGGGCCAACCGTGGCAAGACGGCCGCTATGCTGACGGCATGGAGAGCGACGCGGGCTCCGAACCTGGTGCTGTTCGACGCTGACTTACAGCATTCGACGGACGAGATACCGCGCTTCCTCGATGCACTGGATCAGGGTCTCGATCTGGTAGCTGGCAGGAAGGTCGGCAAATATCCGAAGAGGTTCGTCTCGGGGACCTACAATTTCCTGTCCCGGTCGATCTTCCGGGTGCCTGTGAGTGACCTCAACTCCATGAAGGCGTTCCGCAGAGAGATTCTCGATGAGATTCACCTGCGAGAGGACTGGCATCGGTACCTGGTGGTTCTCGCCTACGATCGGGGCTTCCGCATCGGCGAGATAGACATCGAGATCCTCCCGCGCCGGCATGGCGAGTCGAAGTACAGCGGCACGGGGAGGGTGTGGGTCGGCTTGCTCGACCTGATAGCGGTGTGGTTTCAGCTCGTGTTCAGCCGCAAGCCGATGCTCTTTTTCGGAATGAGCGGACTGTTTCTGGCGGCGGTCGGTATTCTGACGGGCCTGGTGGCGCTGTATCTCCGGTTTGTTCAAAACGCCGGGTTCCGACCTCTGCTGACCCTGGTCGTGTTCCTCGTGCTGCTCGGCGGTCTGCTCTTCGTGGCGGGCCTGGTCGCGGAGCTCATAGCGGGAATTCGGGCCGAGGTGGAAGATCTCCGTCGGGAACTGCGCAAGTGAGTGCGACCTCCCCGGACAGCGAGCCAACTCCCCTGGATGCCACGCCGCTTCCGGCGCCGGCCGACGGTGTCGGATCGGCCGGAGTAGATCGATGGCTTCTGGCGCTGGTCGCTTCACATGTCTGCCTGGCGCTTCTCGTCTTCGAACCCACCCTGTTTCCGGGAGCGGATGCCGGCCATTACATCGTGTTGGGAGAGGCTCTGCGGAACGGGTTGGGCTTCCGGGACATCCACCTGCCGGGAATGCCTCTGCACGCGAAGTATCCGCCGGGCTATCCTCTGGTGCTCGGAGTGACGGGCTGGGTCGGAGGTCTCCAGGTCTTCAAGTTGGTGTCCCTGGCGTTCACGACGGGTGCGGTATGGCTCGCGTACAGAATCGGCCATTCGATCGTGGGGCGGGGCACGGCGCTCGTCATCGCCGCAGTGGTGGCCGTCTCTCCGGTCATGCTGGATTACTCCCATCGGGTCCTGTCGGAGGCCGCGTTCACGTTCCTGCTCCTGCTCGCCGTAGCCGCGACCGGCCGCAGGGGCCGGTGGGGTGTACTCGCGATCGCCGTCGCGACGGCAGCCTTCTTTACTCGCACGGCGGGGCTCGCCGTGCTTCTGTCGCTCGCCGTGTATCCGGCCCTCACCCGCGAGTGGAGACGCGCGACGGTCGTTCTCGCCGCGGGAGCGGTGTGTGTGTTGGGCTGGGCGCTCTATCAGTATCTAGCCCAGCCGTCGCAGCCAGGCTATCTGCAGCAGATCGTGCTGCTGAACCCGTACGATCCGGCCGCCGGGAGAGCTGGACTGGCCGAATTTCCCGTACGCGCGGCGCGTAATTTCTGGCGATACGTGAGCTCCGAGTTTCCCGGCTCACTGGGGTTCGCCACGATTCGTCGGGGAACGGTGGCCCATACCGCCGTCATTGGAGTGCTCCTGTCGACGCTTGCCGTCGCGGGTTGGGTGCAAACCGCGCTTCGACGAGTCACGGTTCCGCACCTCGTAACGGCCTTCTATGTCGGGATGATCGTTCTGTGGCCGCCTGTGTGGACGGATCGCCGGCTCCTGCTCCCGATCCTGCCTCTTCTCGTCCTGTGGATGGGAGCGGGTGTCGGCGCCTTGAAGGCGCGCCACCACGGCATGGGCCTGGGAATGGGCGGATTCGTGGCGGGAGGCGTCGCCGTGGCTTCCCTTCTCGCCTCGGCGGTAGTCGTACCGGATCGCCTGGCCTGCCAGTCCTCCTATCGGCTTGGACATCCCTGTGACCGGGACAATTACTCCGAGTTCTACGCCATGGCGAGGTGGGCGGCCGACAACACCCCGCCTTCGGCCGTGATCGCGAACCGCAGCCCCGCGACATTCTTTCTGTTTTCCCGCCGGCAGGGAGACCTTTACAGGTACTCCCCCGATCCCGACATCGTGCTGCGAGGCCTGGAGGAAATGGGAGCCGACTACGTGGTCGTGGATCGGCTGAGCGCGACGACGGACATGTACCTCGTGCCCGCCGTGGGTGCTCATCTCGAGCGCTTTGAGATCGTGCACGTCATAGGCGGAGAGGAGGGGACGATGATGCTGCGATTGCTCCCGGTGCCGAGAACTGCCATGGCGATACCGCGGCCATGAGAGTCGTCCACGTAGTGACGGCGTTCCCGCGGCACGATGACGACCCGATCACTCCCTGGCTGGTAGAGCTCGTTCGCCGCCAGCGCCAGGGCGGGCTGGACGCTTCCGTTCTCGCGCCGGCATATAGGGGCGGACCGTCGGTCGAGCCCACGGACATTCCGGTAAGACGCTTTCGGTATGCTCCCGCGTTCGTGGAGAGGCTCACCCACGACCAGTCCGTTCCGGACCGGCTGAGCAGGTGGCCGTTGTTTGCGGCTCTCCTGCCGCCGTACATGATCGCCGGTACGGCAGCGGCGAGAGCCTTCGGGCGAGAGCGACCCGACGTGGTTCACGTGCACTGGCCCATGCCGCACGCCGTGTTCGGAGCGGCGCTTCGGCACGGTTCTTCGGGCCATACGGCCATGGTGTGCAGCTACTACAGTGTAGAAGTGAACTGGGTGGTTCGACGCATGCCGTGGTTACGACCTTTCCTGGCCTGGACCATAAGGACGGCCGACGCTGTGACGGCGATCTCGAGCTCGACCGCCCTACGTGTGCAGGCGCTGGTGGACCGCCCTGTCAGTGTGGTTCCGTACGCGGCGGCTCTGGGGGAAGGCACCGATGTGCCACCGAGGCCCGCGCTCGCCAGTCCGGACGCGCCCCTCCGGCTCCTGTTCGTCGGCCGCCTGGTCGAGAGGAAGGGTGTCGAGGTGCTGGTCCGGGCACTGGCGCGGCTGCGCCATCTTCGCGATGCCGAACTGGTAATCGTGGGATCGGGCGACCGGAAGGGCAACATCACCCGGACGGCGGCGCTGGAGGGGGTCACAGACTACGTGCGCTTTACCGGTTTCATCAGCCGGGCGGAATTGGCCCGGGAATATGCGTCGTGCGACATCTTCGTTCTACCGGCCGTGGTGGATGCGCGAGGAGACACGGAGGGTCTGGGAGTAGTGCTGCTGGAGGCCTTGCGATACGAACGGCCTGTCGTGGCCTCAGCGGCGGGAGGTATTGGCGATATCGTAGTCGATGGGGTCACTGGGTGGCTGGCCGATCCCGGGGACTCCGAGGTCCTCGCTCGGAAGCTGTTCGACGTCGCGTCCAGGCCGGAGGAGGCCCGCCGAGTCGCGGCCCAGGGCCGGGCACAGGCCCAGACACGCTTCGCCTGGGATCGGATACTGGCAGAGACACGGGAAGTGTATCGACTTGCCCGGGAGGCTCGTCTTGAGCGACGGGGGTGATCGGTACGAGCGCTTCACGGCATCTGAGCGGTACCGCGCCGGTCGGGTTCGAAAGGCCCGGGTAATAGCTCACCTGTGCCAATCGTACCTCGACGGGGACGCTGTGGCCGTGGATCTCGGCGCCGGCACGGGGATTATTCGCAATGTACTTGAAGAAAACACTGGTAACACTGTATATGGACTGGAAATAGATGGGTCGGTCATCGTAGAGAAGACTCGCATGGTGCGGGGGGATGTGCTGCGGATTCCGTTCGCCGATGAGAGCGTCGATTTCGCGATCCTCAACCATCTCTACGAACATGTACCGGATCAGCCCAAGTTGTTTCGCGAGACGTACCGCGTCCTCCGGCCAGGCGGTCGCGCCTATGTGACGGCAGGAAGCCGCTTCGCGGTCATGGAGCCTCATTACCGCCTGCCGTTTCTGAGCTGGCTACCGCGGCGAGGGGCCGCGGCCTACCTTCGGTGGACTCGGCGCGGGACGAGCTACAACGACATCGCGTTCCTGACGTATCGGCCGCTGACACGGCTGATGCGAGCGGCTGGATTCCTGGTGCACGATATCACGGAGCAGGCGATCGACGACCTGATCCGAACGGCCTGGGGCGACCGATGGGCCGCCATCTGGAAGAAGCTGCGGCTGCTGCCGGGCGCGGCACGAGCCCAAATGCTGCGCGTCGGTTCGCCGCAGTGGTTCTTCCTGCTCGAGCGGCCGCTGCTGCCTGAAGACCCCTCTCGGCTCGGGACCGGAGAGAGGACGGCATGAGCGCAGGCCCGATTGGAACCCGTTTGTCTACGGAGGTCAGCCGTACCTGGCGATTCTGCCCGGTCCCGTGTTCTATCCGACGAGCCTGCTGTATCTGCTGATGCCCCTGCACCGGGCGATCGGGTGGACGTTCGTGCTCCACACCTTCTTGAGTGGGATGTTCGCGTATCTCGCCGGGCGCTCTGTCGGACTCGATAGGTCAGCCGCCGCCGTGTCCGGCCTGGCCTTCATGTTCACGGGGTTTGTCGTATCCACGCTTTACGGCGGGCACGACGGACGCATGTTCGCGATGGTGCTGATCCCTCTCGCGTTCGCTCTCCTGGAGCGCGGCCTGACTACGGGTCGGACGAGCTGGTTTCTGGGGTTGGGACTCGTCGTCGCGCTGCAGGTATTCACTCCGCACATCCAGCTCATGTTCTATTCGTCTCTCGCTCTGACGCTGTACGCAGCGATGCGGATCGGACAGCGAGCGCGAGAAGCCGAGGGGCGGCGCTTGGCGGGACGGCTCACCGGTCTGTGGGCTCTTGCCTTCCTGGTAGCGGCTCTCGTGGGAGCAGCGCAGCTCCTGCCAACCGCGAGCATCCTCGACGTGGCGGTGCGTGGCGGAGCGGGCGAGGCGGGATACGCCTTCGCTTCGTCGTGGGCGCTCCCGCCTCAGGAGATCACGGCCCTGTTCCTTCCGGACCTCATCGGATCGCTGGGTACGTACTGGGGCAGCAACCCGTTCAAGCTCCACACGGAATACCTGGGCGCGGTGCCGCTGGCCCTGGCGGCGATCTCTCTTGTGGATCTGCGGCGCGACCCACGGGTCGCGTTTCTGGCCGTGACGGCCGTGGTCTGTGTCCTATTCGCCCTCGGCGCGGCGACTCCAATCCACCGCATCGCGTACTATGTGATCCCGTTCGTGAAACAGTTCCGGGCGCCATCGATGATGATCGGTCCGGCGAGTCTCATGGTGGCGTTGCTGGCGGGACTGGGGTGGCAGCGAGTGCTGCTGGCGCGCGGGGGAGAGCACCGGATCCGCTGGGGCTGGGTGCTGGGGCTGGTCGGGCCTCTCTTCCTGTTCGGTCTGGCGGCCGCGGTTGCGCCTGCCGGGCTGGTGCAGTGGGTGCGCACGGCTTGGTATCCGGTGGATTGGGCTCGAACGGCGCAACTCGATCCGATCCCGGCGCTGAGAGCCAACGGCTGGTTCTTTCTGATCGGAACCGGCGCGGCGCTGACTGCGGCCCGCGCGGTGTCGCTCCGGAAGTGGCCCCGGTGGATCGTCGTGGCGCTTCTGCTGCTTCTGGTCACGGACGGGTGGAGAGTCAACGAGCGCTATCTCAGGGTCGTAAGTAGAGACCTGCTGTTTCCGACCGACGCTGTCATCTCGCATCTGCAGAATAGTATGGAGACGGGTGAGAGAGCGTTCGTGCCGTCTCAGCTCACGTCCTATGGCCCCAGCGAGCTGTCCGTGCACCGGATCCCGTCGGTGACCGGCATCCAGAAGTTTCGCCTCGAGTGGTACGAACGCTTCACCGGCGGCCTCGGCATGTCCAACGTCGGAACAGTTCCGGCGCTGAGGCTGCTGGACGTGGCCTTCATCGTGGGAAGCCCGGGCCTCACGGCCGAGCTCCTGTCAGCCGAGGTGGAGTCGGACCGCGGCGTCGCATACCGGGTTGCGACGGAGACTCCCCACGCGTTCTTCCCCCGGACTGTAGAGGCGGTAGGTGACACGGCTGAAGCGCTTCGCCGAGTCCTCGGTTCCGACCCCACGGAGCTGGCTGTGGTCGAGAGCGACGTGGCTCCAGCGGCAGGGGAGGGAACCGCCCGGATTCGCAGCTTCGCGCCCAACGAGATCGTCGTGGATGTGGAAGCTGTTCGAGGCGGCCTGCTGTTTCTGAGTGAAGTCTACTATCCGGCCTGGACGGCCTGGGTCGATGGTCAGGAGGCCGAGGTTCTGCGGACCAACGTGGCCTTCCGAGGCGTCGTTGTGCCAGTAGGCAGCCACGAGCTGAGGCTCAGGTACTCGGCGTCCGAATTCGCGATAGGATTCGCGATCTCCGGAATCACGGCAGCCCTGGTGTTCGCCTGGCTCGCCGGGAGAGGGCTCGCGCGCAGACGCAAGCGAGTGGTCGGCGAGAGCGCCCCCTCCCGGGAGGCCGCCTCGTGAGAGGTCCCAGGGAGAGAAGGCAGAGCCTGGCAGCGGTTGTGTTCGTGATCGTGGCGCTCGTGTTCGTGACCCTCTTGCTGCGTCGACAATGGACCTCTCTCGACGAGGTCACAGCCGGCCTGAGGGATTTCGAATGGGTGCTTCGTCCAGGATGGCTCCTGGCCGCCGTCGGCGTGGCCGTAGCGGACCTGGTGCTGATGGGCTCCGTTTGGGTACGGTTGTTCCGCCGCACGGGAGGCGGTGTTCCGTGGTGGACGGGAGTGCGGGTTTGGATGATCACCAATTTCGGCCGCTACATACCGGGCAAGGTGTGGCAGCTGGGTGGGTTGACGGTGTACATGAAGGACCGGGGCGAGTCGGGCGCCGCGGCTCTGGTGTCGGCGGTGGCCTTCCAGCTGATCTCTCTGGTCACGGGCGTCGCCGTCGCCGCGGCTACGGTGGGTCTGCGGTGGGTGGCGGAAGGAGAAGGCTGGC
>JBDHFS010000132.1:0-8525 GCA_039590285.1 Gemmatimonadota bacterium
AGTCGTCGGCCAGGTACGCGCCATCCTCGTTCACGTCGAGCGGCGTTCCAATTCTCCATTCCGCTGGGTACTCCAGGCTCAGCTCAATGGGCGCGTCCTGCATCCCGGTGGGGAAGGGGAACACCGCGTGCGGGTTGATCAGCACGTGGTCGTCTTCGATCGACGTTCCGGCCATTGGGTACACGGGGTGCTCGTCCACCGCGGTGTCCCACGTCTCGGCGATCGAGTACCGGATCTCGGCTACAGCGCCCGGGTCCTCCAGCCGCCACTGGTTGGCCGATACCTGTTCGACCGGAACTTCGGTGCCACTCGAGGTAAACGCATGTAACTCATTTACAAATCTACCGATGTCCATGACCTGATATGTGCCGGGTGCCGTGGACGCGAACTGCAGGATCGCGTTGTCCGGACCCAGGCCGGACACGAACATCCGGACGTGAAACAGGTCGTCCGCCCGGTCGTTCAGGTCGACCGTATAGGAAAGAGTGGTCGGCTCATCCGCCGATTGCCCCGCCGCCGCCGCGGCCGCCCCCAGAATCAGTGAAGCGGCGATGCAAGTCGCGCTCGCCGTACCCTTGATCCCCGTCCGTTGCATCTGCCCAGCCATGTCTCCACCTCTCCCGCTGTCTGGTCACGCGCCCTCGAGGGCGCTCCTGCGTCCAGCTTCTTACGCTCGCGGGCGCCCTATTGTTTCTCCCGGGCCTACGGCCTCGGTCGAAAGGTCATTTGCTCGTCCTCCTCTTGATCCGTAGACTCAAGAGTCCCCCACAAGAGCCCCCTGCTCGACTGCACGTGCTTCAACCCATTCGTGTGAGGGCGGAATGGAAAAGCTCACGTGGCCTGCGGTGGTCATCATCGGTCTCGGCATCCTCACCGTCGGATACGTCGGCAAGGCCAGCCCGGGAGAGGCACTGCCGATTCTCGACAAATTCCTCGACGTCGTCCTGGCCGCCCTCGTAGGAGGTGGCGCGGGTTTCGCCGCCGGATCGGCGGGTGCGCGGGCCAGGCTTGGGCGCCTGGCGGCCAAGCTCAAGGATACGGACGCGCTGCCGGACGACTTCGAAGTCTAGGTGCCATTCTGCCCGCTGGATCAACCGGACTTGGCCAGGGATTGCTAAAGTGATACATTACATACAATTCCCCGAGCAAGGTCCCGTGGGTCGCGTCTAGTCGTTCGGCCCCCCGGCAGACGCCGTCCTGAGAGGTGTCATGGCTGCTCGCCCCGGTGGCTTCATCTGGCTGCTCACCTGCGCACTGTTCGGCGTCATCAGCGCGTGCGGGGATGATTCAAACACAACCTCCACAAACGGCGGCGGATCCACGAGCGCCGCGAGCGAGATACGCATCGACCCGCCCTGGCTGTACGTCGAGGAAGGGGCCGTGTTCGAGCTTCGCGCCCGTCTGTTCACGGCCAGCGGAGAGCCTCTCGTCGGTGTTACCGGCGAACCGACACCGGGCGCGCCAGCCATCACGTGGAGCCCGCAGAGCGGCATCGGACTGACGGCCATCGGCAGCTACCGGGCGCACTTCAAGGCCGACTTCGCAGCCGGTTCCCACCCGTACCCCGTCGCTGTGGATGTGATGGCTGCAGGCGGATCGCCCACGGCCAAGGCGATCGTCTACGTAGTCCCCAACAGGGTGACTCGCCCGGCTCCACCCTGGCCCGTGGATGATAGGGTCGAGGATCCCAGCACAGCCGTGGAGCCCCTGGTGGCGATCGTCGATGGCCTCGAGGCGCAGTGCTTGAATGACGAGATTGTGCCGTTCGTCAAATGGGCATGGCTTCCCGACCTCACCACCGATTGTCCACCCGACGGAAGCCGCCCGGAGATTCCGGCCAGCGTCACGGTCTTCTCCCGCTCCGATCGTATGCGGTTACAGGCCTTCACCTGGCATCCCGGGGCCGATACCGTCGAGCTGTCATCCGGCGCCAGGAGCGTACCGCCCTTCACCGCCGCATCGGAAACTGGTTCCGAGCCCCCCTCCGGAGATCCGGCTGACGAAGTCACCGGGCCGTCCCTTGTCCCCGTCAAGATCTGGACGGCGGCCCTGACGAACGCCCACACGGGCAATGCGTACGGTCCGGGCGAGCTGCTCGGGATCGCCCATGATGACCTGAAGCTGGCTAACGAGATCTTCGCCGCGAACCGGGCCGGCGTCCGGTTCGAGGTTCGAGGTGAGACCGAGCTCGCGGTCAACGTCGAAGTCGCCCCCGACGTCGGTACGGTTGTCGTGAACGGGACGGACGTCCTGGCGACGCCGGTCAACGTGTGCACGTCAGTCGCACAGTCGGCTCAGCTCGACATATCCGCGCCCACGTCAATGTCCAGCAGCTCCTCGAGCGCCATCACGATCACGCCGGGAAAAGTCGTCCACCTCTTCTACGTGGACTTTCTGTCGGGTGCTGGTTTTTCCTGCATCGATGCCGACGTGATCTTCATCAACGAGGGCACCCGTGTCCCGACGACGCTGGCGCATGAGCTGGGGCACAAGCTCGGGCTTCGCGATCCGGACATATACCCGGTTCCGACCGACGGCATCGGGCACACCGATTACGGCAACGCCAAGAAACTACTGTTCAGCGGTGAGAACCTGATGTGGAGAGGGATCGTGTCCACCTGGCAGGCGCCGCGGCGCCATATCTCCCTCGGGCAGATCTTTCGAATTCACGCGGATGGTACACGGTCGTGGTTGGCCATCAACCTTCCGGCGCAGCAGGACACCGTGCTGGCCTGTGGGCCGAAGTACACCGAGGAAGTGCCGTGCCCGATACTGAATCTCGATCCCCAGTGACCAGACCCATGCGCGCGCGACTCCTGATCCCGGTCCTGTTCTGCCTGAGCCTCAGCGGCTGTCTTTCAGAGGACGAGCGTCAGGCCGTCGAGAGCTACCTGACCTGTGACGACTGTCTGGCCCTCGAGAGGGAGGTGGTGAGCATCGGATGGGAGGCCATTGCCCCACTGGCGGCGGCTCTTGTCGGCCCCGGCGCTGCCGACACGATGAACGTCCGGACACAACTCCACCTGGACTACTCAGTGATCGAGGCAACCGCTTCCATGTCCGAAACGGAGTACGTGGACCTCGGGGTCAGCAACTTCCGGGCTAGGGTGCGGACTCAGGCGGCCAGCGGCCTGGGCAGCATCGCACGGGCCTGCACGTGGCCCTGGTGTCGCGACAGGGCGCAGAGCCTTCTGATGGAGGCCGTGAGGACTGACTCGGTGATGCGGTTCAGCACGGGTGCTCTCTACCGCGACGATGTTTTGCGTGTGATCGTCCGTCAGGCGGCGTTGCCCCTGCCCGTCTATCTCACTCCGACACCCTGAGCGAAGGCGAAGGCCACGTGTCCTGGAGCCTGGACGATCTTCGCGAGGCGCTCGCCCCCCGATACGTGGTGCAGCGAGAGATCGGACGCGGTGGCATGGCGGTGGTCGTGCAGGCCGAGGACACGGTCCAGGAGCGCCAGGTCGCGATCAAAATCCTGCGCGAGGATCTTTCAGCCGCGGTTGGAGGTGACCGCTTCGTTCGAGAGATCCGCATCGGGTCGAAGCTCAGCCATCCACACATCCTCCCCGTGTTCGACTCCGGTTTCTCCGGTCCGCTGCTCTACTGCGTGATGCCCTTCATTAGGGGAGAGTCGCTCAGGGATAAGCTCGATAGGGAGACACAGCTGCCGGTGGCAGAGGCCCTCTGGATCTGCGGGGAGGTCGCGGATGCGCTCGATTACGCCCACCGCGAGGGCGTGATCCACAGGGACATCAAGCCTGGCAATATCCTGATCAGCGAAGGGCACGCCCTCGTATCCGACTTCGGCATCGCGAGGGCTCTCACCGTGGCCGGCGGCGAGCGGCTGACGGCGACCGGGATCGCCGTGGGCACGCCGGCGTACATGAGCCCCGAGCAGGGAGGTGGTGGGGAGGTAGATGAGCGAAGCGATCTGTATTCGCTCGGCTGTGTTCTGTTCGAGATGCTCGCGGGCGAGCCTCCGTTCTCCGGCAAGACCGTGCGAGCGGTGATCGCCCGTCATATGGTCGAGCAACCCCCCTCGATAGAGGCGCTGAGACCCGGACTCCCTGCTCCAGTCGCGGTGGCCCTGCAGTCCGTGCTGGCGAAGAGCCCTGTAGACCGCTACAGGACCGGCGAAGCTTTCGTGAAGGCGTTGGGTGCGCCCGACGTGAAGCACGCTCGGACCGCCAGGCGACGTCACCGGAGCCTCCTCGCACGCACGGTGGCAGCCATGCTCTTGGCCGTCCTGGCGGTCGCCGTCTGGCATCTCCGCCCTTTCGGCGGTGCGAGGCTAGACTCCCAGCGAATCGTCGTCTTTCCTCTGGCCGAGCATGATCTGCCCAACGAGATGCAGGGAGCGGGCTCGGCGGCGGCGGACATCATCGTTACAGCGCTCGAACAGACAGCCCCCCTGCGCTGGGTCGAGGGGTGGCGTTGGCTCGAGGGAGGCAGTCGGGCCGATGTGGGTCAGATGATGCCCGCGCAGCTTACCGACATCTCGGTCGGCCGCCGGGCGGCGTACTACATCGACGGGGAGGTCCGGCTGAGGGGAGACAGCTTGGCCGTCGTTCTGCGACTGAACGACGCGGAGGGGGACTCCACCGTCGTGCGGGAGAGCCAGATCGGCTACCGCACGACGTCGTCGGCGGAAGCTCTCGCGCTGAAGGCGATGACGGCGGTTCTCGATCGACTCGTCGATCCCGGGCGAGATATCGACCTGTCTCCGATCGCCGAGCGCGAGCTCGGTGCGATAGCTCTGTTCGCGCAAGGCGAGCATGCGTATCGCCTATCCCACTTTGCCGAGGCGCTCGACCTGTACGAGAGAGCCGTAGCCGCTGACCCCGTCTTCGCCCTCGCAGCGGCCAAGGGGGCGTTGGCCGCCCAGTGGCTCCACGAGTTTCCCGTTCAGCGGGGGATGGTCGAGCTGGCCGTTGAAAACGATTCACTCCTGCCGTCGGCGTACGCCAGCTACGTGAAGGGGCTCGAGGGTTACCTCCACGGACCCGCCGACAGTGCGGTGAGGTGGCTCGAGGCGGCACTCACGGAGCGGCCGGACTGGCCCGACGCGCTTGGCCTGCTCGGCGAGGTCTATCTCCACGCCCTGCCCGCAGGATCCGGACACGACGAGCGCGCGCGCCACTATTTTGAAGAGGCCGTCCGGGCCGACAGCGGTTTCAGTCCGCCGCTGTACCACCTGGCCCAGATCGCCGTTCGGGATGGAGATCTGGGGCGGGCGGAAGAGTTGACCGCACGGCTGGTCGATTCCCCCGAGTTCTACGGCCCTCTATCCCTCATGCTGAAGTGTACCCGCGACCGCGGCGACATGCGCTGGCCGGACGAAATCGCGCGCGACAGTCTGGCTGTCCTGTCGGCTGCGGCTGACCTTTCTCCCGGAGGGGCCTGGCCCGGGTGCGCCGAGGATGCATTTCGATCACTCGTTGAGGCGACGACGGGGGCTGGCGGTATCCGCTGGGCATCGCTACTGGGGCTTCAGGGCGTGCTCGTGGCTCGCGGGAAGGACAGGGAAGCCGCGGCGCTCCTCGACTCGATCCGGATCTCGGGTCAGACCCACGTTTTCTTTGTCATCGTCGTCGATGCCATTGCCGGCGCCGACATGATGGCTGAGGCGGCCGCCGTCGATTCCTCGGTCCGGGAATGGTTCGGGCAGGATTACGAGGATCTCACCGGCGGTAGCATGGAGCTGTGGCTGATGTCCGTGTGGAACGCAGAGCGGGGCGATGTCGAGCGTGTGCGGGGCCTGCACGAGAAGATCCAGACGTACGCCCGCCAACAGGACACACGGAAGGGATACCTTCTCACCGAGGCGGTCAGCGCTCACCTGGCACTGGCCGAGGGAGATACTGCAGCGGCCGTCGCGAACCTACGGACGCTCACTCCCTCGGCGCCAGCGGACGGGCTGCGTTGGGACGTCGTGGAACCGCTGGCGGTGGAGCGGCTGCGCCTGGCCGAATTGTTGTATGCACTGCGGGAATACGAGGAGGTGATCGAGGTCGCCTCCGGCTTCGATCATCCACAACCCATGATCTACCTGTCCTTCCTTCCGGCCAGCCTGCGATTGCGCGCCGAAGCTGCCGCCGCCATCGGCCGTGCGGCGGAGAGCGCCGCGTACCGAGACAGGCTTTCCCGCCTGTCCCGGCCGGACTCCGATACGATCGATCCCTCACCAGCCCACCAAGGAGGTGGAAGATGATCTGGATTCTGCTCATCGCCGTCGTGATCCTGGGCTTTCTCGTCCTCAGCATGAGGGCCGACATGGCCAGCATGAAGAAGTGGATCGAGAACAAGGACGACGTCTTCGACGCTCTGATGGAGCCGAACAACGGCTGGGCAAGACGCGTGGACAACGCACTCCTGGCCTGTTCGCCGGGCGCCGCGGGCACCAACCCGCCACCGCCGCCGGATCCGTGCAAATTCGGCTCATGCCCGTGATCGGATAAGCCGTAGGGCCTGCCTACGGCGCCCCGGGCAGGCCGACACATGGATGCATGGTATAGCCCGCGTTCCGGACAACGGAGCGAGTGTGGCGTCCAGCCCTTCGCTCGGTCCCGTCACTGTGGCGTGGCTCCGCCTTGACGCGCCTCGTCGGAATGTCGCTTTGGAGCGCGCTCACCCGGTGGCCGCGCTCTCAGGGAGGGTCCCCCACCCTTAAGCCCGCCATTCCTTCGATTGTCTCCGCCGCCGCGACACGACGCCCGATACTCTCTAAGCATCGAAGCGCCCGGCAGGCACCGGGCGCTTTCGCTTCTTCGCGTTATTATTGAACGGTTCGGAACGACTCAGCCTGGCAGATTCCGGACCGAGTCCGCTTACCGGAGGCCTGATGACCAACCGCCGGCGCACATGGCTGCTTCCCGCCCTGGCGCCCGTGTGCTCCGCCGCCATCCGCATCTTCTACCAATTCAGGTGCGAGGGAGAGAACGTACCGGCCCGGGGAGCCGTGCTGTTCGTCGCCAACCACCCGAACTCGCTCGTCGATCCGGTCGCCGTGACCGCGGTCGCCGGTCGGTCGATCCGCTTTCTGGCGAAGGCTCCCCTGTTCGAAGAGAAGATGGTGGGGTGGCTGGTTCGAGCGGGGGGTGCGATTCCCGTGTACCGACGGCAGGACGATCCGGCCCTCACGGATCGTAACGCCCGCGTGTTCGAAGCCGTCCACGATGCGCTCGAGAGTGGAGACGCGGTGGGGATCTTTCCCGAGGGGCTCAGCCATTCCGAGCCCTCCCTGGCTCGGCTTCGCACCGGCGCGGCCCGCATCGCCCTCGGCGCCGCTGATCGGCGCGGAATTCGGTTCCCGATCGTTCCCGTGGGGATCATCCTGCGCCAGAAGGAGCGCTTCCGTTCCGAGGCGCTGGGTCTGGCGGGCTCCCCGGTCGAGTGGGCCGACCTGAACGGCCGTGCGGAAGAGGATGCCGAGGCCGTCCGGGACCTGACGGGCCGCATCGAGCGGGCCCTGCGTGACGTGACGATCAACGTGGAGCGTCTCGAGGACCGGCCGACCATCGAGTGCGCCGAGGCGGTCTACGCGGCGGAGCTCGGACTGGGGCGATCGCCGGAGGAGAGAATCCAGCGCATGCGGCAGGCCTCCGAGACGCTGAGCCGCCTCCGACGGGAGAAGCCCGAGGGCATCGAGCCCGTGTATTCGCAGCTCAGGCGGTTCTCCTGGGCACTCGGAGTGTTGCGCCTCCGTCCGGAAGACCTGGACCGCCCCATGAGGACGCGCGCGGCCATCGGCTGGACGATCAAGGTGTTCGGACTGCTCCTGGTCGGCGGTCCCATCGCCGCGGCGGGCGCGGTCGTGTTCTTCCTGCCATACCGGTTGACCGACTGGCTGGCCATGCGACCGCACATCCGCCACGACCGCCGCTCCACGTGGAAGCTTCTCGGTGGTGCGGCCATCTATCTGACTTGGATCGCCCTCCTCTCGGTCGCTGCCACCTGGTTCTGGGGCCCTCGAATCGCAGTGGGAGTGGCGGTCGGGCTTCCGATCCTCGCCCTCATCACGCAAGGGGTCCGCGATCGGTGGAGCGATTCAGTCACCCAGGCCCGCCGTTACGTCCTGCTACGAAGGAAGGGAAGCGTCCGCGAGAAGCTGCTACGCCAGCGCCACGATCTGGGGCGGAAGCTGGACGCCCTTCGCGGAGACGTACGCGACGCCTGACCACCGTGGCCTGATTCGCGGCACGGCGCACCCACTCGATTCCCCGCTTGATCCCCACTTGATCGCCCTGGCTCACCGTGAGGCTGGATCCCTCCGCAGTGAAGAGGGGCAGGCCCCACGGACCCTCACCTGGGAGGTCAGTGTGGACGACCTCAGATTTGACCTGATCAGTCCGACCGCTTCCGTATGGCGCGCCCGGCGAAAGGGACGACCGCGCGGGCCTCGCGTCTTCCGGTTCTCGATGCTTCCGAGTCTCTCGGTCGCCGCGGCGATGCCGAGCGGAGTGAAGACGCGGATCATCGATGAGAATATCGAACCCATCGACTTCGATACGGACGCGGACCTG
>JBDHFS010000133.1:0-8524 GCA_039590285.1 Gemmatimonadota bacterium
CGTGAAACCCGGTCATCGTGAAGAAAGTCGCGCCGTACAGCCCCGAGCTCGGCAGGAACCCGTGGTGGATCAGCTCGCTGTACTCGTAGATCTGCACGCCGACGAAGGACGCGCCGATGACCGCGGTCGCGAGCAGGTACAGGCGCATCGCCTTGAGATTGCCGGACTCCGCGGCCGCGAACGCCTTGACCATGGTGACGGAGCTGCAGATCAGGACGAACGTATTGATCGCCGTGATCGGTACGTTGAGCACCTCGCCGGGCATCGGCCACGTGTCCGAGGCTCCGAAACGGAGAATGATGTACGAACCGATGAGCCCGGCGAAGAACATCACCTCCGAGCACAGGAACACCCACATCCCGACTTTCTTGTCGTAGATCCCCAGGCCGCGCTCCGGCCTGCGGGCCATCGAACCGACGGTCGCCGCGTGACTCGTCATGCGCTCACTCCGCTCCGTCCGTGGTGATGTCCGGTGACCGCCCCCCCGTCCGACCCGCCTCCTCCCTGCGCCTGCGCCGTGCGGCCCGGGTGGGCCGGCGAGACGATGTCGGGGCGCTCGTTCTGGGCCAGCCAGTCGCGGTCCATGTCCGGGTGGCTGTACTCGTACGGGCCGTGGTACACGACCGGAATCTCGAGCCAGTTGCCATGCTTCGGCGGCGAAGGCGTCTGCCACTCCAGGGTGGTCGCGTTCCACGGGTTGGCGGGCGCCCTCTTCCCCTTGAACAGGCTCCAGAAGAAGATCACGAGGAAGTAGATGCCGGTGGCGAACAGGGCGATCGCCGCGATCGACACCATGGTGTTGGTGTCCTGAATGTCGGACAGGTGCTCGTACTGCGCCGGATCGTAGATCCGCCGCATCATTCCCTTCATCCCGAGGCCGTGCATGGGGAAGAACGTGAGGTTGAACAGGATGAAAGTGGCGAAGAAATGGATCTTCCCGGCCGTATCGTTGATCATCCGCCCGAACATCTTGGGAAACCAGTAGTAGATCGCCCCGAAGATCGCGAACAGGCTGCCGCCGAGCAGCACGTAGTGGATGTGGGCGACGATGAAGTAGGTGTCGTGGATGAAGATGTCCACCGGCGTGGAAGCCATGTACACGCCGCTGAGCCCGCCAATCACGAACAACATCACGAAACCCACGGCGAACAGCATCGGGGTGTGGAACTGGATGTTCCCTTCCCACAACGTCCCCATCAAGTTGAACACCTGGATCGCCGAGGGAACCGCGATCACCAGCGTCGCGATCATGAAGCTCATGCCCAGCGCCGGGTTCATGCCGCTCTGGAACATGTGGTGGCCCCACACGATGAACCCCATGAAGGCGATACCGATGATCGCGAAGACCATGCTGTGGTAGCCGAAGATCGGCTTCCGTGATCCGTTCGAGATGATCTCGGAGACGAACCCCATGGCGGGCAGGATCAGGATGTAGACCTCGGGATGCCCGAAGAACCAGAACAGATGCTGCCACAGGAGCGGCTGCCCCCCGAGCGACGGAAGGTAGAAGTTGGTCCCGATCGTCTGGTCGAACAGCAGCATGATCATCGCCGCCGAGAGCACGGGCATGGCCAGCAGGATCAGGATGGCCGTGATGAAAAGGGCCCAGGTCGCCAGAGGCAGCCGGAACCAGGTCATCCCGGGCGCCCGGTTGTTGATGATCGTGGTGATGTAGTTCACGGCTCCGAGCAGGGAGCCCAGCCCCAGGACCACCAGACTCACGATCCACATCTGCTGGCCGAGCGACACGCCGCTCAAGTCGGGTCTCGCGCTCAACGGCGCGTACGACGTCCAGCCCGCGCCCGCCGCGCCACCCTCCACCGCGAAGCTGGCCATCATGAGAATCCCGGCGGGAATCGAGATCCAGAACGACGCCATGTTGAGCTTCGGGAACGCCATGTCGTGCGCCCCGATCTGCAGCGGTATCAAGTAGTTGGCGTACACGCCGACCAGCAGCGGCATGATGGCGAAGAACACCATGAACGTGCCGTGCATGGTGACCAGCGAGTTGTAGAATTCGGGCAGTATGATGCCGCCAGGAGCCATGGTCTCCGGAAAGGCGCCACCCCCCGGGATGGCCTTCCCGGGCCACCCGAGCTGGTACCGGATCAGGACCGACAGGAGCCCCCCGACCAGGAGGAAGAACAGGCTCATGAACAGGAACTGGATCCCGATGACCTTGTGATCCGTCGAGAAGACGTACTTCCGGATGAAGGGCATGTGATGCTCGTCGGCGAGCACTGGTGTGCCCGTGGCCTCCGCTACGATCGTCGCCATTCGCGGTGTCCTGTTCGTTGTCGGCTCATGGGGACGCCGTCGCAGCGGCGCTGCGCTCGGCGTACCACGCTTCGAAGGAGTCGGGCTCGTGCACCACGACCCGGGCCCGCATCCGGTAGTGTCCCAGCCCGCACAGTTCCGCGCAGGCGATCTGGAACTCTCCGGTCTCGATCGCCTGGAACCAGATCGGAACGGTCATCCCCGGCACTGCGTCCTGCTTGACCCGGAGCTCGGGGATGAAGAACGAGTGGATGGCATCTTCCGACTCGAGCATGACCACCACGGGCTCGTTCACCGGGATCTCGAACCGGTTTCGGATCGTGAAGTCGTCGGTGTTGCCCAGCATCCGGTCCGCGCCGGGGTACGTCACGTTCCACTCGAACTGCTTGGCCACGACCTCGAGCGTGAGCGCGTTCTCGGGGAACGAATCGATGCCCCTGATGTTGGCCCAGATCCGGCCGCTGTAGATCCCGAGGAAGACCATGACCAGCGCCGGAATCGCGGTCCAGATGATTTCGGCCGTCGCATTTCCATGCGTGTAGCGGGCCTTCCGGCCCTTCCGGCCCCGGTACTTCCACAGGAACCACAGCACGCCTGCCTCGACGATGACCAGCGCGGTCACGGTGATCCAGAAGATCAGCCAGAACAGGCTGTCGATCGCCTCTCCCTGGGTCGATGCGTTGAGCGGCAGGGACCAGTCCATGCCCTATTCCTCGCTTCTGGGGTGTGCTCGGGGAGCCTGGCCGGCTATCGGCCGGCCCCCGCGACGACAGCTGTCTCGTGCTCGCCGGCGTGCGCGTGACGGATCACGAGCGGCTCCTCCATCGGAACGTCGGCGTTCGCCATGTCGGCGCTGTACCCGAACGTGATGCTGGCCGTCTCGCCCTCACCCACGGTCACCTCCTGGCTCAGGGTGCCGTAGAGCTCGTGCCACGCCTCCACGGTGTATGTCCCCGGCGGAAGCGAGCCGATGGAGAACGAGCCGTCCATGTCCGACACGGAGAAGTACGGGTGGCTGACGACGCCCACGTACGAGCTCATCCAGCCGTGCACGTCGCACTTGACCGGGATCATCACCTCCGGACGCGAGAACTCGCGCCGGCTCTCCATGCCCGCTTGCGGCTGGCTGATGTTGAATCCGCGGTTGGCCGTGGGCTGCGTGTTGATGTTGTGCAGCACGGCGTCGCTGTTCTTGATCAGCAGCGTCTGCCCCACCTGCAGTCCCTGGACGTGCGGAAGGTAGCGGCACGCTTCCTGGTTCAGCAGGACCGGTTCGGAAGGCGTCGGGTACTCTCCGGAAACGCCTTCCTTCACGTACACGAATACGTTGGCCAGCCGGCCGTCCATGCCCACGGCGTTCTCGGTCGTCGGCGGGCCCTGATTGTATTTGTCGAGGCATACGGGCTCCTCGGACATGTCGATCTCGGTCATGGCCGGATGGACGCCCGCGAACTCGACGCCGCCGGCGATCGTCGCCGCCACCGCGGGATCCACGGCCGGCGCTGCCGCGGCCGGAGCCGCGTCGCCACCGGCAGCCGCGTCTTCGCCACCGGCGCTTTCGGCTCCGCCGGCACCACCCGCGTCCCCGCCTCCGCCGCACGCCGCGATGGCCACGACCCACAGAGCCGAGATTCCTCTTGTCCAGTCCTTCCGAGTCATGAATTCCTCCATTTCGAGATTGTCCCGCGCCCGGTTCGCCCGGCGCGCTTCATGATTCACACTGTCCAGTGTCGCACTATTCCGTCTGCTATGCTGTTTGCGCCGCCTCCTCCAGTGATCCCTCGGCGCGTCGCTGAGCCCTGGCCGCGACGGCGAAACCGAGTACTCCCGTGAGCGCGGCGGCCAGCAGCGGGATCAGGTACACTCCCGCGGATTTCGGCTCCTCCAGGTAGACGAAGTACCAGGAGCTGATCGAGCCGCGGATCGCGTCTTCGGCGCTCGAGCCATCCCAGGCGAAGATCCCCAGGGGAATGGCCACACCCTCCTCGAAGGTGAGGACCGCCGGGTCCCCCGTGGACAGCGGGCGGCGGATCATCAGCCGCCACCGGCCGTCGTCCCAGGCGGCGGCGCCATCGACCCAGCCGCCATCGAGCGGCTCCAGCTCGCCGAGCCCGCGCGCCCGCATCTCGGTGACGCCCCCCTCGCTGTCCCAGTGCCACAGGTACACCGGATTCCGAGCGTCTCCCATCAGCAGATAGGGACGTTCCATCCCGTCGGGAACGGCCGGCGGAAACTGGATCGCGAGACCGTCCGGCATCGGCGCCTCGGATGCGACGGGCGCCCCATCCGCGTACAGGACCGGAGCGATCTTCGCCTGCCACTCGTCCCACCCGGCGTCGGGACTCTCCGACGGGTCGTTCCATTCCACGAGCACGGCCAGCTCCTCGCCGTCATGCATCGCGCGCACCCAGGCGCCGTCCACCGTGGGAGAGAACTGGCGCGGGGCCTCGATCACCTGGCCGACGAGCGGCACGTAGCTCGGTCTCACGGCATCCCAGACCGGATCATCCGGGCTTCCGGGCAGGTCTCCATCGGAGCGAGCGGCCGCGATGAGCTCGCTCACTTCGGGCTCGCCCCCCGGACCCATCGCGTCCACGAAGCGAGCCAGGTGCCACAGCTCTTCCGCCGTCACGACCTCGGATTCGAGCGCGTCGCTGTAGGCGGGCATCGGCGTACCATCGAGCCCCGTAAGGAGCCGCGTGTGCACGGCGTGCACCCCCATGCCGCCGTTGAACGCCCACGGCTCCGTGAGGTCCGCCGCGCGGATCGGCAGGTTGCGCCAGTCCTCCAGGGTGGGAGCCGACTGCCCGTTCCCGCGCCCGGAGTCCCCGTGGCATTTCCAGCATTCCAGCCTCCGGTACGCCTCACGTCCGGACTCCAGCGTCGCGTCGCCGCCGCCCGGATCGCTTCCGAAGTCCATGGCCGCGGGGGGAGCGTCCTCGAAGAAGGGCGAGAAGGTCTTGATGTAGGCGATCACGTCCTCGCGCTCGGCCTGGCCCAGGTTGGGCCACGCCGGCATGGCCGTGCCCGGCATCCCGGCCTCCAGCAGTCGACGCAGGTCGTCATCCGTCGGCAGCTCGCCGCTGGCCGTGGTGCGGACCTGGTAGCGGGCCTGCACGAAGTCGCGGGGTCGGGGGAGCATACGGTCCGCGGCGGATCCGTCGCCCCGGCCTTCGGCCCCGTGGCACTCAACGCACCACCTGTCGTACACCGCTTTGCCGCGCTGCACGTCCTGCGCTGTCGCGGCGCGCGGCGCGCCGGGGAAGGCGGAGACCGCCAGCAAACCGGAGGCGAGCAGGATCGGCACCCGGCTGGACGCCATCAGTGCTCACCCTCCCCGGACACTTCTTCCCACGTACGGGGACTCCAGCCGGTCTGATCGTACAGGTAGAGGATCACGGCCCAGGTCTCGTGCTCGGTGAGGATATCTTCCCACGCCGGCATCGCCGAGTTCCACGGCGCGCCTTCCCTGGGGAGGCCGGGGCCGCCTTTGGCGATGCGCCAGAACACATAGCTTTCGGTGAGCTGCGCGATCGTCCCGTTGCTGGTGAAGTCCGCCGGAAGCGGATTGAACGCGTGCGCGTAGTGACCGGCGCCGTCGAGCAGGTCGCCATGGCAGGGCACGCAGTTCTGAACGTACACGGCGGCCCCGACGGCCAGGTGATCCTCCATCGACCCTTCCCAGCGCAGCGGGTTCTCGAGGCCCTCGAGCCGGATCTGGGCTCCCCGGAAAGTGATTCCGGCGGGTGGCGCCGGATGCACCGAGCGCAGCGAAGGCGGCGCACCGACGCCCGCGCTCAGATTCCTGTACGTGAGGAAACCCACGAGCAGCGGGAGTGTCGTGAGCACGATCAGGCGAACGGTCCTTCGCTCCGGATCCGCGAGCATGGCTGCGACCGGCTCCTTGAAGCGGGTCCAACGCTCCTCGTCGGCGCTCACGTACAGCAGCACGCCGACCAGCATCGTGAGCATGTACTGCCACACCACGGATCTGGGGACCGGAGCGCTCGCCATGCCCAGAAGAGGAGGAATCACGGCGATCCCCACCGTGAACAGCAGGTACGAGGCGGCCAGGACGAAGAGGGACTGCCAGAACGGATGTCGCCGCGCCCCGGACAGGCCCCCGGGCTTGCCGCCCCGGCCGCCCGAGTTCGCTTCCGTGCCGCGCGTGTCCATCGGCTCGCGGCTCATGGCCGCTCCGCCAGGAACTGAACGATGGCCTCCAGCTGGGCGGCGCTGAACTGCTCACCGTACGTGGCCGGCATCGTCCCTGCCAGCGCCTCGTATCCCTGCGCCGTGTCCGCCGCCGGGTACAGGATCGACCGGCGGATGTAGCTCTCGTCCAGCTCTGCCATTCCGTCGAACGGGGGGCCGACGGGGGCACCCACGCCATCGAGCACGTGGCACACCGTGCACGCCGCCTCCCGGAGAAGACCCGCGGGATCGGATGGATCCGTGGCGAAACCCGACCCGGCAGCGCCCGACGGCGCCGTACCGGTACCCGTGTCCTCTTCGCCGGCAGCATCGGCCGCCCCGATGTCGGCCGCCGCGACGGTGACCTCGCCGCCCTGACTCTGAAGAAAAGCCACCACGGCCCAGATCTGCTCGTTCGACAGAGTGCGCCGCATGTCGGGCATGATCGGCTGGAAGCCCTCGACCACGTAGGCGCCGGGATCCGTGAGGGACTCGTACAGATACTCCTTGCAATCGAGCTCCGGCTTGCGCTCAACGCACACGCGGCCGGCCACCCCGACCACGTCCGGCGCTCTCGTGCCGAGCCCATGGCACGCCGTGCAGCCACCGGCCCCGGCGTACAGATCCTCGCCCGCTGCCACGAGCTCCTCGGCGGTCACGTCGGCCCCCAGCGCGAGCTCGGTCGGTACCTCGGACTCGACCTGCGGGATGACGTTGGCCACGGCCGTGTAGACGGCCAGGGTGCCGATCACGACGAGCGCCACCGCCAGGTTCGTGCGCCACATGGTCAGCTCCCGCTCCCGGCGGGCCCGCCGGCCGGGGCGCTCGCCACCACGAGGCCTCCGTCCCTCTTGTGGGCCGGCTTCTCGACCAGGCCGCCGAGCCAGAAGATCACGGCCACCAGCCCCAGAAAGATCAGAACGCACACGCTGATCATCGTGGCTGCCGAGCCCAGGGCGGGAGTGGACGCCTGCGGGCTCGTATCGCGGATCACCTCGTAGACGTGCCAGTGCTGACGGATCCCGCTCCTCGCGAAGCCCATGAGACCCATGAGCCAGGTGAAGGTCACGGCGAGAATGAACAGGGCGTACTGGGAGCGGGCCGGCATCCGGCCCCACTGGATCGCCCCCCGGGAACGGGCGCCCCGCATCATGGCGATGTCGAGGCCGATCACGAATACCATGGCCGCCAGCACCGCGAGCACCTGGTACACGCTGAACCCGATGCGCACGATCGCGGTCACGAAGTAGCCGTACACCCCGTAGAACATCACGATGGCGGCGGACAGTCCGAGCGCGATTCCCTGCACCAGGGTTCCCGTCTTCGCCCACGGCACAACGGGTTCCTTGTTGGCCCGGCGATACAGGAGGAAGGAGAGGAAGGTCGTGAGGATCATCAGGTTCACGGCCGTGTTCTTCGCGCTCATGACGCCGAGGACCCCGAGGAACGGATGGTGCGTGCCGCCCATCGCGGCGATCTCATCCCGGCTCGCGATCATCGTGTGCGGGGTCGCCCACACGATCACCCCGACGACCAGCACGAGCAGCATCCACTTCACGTACGGCGTGAACCGCTCGGCCCCCGGGATCCGGCCCATCCCGGTCCACAGGTAGTAGTTGCCCGCCAGGAACAGAACACCGATCAGGAAGGCCTGGATGATCCACAGCCAGCTCATGAACCCGCCCATCATCGTGATGCCCATGGTCTGGTTGAACTCGTAGATCTCACGGCCCAGGTAGTAACCGGCGAACGGGAGCACGATGAGCGCGCCGATCGCGATGAAGTTCCCCACATAGCCCATCCAGTCGTAATGGGCCCGCTCCTCGTCCGTCCGCGCGGCGAGGAAGCGATACGCCGCGTACATGCCCACGATCGCGCCTCCGAACACGACGTTGGCGATCAGGCGGTGGATGTTGATCGGCATCCACGTGGCGTTGAACAGCGCGCTCCACAGCTGGACGGTCTCGGGCGCCGTGTCGGCGGTAACATCCGCCGGCGGGCTCATCATGTAGGTCAGCCACCCGTTCGCGATGAACATCACGATGGTGCCCCA
>JBDHFS010000134.1:0-8511 GCA_039590285.1 Gemmatimonadota bacterium
CGCTGTTCGCCTGGATCGGATCGATCCTCGACGAGCGGTTCCATACGCAGCCGCTTCTTGTCATACTCGGTACCTTCACCGGCTTCGGGGCGGGCTTCTACAGCATGTACCGGCACCTGGTGCTGGACCGGCGCGACGAGCTCCGGGATGCGGAAGAGCGTCAGTCCGGTGGGGACGGCCCGTGAGAAAGACCCTGTACCTGGGTGTCACGCTCGCGCTGGCCGCGGCCGGCACGGTCACCGCTGCCATAGGCGGATACTCGATCGTAGCCGTTGGCGCCGGCGTCGGCGTTGCGTGGATCGTTCAGGCGGGGTCGTTCTGGCTTCTGGCCGGCGGACTCGAGCGGGGGGAGCCGGTGACCCGGGTGTGGGTCGCGGGAATCACCGCACGTTTCGGCGCCGGCATCGTCGTCTGGCTCCTGGCCGCGCTGGCGGGAGCGCCGACGAGAGACCTGATGGTCGCGTACGGCCTGACGTTGGTGCTGTTCCTCCTCCTTGAGGCGGGCTGGCTGGCTTTCGCGACGACGGATCGAACGATTCGCCGCACGTAGATCGGACACGGGGATGATCGCAGGTTTGGCAGTCACGCTGATCGGTCTGGCGCTGGGAGCTCCGCAGGAGCGCCCGGCCGATCGCGTGTACTTCGCGGCGGCTCAAGCCGTCAAGGAAGCCGAGCCCGAGAGTCACGCTCCGGCGGCGCAGGATGCCGCTGAGGGGCACGCGGAACTAGACCAGCAAGCGGCGGGCGAAGACGGAGCGCACGCCGAGGAGTGGGGCACCGAGACCATGACGCACCACATCGTGGACTCGGAGAGCCTGGAGTTCGGTACCATCGTGATCAGCCTCGAGCGCCTGAAGGTCCGTCCGGTCAGGCTCGGCGGTCTCGTGATCGACCTCTCGCCGACGAAGCACGTGGTGTTCCTGCTGCTGGCGAGCCTCCTGACGATTCTCACGGTGGGCCTCGCGGCGAGGAGCGCCGGGCGCACGGATGCCGGCCGTGAAGCGCCCCGCGGAATCCTCAACTTCTTCGAGGCTTTCTATCTGTACCTGCGGGACGACGTCGCGTTGGCCAACATCGGTCACGGCGGGGAGAAGTTCGTTCCCTACGTGGTAACGCTCTTCTTCTTTATCCTGTACGCGAACCTCCTCGGGCTCGTCCCGTTCGGCGCGTCGGCCACCGGGAACATTTCGGTCACCGCCGCTCTGGCCATCGTCTCGCTGATCGTGGTGGAAGTGGCGGGCTTCAAGGCGCTGGGCCCGAAGGGATACATGGGGACGATCTTCTACGTTCCGAAAGGAATCCCCGTGGTGATGCAGGTCGTGATGGTGATCATCATGACTCCCGTGGAGCTGATCGGTAAGCTGGCGAAACCCTTTGCGCTGGCCGTGCGACTGTTCGCCAACATGACGGCAGGCCACTTCGTGCTGCTGTCGCTGCTCGGCCTGATCATCGTTTACGGCGGAATGTCCGCCACGGGACTGGCGGCCGTGACGGGCTCGCTGGCTCTGGGACTGTTCGTGATGTTCCTGGAGATCTTCGTGGCGTTGCTCCAGGCATACATCTTCACCGCACTGACGGCGGTATTCATAGGCCTCATCCGGCACCCGCACTAGCGCCGGCGGCCACGATCTTGTCGCTGATACTCAGGGATCCGGAACGTTGAACCCGGGATTACAAGGAGACCCTTGATGCTCAACTTGCTCGCTCTTCTTCAGGACACGGCCGGCGTAACCGGCGACGTGGGCGCCGGCCTGGCCATCATCGGCGCGGCCGGTGTCGTGATTGGTGCCGGAATCGGGATCGGCCGCATCGGCGGCCAGATGGCCGATGCGATGGCGCGACAGCCCGAGGCGGCGGCCCAGATCCAGACGGGCTCGATCATTCTCGCCGCCCTGATCGAGGGCGCGGCGCTGTTCGCGCTGGTGATCGCCGGCTTCATCAAGTAAGGAACCCCGTCGCTGTCTCCGGCGGCCGCGTGGCCGCCGGCAGGTACGCGGGATCAACGAAGCAGGACAGGGATGAGAATCTGGCGAATGGCAGCGCCGATGGCGCTGCCGCTACTGGCTCCGGCCCCACTGTGGGCCGCCGAGGGCTCCGTGCTGTCGATCAACGCCGGCCTGGCGATCTGGACGTGGGTGCTGTTCCTGCTCACGCTCGGGATCCTGTGGTGGAAGGCCTTCCCGGCAATCGCGAAAGGGCTCGAGACGAGGCAATCCAGGATCCAGGCGGCCATCGACTCGGCCCGGGAGGACAGGGACGAAGCGCGCCGGCTGCTGGACGAGCACCAGAGACAGCTGGATCAAGCCCGGCGCGAGGCCAAGGACATCCTCCAGCAGGGCCGGGAGGCCGGCGAACGCCTGCGGGAAGAGATCCTGACGCAGGCGCGCAGGGACAACGAAGAGATGCTCGAGCGTGCCCGCCGGGAGCTGGCGAGAGAGCGCGCGGACCTGATCGAGTCCGTGCGGCGCGAAGCCGTGGACCTGTCGCTGGCCGCGGCCGAGCGGCTGGTCCGTGAGAGCCTGGACGATGATGCGAATCGCCGCCTCGTCCACGAATACATCGCGGAGATGGAATGAGCCGCTTCGCCGTCGCCCGCAACTACGCGGACACGTTACTGGAGCTCGCCGATCGCACGGACGAAGCGGAAGAGTGGCTCGCCACGCTGGAGGAGGTGGCGGCGCTGTACCGGGAGGTCCCCGGCTTCAGGGCTCTCCTGGAGACGCCCCGCGTCTCGATATCGGAGAAGCAGAAGGTGATCCGGAGCGTGTTCGGGGACCGGTATCCCGAGCCGTTCATCCGCTTCCTGCTGATCGTCGTGGAGAAGCGCCGGCAATCGCTGCTGCCGGAGATCGAGATCGCGGCGCGAGAGCTTCTCAACGAGCGCACGGGACGGGTGCACGCCAGCGTCACCATGACGGTCGACCCCGATCCGCAGCTCCGGAGGGATATCGAGTCGGCGATCTCGCGCGTGCTGGGTCGCGAGGTGACCGCCGACTTCCGGCAGGACCCCCGCCTGGTCGGGGGAATGATCGTGCGCGTGAAGGACCGGGTCCTGGACGGGTCGCTGCGGCGCAGGCTACAGCTGCTCCGCCGGACTCTCCTGGAGAATGCCGGGTCGGTAGAGCCGACCGGCTGATCGCTCAGACACAAGGACGGGACTGGATATGCCCACGTCAGACGCAACGCTCCGCGCGGGCGAGATGAAGAAGGCCCTGCTCGAGCAGATCGACCATTACGAGGAGGACCTGAAGCTCGAGGAGGTTGGCGAGGTCCTGGAGGTGAAGGACGGCGTCGCCAGGATCTGGGGTCTCTCCTCCGCGGTGGCCAACGAGATGCTGGAGGTCGAGTCGTCCGAGACGGGAGAGCTCATCACGGCGCTGGCCCTGAACCTCGAGGAAGACAACATCGGGGCCGTGGTCATGGGTGACTACCTGCAGCTCAAGGAAGGCGATTCCGTGCGGTGTACCGGCCGGGTGCTGGAGGTGCCGGTGGGTCCGGACTTCCTTGGTCGGGTGGTGAACCCACTCGGGGAGCCCAGCGACGGCAAGGGTGCGATCAAGTCCGTGACGACGATGAAGGTCGATCGCAAGGCGCCCGGAATCGTGTACCGGCAGCCGGTGAAGGAACCGCTGCAGACGGGCATCAAGGCCATCGACTCGATGATCCCGATCGGCCGCGGGCAGCGGGAGCTGATCATCGGTGACCGACGTACCGGGAAGACCGCCATAGCGATCGACACGATCATCAACCAGCGTGGCGGCGACGTCGTTTGCGTGTACGTGGCGATCGGACAGAAGGCGTCGACCGTGGCCTCCGTGGTGGATCGCCTGGAGCAGGAAGGCGCCATGGACTACACGATCGTCGTGGCGGCGAACGCGTCCGACCCGGCGACCCTGCAGTACATCGCGCCGTACGGCGGCTGTGCCCTGGCCGAGTACTTCATGTACAAGGAGGGCCGCCACACGCTGGTGATCTACGATGACCTTTCCAAGCAGGCCGATGCGTACCGGGAGATCTCGCTCATCCTTCGCCGCCCCCCGGGGCGGGAGGCCTTCCCGGGCGACGTGTTCTATCTGCACAGCCGCCTGCTCGAGCGGGCCGCCAAGGTCAGCGAGGAAGCGAAGGTCATCGAGGCTCACCCGGATCTCGAAAAGCCCGGTGGCTCCCTGACGGCGCTGCCGATCATTCAGACGCAGGCCGGCGACGTGTCCGCGTACATCCCGACGAACGTGATCTCGATCACGGACGGCCAGATCTTTCTCGAGAGCGACCTGTTCTACTCGGGAGTCAGGCCGGCCGTTAACGCCGGGATCTCCGTCTCCCGGGTCGGCGGCTCGGCGCAGATCAAGGCGATGAAGAAGGTGGCGGGCAGCTTGCGCCTCGACCTGGCGCAGTATCGCGAGCTGGAGGCGTTCGCGCAGTTCGGTTCCGACCTGGATCCGGCGACCCAACGTCAGCTGGCACGCGGTGAGAGGACGGTCGAGGTGCTGAAGCAGGGTCAGTACGCGCCGCTTCCCGTCGAGGACCAGGTGATGGCGATCTTCGCCGTGACGCAGGGATACCTGGATGACCTGGATGGGTCCGAGATCCGGGACTGGGAGGCCAGCTTCCGCGAATACATGCGATCGGCGCACCCCGAAGTGGGAGGGGCGATCAGCGGCGAGAAGGTGATCAGCGACGAGACGGAGAGGATGCTGCGCGACGCGATCGAGGCACACAAGAAGCTGTTTCGCACCAAGGAGGCCGAGGAGCCGGCCGCCGAGGCCGCCGGCTGAGCCCGGCGAGACCCGAGCGAACCACCGGGTGAGCGGATAGATGGCCAAGGCCAGAGACATCGGGCGACGGATGCGATCCGTCCAGAGCACGCGCAAGATCACTCGCACCATGGAGATGGTCGCGACGTCGAAGCTGCGTCGCGCCCACCTGCGCGTGCGCCAGGCCCGCCCGTTCGCGGATCGCCTGACGGCCGTCGTCGAGAACATGATCACGCCCGAGCTCACGGAGCTCGAGGCGATCCTCCGTCAGCCCGACCGGATCAGTCGCGCCGCGGTCGTGCTCATCACGAGCAATCGCGGCTTGTGCGGGGCCTTCAACGTCAATCTCATCCGCAAGGCCCGGGACCTCCTCTCCGAGCTGCGGGCGTCCGACGTCGAGACCGAGTTTCACGTCATCGGGAAGAAGGGCATCAGCTATTTCCGGTTCCGTCACGTGGAGATGGCCGGCAAGCACACCGACATCGGTGACAGTCCGACACCCGAGCACGCGCGTTCACTCATCGAGCCACTGGCCGAGAGGTTCGTCCGGGAAGAGCTCGACGCCGTGTTCGTCGTACATGCCGAATTCCGAAGCGTGATGAGCACGCCGCCGATCACGCGCCGCCTCCTGCCCGTGTACGTGCCGCCGGAGCGGCCGAGCCGCGAGCCCTACTACATCCTCGATCCGTCGCCGGACGTGATTCTTTCGAAGCTGCTGCCCATGCACCTCGTGAGCTCCATGTTCCGGGCCCTCGTGGAGACCGCGGCGGCCGAGCAGGGAGCGCGACGCACGGCGATGAAGAGCGCGACCGACAATGCGGACGACTTCCTGGTGACGCTCCGCAGACAGTTCAACCGCGCCCGGCAGCAGGAGATCACCAGCCAGCTGGCCGAGATCATCGGTGGTGCCGAGGCGCTGAAGGGATAGCCGTGCCCGTTTCGGAGGCCCGACCGGCCTGGTCGTCGGCGGAGGTCGCGAAGCGGTTCAACTGAGAACAGGGATCCAGATGGCAGAGCAGACGAAGGAGTTCGGCAAGGTCGTGCAGGTCATCGGTCCGGTGCTCGACGTGGCGTTCGATCCGGAGCACATGCCGGAGATCTTCAACGCGCTCGAGCTGGAGTGGACCGGTGACGAAGGCGAATCGCACAAGCTGGTGTGCGAGGTCGCCCAGCACATCGGCCGCAATCAGGTGAAGGCGGTTGCCATGGACTCCACCGACGGCGTGCGTCGCGGGATGCCGGTCCGCAATACGGGCCAGGCCATCTCCGTACCGGTCGGCGAGGCGCCCCTCGGGCGGATCCTGAACGTCCTGGGCGAGCCGGTGGACGAGGCGGGCCCGGTGGAGGCCAGCGAGCGCTGGCCCATCCACAGGGAAGCGCCGAAGTTCGTCGACCTCGAGCCCAAGACGGAGATCTTCGAGACCGGCATCAAGGTCATCGACCTCATCGCTCCGTACGTGAAGGGTGGAAAGACCGGCCTGTTCGGCGGGGCCGGGGTGGGCAAGACCGTCATCATCATGGAGCTGATCAACAACATCGCGCAGGAGCATGGCGGCCGGTCCGTGTTCTGCGGCGTGGGCGAGCGTACCCGCGAGGGGAACGACCTGTGGCTCGAGATGAAGGAATCCGGCGTGCTCGCCTCGACGGCCCTGATCTACGGGCAGATGAACGAGCCCCCGGGCGCGCGGCTGCGCGTAGGCCTTTCGGGCCTCACGGTCGCCGAGTACTTCCGCGACGTCGAAGGCCAGGACGTGCTTCTGTTCATCGACAATATATTCCGCTTCAGTCAGGCCGGTTCCGAGGTGTCGGCGCTCCTCGGCCGCATGCCGAGCGCCGTGGGCTACCAGCCGACGCTGGCCAGCGAGATGGGCGAGTTGCAGGAGCGGATCACGTCGACGAGGTCCGGCTCGATCACTTCGGTGCAGGCGATCTACGTACCGGCGGACGACCTCACCGACCCGGCGCCGGCGGCCGCGTTCACGCACCTCGACTCTACGACCGTTCTCTCGCGCCAAATCGCGGAGCTCGGGATCTACCCGGCCGTGGACCCGCTGGAATCGAGCAGCCGCATCCTGGATGCGCAGTTCCTCGGCGAGCGCCACTACGACGCGGCCACCCGCGTGCAGGAGATCCTGCAGCGATACAAGGACCTCCAGGACATCATCGCGATTCTCGGGATGGATGAGCTCAGCGAGGAGGACAAGGTCATCGTCGCCAGGGCGCGGCGGATTCAGCGCTTCCTGTCTCAGCCCTTCTTCGTGGCCGAGCAGTTCACGGGGTTCGCGGGCAAGTACGTGCCGCTCGAGAAGACGATCGAGTCGTTCGAGGCGGTCGTGGCCGGCGAGTTCGACCACCTGCCCGAACAGGCTTTCTACATGGTGGGCGATATCGAGGAAGCCGAGGCGAAGGCGCGCGAGATAGAGGGCTAGGAGGCCAGCGTCAGATGGACGAAGCGCCGCGGAAGCTCCAGGTCGCCGTGATCTCGCCCACCGAGGTGGGATTCGAAGGTAGCGGAGAAAGCGTGATCGCCCCGGCCTGGGACGGTCAGATGGGTATCCTGTATGGACATGCGCCGATGATGGTGCTGCTGGGGAGCGGTGAAGTCACCGTACGGGATGGTGGCACTGTACACAGGATTCACGTTTCCGGCGGCTTTCTGCAGGTCGTCGAGAACCAGGTCTCCGTGCTCGCGGAAGAGATCGGCTCCGCGGAATCTACCGAAGGAATAGGCCCGCAAGGCGCTTGACGCGTCGACCGCTAGACGCGGGACCTCACGCGGAACGGCTCTTGCTGGAATGAGGCGGTCAACCCTGATTCGCCGGCGGATTCCAGGAGGTGTCGAATGAGGCCGCGAACGAGAATCCCGTTACGATCGCTGACGGTTGCCGTGATTTCTCTCTTCACGGGTACCGGAGCCGCCACCGCCCAGATCTACGACCACCCTTCGTTCAATACGCCGTACGGCGAGACGGGAACGGGCGTGTATCTCGTCATCGTCAACGACATCAACGACTTCGGTGGCATGGCCACGTTCCGGAAAGCCGGTGACGTCGACCTGGGGCTGCGCGCCTCGGTCAACGAGGTTTCCGGGGGGGACGTCGCCCTCAACGGGGGAGTCGACATTTCCTCGCAGTTCGTCGAGGTGTCGGACGAGTTTCCCCTCGACGTGGGCTGGGTCACCGGATTCGGATTCGGCTGGGCGACGGGCGACGGAAGCTTCGGGATCCTGCGCATTCCCGGAGGGGTCTCCCTGGCGCGCAAGTTCCGATCGGATGACGGCAAATGGGCGCTGACTCCCTATGCGACGCCGCGCCTGGCTCTGGACATAGGGGTCGGCGGATCCAACACCGACACCAGGCTCCATTTCGACGTGGATTTCGGACTCGATATGCAGTTCGGCGCGAGCTGGATGCTCCGCTTCGGGCTCACCGTGGGAAGCAACTCCGCGATGGGGTTTGGAATCACGTTCTGAGGGCCCGGAGGGCGTTGACTGAATGCGGCCTGCCGCCTATGTTAACGGGCCCGCCTCGAAAGGGGCGGGCCTGCTTTTTGACAAATTGGGGTGAGAGGTTGTTGTGGAGTGCCGAGAGGGCGTAGTGAGGCGGATCTTTTCTGCTAGTGGGTAGTGGAAGGGATCAAGCGATAAGGGCGCGGGGTGGATGCCTGGGCACAGGACGGCGAAGAAGGACGTGGCAAGCTGCGAAAAGCCACGGGGAGCTGCAAGCGAGCGTTGATCCGTGGGTGTCCGAATGGGGGA
>JBDHFS010000135.1:0-8474 GCA_039590285.1 Gemmatimonadota bacterium
GGGGCACGGGACGCTCCTCGTATCGAGGACTGTGCAAGGTGTACGAGGGCGCGGTAGGCGCCAGGTCGAACGTGGAGTGCGACGCCCTCCTTCTGGACGAGACCTCGCGCACGGACACGTATCCGTACATCGAGATCGACGAGAACATGGCCACGATCGGGCACGAGGCGTCCGTCTCGAAGGTCGGCGAGGAGCAGCTGTTCTACCTGATGAGTCGCGGTCTCTCCGTGGAAGAGGCGATGACCATGGTCGTGCGGGGCTTCATCGAGCCGATCGCCAAGGAGTTGCCGCTCGAATACGCGATCGAGTTGAACCGCCTGATAGAGCTGGAAATGGAGGGCAGCGTCGGCTGAGTCGGCGCCCTGAGTGACAGAATATCCGGAAGCCTCCCGACGTCCGGAGGCTTCCGAAGCAAGGAGATTCACGTTGGCAGAAGGAACGATGACCGACGAAGCGACGGACGCGATGGCCCGCACCGGAACCGCATCGAGTGGTACGATTGCCCGCGGTCTCGCCGCGTACGTGAGGAGCGTCGCGGAGCCGTCGATGCTTGCCGGGCTGCGGCGTGATGGGTGGAAGACGTACATCGATACGCCGATGCCGAGCCGCCGGAGCGAGGAGTGGCGGTATACGGACATCAGCGACCTCGATCCGGAGGCGTTCACGCCCGTTACCTGTGAGGGCGATCGGGTGCAGTCGATCGATGAGCTGCCGACACCCGTCCGCGAGGCGCTCGAGAGCGACAGCGAGCGTGCCGGGGTCCTGATCCGCCACAATGGCTGCATCGAGCATTCGCGCGTCGAGCCCGAGCTGGACCGGAAAGGCGTGATCTACGCTCCCCTCGTGGAGGTGGCGGAAGAGCGCCCCGATCTGCTCGAGCGCTTTCTGTTCCGGAGCGATGTGGCCCCGATGGAGCGCAAGCTGTGGAGCCTACACGCGGCGCTTCTGTCCGGTGGTTACCTGCTGTACGTGCCGGCCGGCGTACAGGTCGAGCATCCGCTGCACGCCTTCCGATACCTGGATGAGGCGGGAGGGATCGTCTCGACGCACTCCCTGATCGTGGCCGAGGCCGGCGCCCGCGTCACCTGCATCGACGAGTACGTTTCGCCCGACCTCGAGCTCGAGACGCTGAGTCTGAACGGAGTCGAGATCTTCGGCGCGGATGGCGCGTCGGTGAGCTACCTGGCGCTCCAGCAGTACGGCCGCGGCGTCCGGCACTTCAGCATGCAGCACTCCAATACCGGACGAGACAGCGAGCTCAACGGATTCAACGTCACGCTCGGAGCCGACGTGGCGCGGGCCGACGTCACGAGCCATCTGGAGGGCCAGGGCGCCCGGAGCGAGATGCTTGCACTGTGGTTCGGCGACCGGGATCAGCACTTCGACCACCATACCCTGCAGCATCACGAGGCCCCGAGTGCACACAGCGACCTGCTGTACAAGGGAGCCCTCACCGGAGCATCGAACAGTGTGTTCCGCGGGCTCATCAAGGTGGCCGAAGGCGCGCAGCTCACGGATGCTTACCAGACGAACCGCAACCTGCTCCTGAGTCCGGAAGCCAGCGCCGTCACGCTGCCGAATCTGGAGATCGGTGCCGATGACGTCCGGTGCTCGCATGGCGCCACAGTCGGTCAGGTGGACGACACCATGCTGTTCTACCTGATGAGCAGGGGTCTCGACCGACGGCAGGCGGAGCGCCTCCTGGTGTTCGGGTTTTTCGACGAAGTGCTCGAGAGGGTCCCCGGTGAGGGCGTGCGGTCGCGTATCCGGGAATCCATCGAAGAGAAGATTCAGATCTGAGGGATACGCAATGGGCGACTTCCGTACGGTGGCGAAGCTGGAGGAGGTACCCGACGGGTCCATGATCCAGATCGAGCTCGAGGGCGAGAAGATCGTGCTGGCCAACGCTGGCGGACGGGTCTTCGCCTTGCACGACCAGTGCTCGCACGAAGAGTTTCCTCTCTCTTCCGGTGAGCTGGCGGACGGGCAGGTGACCTGCGTCCTGCACGGAGCGCGGTTCGACCTGGAGAGCGGGACGCCGCGCGCACTTCCCGCCGTGCGGCCCGTGCGTACCTACGAGACCCGGGTGGAGGGCGCGGAGATCCAGATCCGGGTCGACTGAGCACACCGCCGGCGATCCTCGGGATCGGGCCCGCGGCGTCGGGGCTCTAATCGGCGCCAGAGGCGCAGCCAATGGATAGACCCAACTCCACTTCGGTCGCCGCGGCACCCGCCTACGATATCCAGCGCATTCGCAGCGACTTTCCCATCCTCTCACGCCGGATCCACGGCTCCCCGCTGGTCTACCTGGACAACGCCGCGAGCGCGCAGAGACCGACCTCCGTCATCGAGGCGGTCGCGGCCTACTACCGGGAGACTCACGCCAACGTGCACCGGGGAGCCCATGAGCTCGCCATCCAGGCGACCCAGGCGTACGAGGACGCGCGGGAGGTCGTGGCGGAGCATATCGGAGCGGCCGACCCGACCGAGGTCGTATTCGTGAGCGGCACCACGGAGGGCATCAACCTCGTCGCGGGCGCATGGGGCGCCGCCAACGTCGGGGCGGGAGACGAGATCCTCCTCACGAAGATGGAGCATCATTCCAACCTCGTTCCGTGGCAGATTCTGGCGGAGCGTGTGGGCGCCGCCGTTCGATTCGTCGACGTGGCGCCGGACGGCTCGCTCGTCATGGATGACTACGACCGTCTGCTCACCGATCGCACGCGTCTCGTGGGCGTGACCCATGTTTCCAACACCCTGGGTGTGGTGAATCCCGTAGCGGAGATCGCGGCGAAGGCCCGTGCGGCGGGGGCTGTGTGCGTGGTGGACGGAGCCCAGGCCGTGCCGCATATGCGGATCGACGTTCGGGCGCTCGGGTGTGATTTCTACGCGTTCAGCGGACACAAGATGCTGGCCCCGACCGGGATCGGGGCGCTGTGGGGGCGCCGGGAGCTCCTCGATGCCATCCCTCCGTGGCAGGGAGGCGGAGAGATGATCTCCGAAGTGCGGCTCGAAGGCTTCACGGCCGCCACCGTTCCGCACAAGTTCGAGGCGGGAACGCCGAACATGGCCGGCGCCATAGGGTTCGCCGAGGCGATCCGCTACCTGAGGGGAGTGGGCTTCGATGCCATCCGCGACTGGGAGGCCGACCTCACCTCATACGCGCTCGAGCGCCTGGGGGAGATCGACCAACTGGAGATCTATGGTCCGCGGGAGGACCGGCTTGGAGTGATCTCGTTCCGCTACGCCGACATTCACGCGCACGACCTGGCCACGATCCTCGACCAGAAGGGTGTGGCGATTCGGGCGGGGCATCACTGCAATCAGCCGCTGATGGATCACCTGGGGGTGGATGCGACGGCCCGGGCCAGCCTCTACCTTTACAACACGCGTTCGGAGATCGACGCCCTGGTGGACGCCCTGGGGCTGGCGGCTCAACTGTTCGGAGTGGCCTGAACGAGATGACGACGACCGGTCATGGCGGCGAGGGTCTCGACCTCGGCTCGCTGCAGGACCTCTACCAGCAGGTGATCCTCGACCACTACCGGCGGCCCCGACACAAGGGGCCTCTGGATGAGGCTACTCATACAGTCACGCTCAACAACCCGCTGTGCGGTGACGTGATCGACCTCATGCTCAAGGTCGAGGGCATCCGGATCGTCGACGTGCACTTTCAGGGCAAGGGCTGCGCCATCAGCCAGGCTTCGGCATCGATGATGAGCGGCGTGCTCGAAGGAAAGACGATCGAGGAAGCGCTGGGCATCCTGGACACCTTCAGGCGCATGCTGCGCGGTGACACGGACGCGGCGGCCGACGCCGATCTGGGCGACCTGCGGTCGCTGGTCGGAGTGTCGAGGTTCCCCATCCGGGTGAAGTGCGCCCTTCTCGCGTGGAACTGCCTCGAGGAGCTCGTGGGACCGGAGGCGCCGCCAGCGTGATCACCGGCCGCGTTCTCCAGTTCACGGCCGGTGTGTATCGGGTTCACACGCCCGATGGGACTCTCGAGTGCTCCCTGCGAGGCAGAGCCAAGCGCGGGCCCGTGGAGCGTGTCGCCATCGGGGACCGCGTAACGATCGAACGGCTCGAGGACGGCAGTTGCCGCATTTCCGAAGTGCTGCCGCGGGACAGCCGGCTCTCCCGTCATTCCCTCGCGAAGCGCCGCGAGCAAGTGCTCGCCGCCAACGTCGATCAGGTAGCCGTCGTGCTTTCCGTCCAGCGTCCCGAGCCCGATGACCGGTTTCTGGATCGCGTCCTCGCGGTGGCCGAGCTGCACGAGCTGCCGGCGATCATCGTGATCAACAAGATGGACCTCTCGTCGGATGAACGCGTGCCGACCGGAATCGACGCCTATCGGTCGCTCGGGTACGCGGTGATTCCCACGTGCGCCAAGAGTGGGACGGGCCTGATAGCGCTCGGGGAACGACTCGCCGGACGCATCACGGTGTTCACCGGACCGTCCGGCGTGGGCAAGACGAGCATCGTCAACGCGATCCTGCCCGATCTCGAGCTCCGGGTGGGCGCCGTGGGCGAGAAGACGGGCCGAGGAAAGCACACCACGTCCGCGGGCCTTCTCATTCCACTTCCGGAAGGCGGCTACCTGGCGGACACGCCCGGGATCCAGTACTTCGAGCCCGCCGGCGTGGACCCGGCCGATCTGGCGCACGCGTTTCCGGAGTTTCGACCGCTCGTGGAGCAGTGTCGGTTCACGGATTGCCTCCACGTGAGCGAGCCCGGATGCGCGGTCCGCGATGCCGTGGATGCAGGGGTCGTACGCGCTAGCCGGTACGCCAGCTACGAGTCCCTGCTCGAAGCCGCCGAGGCCACACGGGAGTATGGGGCATGAGTCGCGACACGGACGGACCGGCGGACATGCCCACCCGGTCGACAGACTGGCGAGAACGCCTTCGGTCGGCGCTCGTGGACCGATCCGTGGATCGGATTCCCGAGATCGAATGCGAGATCCGGGCCGCCGTGACCCTGATAGTCCGGCCGTCGGGCGAAGCGGGCGGCGAGCCGGAGGTCCTGTTCGTACGTCGCGCGAGGGTGCCGGGAGATCCGTGGTCGGGACACGTCGCGCTGCCCGGTGGACGGCAGGATCGGGAGGACGCCGATCTCCTCGATACGGCCCGTCGCGAGACGCTCGAGGAAACGGGCCTGCGGCTCGAGAGGGAGGATCACCTGGGGAGACTGGGCGAGATTCATCCGCGCAGCCGCCACCTTCCCTCCATCTGCGTGACTCCATTCGTGGCCTGGCTGGCGGAGGACCAGAAGGTGACGCTGAACGAAGAGCTCACCGGCCATCTGTGGATTCCCCTGCCCGACCTGTCGGATCCGGCGTACCGCGCGACGCTCGTGCGCGAAGCGCCATCGCGGCGGGAGTATCCTTCGATCGATTACGGAGGAGAAGTGATCTGGGGGCTGACGTTCGGCATCCTGGAGGACTTCCTGAACGTGCTGGCCGGCACCGAAGGAACCGACGCCTGATGAGCTCCCTGACGAGGCTCGTCGCCGTGACGGTGGCGGTCGTGGTGACACTGGTCACCGTGAGATCACAGGAGCCCGTAGGGGCAGGCATCTACTACGACGACGGAGCCTACCTCGCCCTCGCCCGGTCATTGGCCGGGGGAGACGGCTACGTCTACTCGAACCTGCCGGGGGAAGTGCCGGGGGTGAAGTATCCTCCCGCCTATCCGATTGTCCTGGCGGCGTCCTGGAAGGTCTTCGGCGTCTATCCCGAGAACCTCGGACCGCTCAAGACACTCAATGCCCTGTTCTGGGGGCTTGCCGCCGCGGGAACGTTCCTGCTCTTCGCGCGCGGTGGAGCCTGGCGTGTGGTTTTGACGGGTGTGGTGTCGCTGTACGCGTTTCTGACCGTTCCGTCCATGTCGATCGCCACCGTGCTCCTGTCGGAGTCGCTGTTCATCCTGCTGTGTACGGTCGCGCTGCTCCTGGCGGCCCGGCGACCGGATCCCGCCCCCGAAGATGATGGGCGTGGTCCCACATGGTCTCTTCCGGGCGGAGAGATGGGTTGGGCGGTGGCCCTCGGACTTCTGGGGGGGCTCGCCGTTCTGACCCGGTTGATAGGCCTGACCCTCGTCGTAGCCATCCTGCTGCCTCTCTTCGCGCATCGTATGTGGCGGCGCGCCGGCGTTGCGACAGCGGCGGCTGCCGTTCCCACGCTCGCCTGGCTGGCATGGGCGGGTTGGAGGGCCGCGGACGTTCCCGCTCCCATCGCCGGTCAGTACGGCTCGTACGGCGCGTGGCTGGACGAAGGGCTGGAGGGAGGCGCGATCGGAAGGTTGAGCGAGATCGCATCAGCCGGTTGGGGACCGTTCCTAGAGACCGTGCAATTCGTCTGGCTGCCCAGGTCTCCCGCCTGGGCTCTGTTCTTCGTCCTTCTGGCTCTCGGCGCGGCGGCCGCCTATGGACTCCCCGGCGTCTGGCGACGCAATCCGCCGCTTGCGCTGTTTCCGTTCGCGTACCTGGGCCTGGTGTTCGTGTGGCCTTACGAACCGTATCGCTTCTTCTACGCGATCATGCCCCTTCTTACGCTGCTCGTTCTCGAGGGATTGTGGGAGGCCGTGCCGAAGATCCGGACGGACCTGCCCCGGTGGGGCGTCCCGGTCGGCGTCATCGCCACGCTCGTGTTCGCCGTCAATGCCATCGTGTATCACAGCCGCGGGCACGTCCTGCGCTCGTGGGCCACACCTCAGACGGTCGCGGCGCGGGCGTACGCTCCGCTCAACGAGTGGATCCGCACGAGCACGGGCCCGGACGAGGTGATCGCGTCGGCACTCGATCCATACGTGCACTGGGAAACGGGCCGGACGGCGGTGCCCTCGTGGCGCTTCCTCGCGGATGACTACGGTCGCTACGACCAAACGCCGGAGGTGCTCGCCGCTGGGCTCGACTCCGTGATCGTCCGATACGGAACCAGGTACGTAGCACTCGTTCTGGGCGAGAACAAAGCGGCGAGGACGCTGGAGGCGTTCGTCGAGCTGCATCCCGAGCGAGCCCTCAAGCTGATGGAGACGGAAGGGCCGGCGGTCGGAGTCATCTACGCCGTGGCGCCGCCGGGCGAGGCGCTGTGGGACCCGGAGGCGGAGGGGGAAGAGGTGTCCGCAGCCCCGACTCCCGCTCCCCACTCCGAAGTCGAGCCCTAGTCCCCCGAATCCGTCTCGAGATCAGCCCACGGACGAGCCAACACCGCGCGTATTCCGGGGCCGCCACCGCCCGACACGCGCACAGTATTCCTCGTATTCGCTCCCGAACAGGCGCCGCAGCGTCGGCTCCTCGTACGAGACCACGAACAGGTGCGTCACGATCACGAAGAGGACCGTGTAGCCGAGGAGCGGCAGCGAGCCATAGAACAGCCAGGCTCCGCCAAGGACGAGTCCGGCACCGATGTACATCGGGTTCCTCACGTACCGGTACGGACCGCGTACGACCAGCTGTCGGGGCGGATCGAACGGCGCCGGAGTGCCCCGGCCCACGACGGCGAAGGTGAGCACGCACCACAATGCCAGCAGCGCACCGACGACGCCGATCGCCATCCCGGTCACCTGCCAGCCCCCGATCGATGCCGGCCGCACGAAACCGGACCAGGAGATGAGCCTTGCGGGCACGAACACCAGAAAGAGGCCGACGAAGATCGAGGCGTAGGTGACGGTGCGAATCAGAACGAACATGGCTCTCACCCGGTTTCGATTTCGGTCCTGTCCGCCTCGTCCTCGACCAGCGCGACGCCGGACGCGGGGCGACGATGCACGCGGAGCTCGTCGCGATCGAGAAACACGGACGTGGCTTGCACCGCCGCGATCGAAGTCGTAGCCGATTCCGTCATGTCACAGGGCCTCCCTCACCCGAACGCTGGAGTACATAGATGACCCACGGCGATATCTTTTCCTCGCTGACCCACTCGAACGGCTCTGCGGGCCGCCCCAGCGGCTTGTGGATGTCGATCGATTTCAGACCGGCTCGCCGGTACGCCTCCCGGTAGTCGTCGTCCGTCCACATCACGTCCTCCACCGGGCGTCTGTCGTCGACATCCAGCATGACGATGAGGACGGTGTCGCCGCTCCGGGCGTCCCTGTTCTGCGGGAAATCGCGCGTGGAAAAGGATGCCCATTCGTTGACGTAGATCTCCGGGGACGAGACGAGGCTGACGATCCTGCCGTGCTCGTTGAGAAGATCACCGAGAGCCCCGAGCAGAGCGGACTTCTTCTCCATCGTGGGGATGTTGTCGAACGTGAACACCGACAGTACGAGATCGAATACGCCGGTCTCGATTCCGGGCAGCTCGCCGTCCGGAACGAGTCGATACTCGCCTTCGGGGTCCCTCTCACGCGCTAGGGCGAGCATGTTCTCCGAGATGTCCACACCGATGGGACGGAAACCCAGATCACGCAGGAATCGTGTCGAGCGACCCGTACCGCACCCGAAGTCCAGCGCCGTCCTGCCATGGACATGCTTCT
>JBDHFS010000136.1:0-8464 GCA_039590285.1 Gemmatimonadota bacterium
GACCAGATATCCGATCCACCCGCTGGGCCACACCCGGGTCACGATGATCTTGCCCAGATACACGGTGAGGATGACAAGGTAGACGGCGACGATCGGCGTGAGGATGAACTGACTGAAGACCTTGATGATCGCCGGGTAGTCCGTCCTCGTCTCCAGCTCCGCCAGGTCCTCAGGCACGCCGCCGAGGAAGAACCACGTGCCGAACACGAAGGCGATGAAGAACCACAGGCGACCGTACGTCTCGCCCTCCACGTCGATCCCGAGGAGGTTGTCCACCGCCGCGAGGGCCCCGGCCATCCCGACGTAGAGCACGCCGGCGAACACGGCCGTCGTCAGCACCCGCAGGAAGAGACTCCTGTTGTACTGCCAGAAGCCGTTCAGCTCTCCGACGGCCAGATACGGGGCGAACGCGGCCAACAGGTGGAATGCGAGGCTCAGCTGAACGTAGCGCAGGAACGCCACGGAATCGGACCACGCCGGTCGCACGAGGAACAGCGCCGCCAGGAGGAGAACGCCCCCCAGGCGCGCGAGCAGCAGCGGCACGCCGGCCCAGTTTCGTCGCTGCGCGAAGAGCGTGATACCCACGAACAGGGGCAGGCCCAGCGTGCTGACGTACAGGACACGCTCGAGCAGGTCGTCGTCACCCCCTGAGGAACCGACGAGCAACATCCCTGCACCCGCGGCCACTACGGCGCAGGTCAGAACGAGCGGAAAGCGCCGGGCGGCGTGAACTGCGGTGGCAAATACGCGATCCAGCGATGGCAGGCGCATGACATCAATATACGAAGCCGAGGGGACCGCTCAAGTCTCGGCGCGAGTCCCGGTGGCGCACCTCGTGAGCGGGCTCTGCCAGCCGCTGTCACATATCACTCGTGCCGCCGTGTCTCGAATCCAGTCCGATACGGCGGCGTGTGGCAGCAGCCCTTCGGTCGGCATGTATTCCAGTCCGGACAGGACTTCGGAGTACGGGCCGAACCCGGAGAGGCGCAACGGAACGACGATCACCTTCCGTCCGGCTTCGGACTCGCTCCGGACGTACTCCCGGATTCGCCGTTCAGCGATCGCTCTCTTCTCCGGCCAGTCCTCCCGCAGGGTCAATGCGAGGACGGATTCGAATCCAGCCTTCTCGATACCGATGGACACGGCCTCCATCGCTTCAACGACGCTCTCGTTCTGATCGTCATCGCCCATACCGTGCGCCAGCAGGAGCACACTGTCGTCCTCGGGTCGCTGACTTCGCGATCGGGCTCTCTCCACCATGATTTCCCGCGCTTCCCGGGACTCCATCAGACCGGCCTCGTGCGTGGCCACAATCAGACCGCGGCTGATCGCCCCGGCTTCGGGAGGACTTCCCGCATCGGTTTCCCCGTCCGCGAAGGACCGAGGCTTCTCTCCTGACAGACCAAGCAGGTACTCGGTCTGCGCCAGGAACGACTGTCCGGAGATGAACATCCGCACGACCGCGACGTGTGTGACTCCGGCAGAACGCAGCGAGTCCAGTCCGACCTCGAGGGTCTTCGGGTCCGCCATCCCGAACGCGACCGCCGTGGGCAGGTCGTCTCGCAGCGGTGCCACGACATCCGCCACGGTCTCGTTCCAGTCGACCGATCCGCCGTGGGCCATGACGAGGAGGCCTACCCGGCTGTCGTCGCCGGCCGGCGGCATCCAGGCGGACTCAGGAGGCGCCGACGCGCAGCCGGTGATCGCGAGCACGGCCCAGAGGAGAAGAGTACGAGTCAGCATTCGTGTATTAGGCTACGGATAAGTGCGTTAGCTTAGATGAGAATCGTTCTCATTGAGATACTAGCGCTACTCAGAGGTGAGGTCAAGAGAGGGAACCTTAAGCACGGGGATCGTCGCGAATCCCGTGGCCCAGGCCGTACTAGCCGGAAGGAAGCTCCTGCACGATGCGAAGGAATACGGCCATGATGACGCCGGCCGTGACGTTGGCCCCGACTATGGCCGCCCATCCAGGCTCCGACGACATTTGGGTGCCGCTGAGCTGCAGGCTCGCAGCGAACATGATCGTACACATGATGAGACCGTACGCCCCCCCGGCCAGGATCGTCCTCCGCAACCCGGTGATGCTGAAGATCCTGGCAAGGCCAATCCCGAGGAGACTGAATACGGCCAGGTGAAGAATCGTAAAGACAACGATCCGCGCGCCCGCAGCCGGGCATCCGTCTCCCCGCCACCGAGCAACGCGCCCGACAGGAAGTCCGGTGTAGCCAGCGGGCTGAAGAACAGCATGTCGAAGCCGAAGACCAGGACCATGATTCCCGCACCGCCGAGCACACCTGCCATAGCGCCGTCTCTAACGTCTCGGCGCAGAAGCTCACGGTTCTTCCTCGCGATCAGATGGGCGGAGCGATCAGCGACCTGCATTCAGACTCCCACATATTGGACGCTAGGACCGCGCCGGACACAACCTGCCGTCAGACTCGCGAGATGGAGCTTCCCACTAGCGCCACGCCGAATGCGGATGTCAACTGTGGCGCTGACGCACGAGTCGGTTGGTGGTGGCTCACTCGCTGACACAGTGCTTGTGTCCTTTCCCGTTCGGGACTGAGCGGGATATACTCGTTCCCTCTCCATGCTACTCGAGGAGATCAACGAGATCTAAGGGACAGACTACGCACCGGGACTTACGGAGTAGTCGGACGAAACAGACATGGCGGCAGGCGCCCGAGCCGGGCGTCATGTATTTCCCCGCCCACAATTCGACATTGGGGCACGTTCATCAGCGCTACCGGCGTCTGCCGGAGCTTGAACCGAGGCTATCGCTATGAGTATTCGCTTCCTGCGCGTGGCAGCTTCGCTCGCGTTCCTGTTCCTCGCACCGCACCCCACGCTCGCCTCCGGCCAGGAGACCGGGGACGCAAACCAATGGAGCTTCAAGGTCGCGCCGTACTTCATCTTCCCGAACATGAACGGCTCTGCGACGATCGGCGGCATTACGGCCGACGTGGACGCCTCGCCCGGCGACGTCTTCGACAAGCTGCAGTTTGGAGCCATGCTGTTCTTCGAGGCCGCGACGCCGAAGTTCGCCTTCACCCTCGATGGTCTGTACATGAACCTCGGGCAGAAGGGTCAGACGCCGATCACCGGACGCGAGACGGAAGCAGACATGAAGCAGTTCGCCGCACAGGCCAACTTCCTGTGGCGCCTCGCACCCTGGGCGGAGATCGGGCTCGGCGGGCGGCTGAACACCATCGAGGGCGGCCTCAAGGTCGCGGAGGGCGAGGTCCTACCCGGGAGAGACGTCTCGCAGACGAAGACGTGGGTCGATCCGTTGATCGCGGTGCGCCTCACGGCACCGCTCGAGAGCAAGTGGCACCTGGGCATCATGGGAGACTACGGAGGCTTCGGGATCGGCTCCGACTACGCCTGGCAGGTCTTCCCGTTCGTCGGCTACCGCTTCAGCCAGCTGTTCGAGCTGGGCGCTGGCTACCGTGCGATCGGGATGAAGTACGAGACGGGCTCGGGGGACGACCTGTTCATCTACGACATGACGATCTTCGGGCCGCAGATCGGCCTGGTGTTTCATTTCTGACCTGCCCGACCGGTGGGGGCAGCTTCATCCGCCCGTCACCGATGTCTGGAGACCCGGTATGCCACGTCTGAAGACCACGATCGTCCTCGCCTGTCTGGCGGCTGCGGTCCAGCCGCTGAACGCTCAGGACGGATGTGATTCGAGCATTCCGCTGGGCGACAACACCGGTGTCGGCCGATTCGTCTCCGTTGACCGCTCACGGGTCTATTACGAGACGTACGGTGACCCGGCCCATCCTCCGTTGGTGCTCATCCACGGGAACGGCGGGTCGATCTCCAGCATGCGGTGCCAGATCCTCCACTTCATGCAGGACTATCACGTCGTAGTCGGGGACAACCGGACACACGGAAAGTCCGGGGGTTCCGATCATCTCACCTACGGTCAAATCTCGGACGACTACGCAGCGATCCTGGATGAGCTGGCGCTCGATTCCGTCTATGTCCTAGGGCAGAGTGATGGGGGAATCGTTGGCTTGCTTCTGGCGATCCACCACCCCGACAAGGTGGGGAAGCTGGTCGCGGCCGTCCCCAATCTGAGGCCGGGCAAGAGCGCGGTCGAAGAATGGGAGCTGGAGCTCAGCAAGGACTACCGGACGACGATCGACTCGATGATCGCAGCGGGAGACACGTCGCGCGACTGGCATAACATGAAGGTCCACATGGAGCTCATGGTCAACGAGCCCCACATCGAGCTCACTGACCTGGAGACGATCTCCTGCCCTGTACTCGTCATGACGAGTGATGACGACATCATCAAACCCAGGCACATACTCGCGATCTACGAGCACATTCCCAACGCGCACCTGTTCGTGATGCCCGGAGCGACGCATTTCATGCTCCGAGACGAATACGAGCTCTTCAACTACATGGCCGGACGATTCTTCTCGGAGCCATTCGAGCGGCCCACGAGCCAGGAGGTGCTCCTCGAGATAATCGGGCGGGAGTAGAGGAGGATAGAGCGTGACGGTACTCGACCTCCGATCCCGTCCTCACCCGAGCGCCTCGAGAGGCTTGAAGTAGACGGGGTCGGGGATGTCGGCGTCGCGGTTCCAGCTCCCTCCGGCGGTGAAGAAGTCGGGGTCGGCGCCGCGGCTTCGGTTGTCCGCGATCAGCTCGCCACGGGATCCGGCAGGAGCTGGGGCGGTACATGTCGCGTGTCCATGTGCACCTGCCCCCTGGGATCGACGAAGGCCGCGTGCCGCTCCCGCCCCCACCACTCGGCCTTCCAGCCCTGCTCGTGTACCAGCCGGTGATGGTGCGAGCACAACAGCAGCAGGTTGTCGAGCGAGGTCTCCTCTCCATCGGCCCAGTGCCTGACGTGGTGGGCGTCGGTGAACCGGAGACCGCAGCCGGGGAAGCGGCAGCCGCCGTCCCTGGCCTCCAGCGCACGGCGCAGGGCGGGCGAGATGGTGCGGGTCCTACGACCCACGCCCAGAATGGATCCGTCGGCGCCGTGGCCGATGGGCACCACCGAGGCGTCGCAGGTGAGCCGTCTCGACGTTTCCGCTGAAACGCGTGTGCCATCCTGGAGCTCGGAGCGGCCCAACCCGCCTTCGGCCTCGAGCGACTCGACATCTACGTGCAACACGACCTGGTAGCGCTCCGCACGCGTGCCGCTGAGCGGGGGCCGGGCGTCGCTGCCGATGTCAGTCCCGAAACCGACCGCCAGGGCACGCTCGGCCACGAGCCCGAGAGCGTCGGCCCTCCGCTGAGCGGCATCCCGAGAAGTCGTTCCAGCTGAAACGTGTTCGGCGTCCTTCTCCCGGTAGAGGGCGTCACTCGCTGCCTCCACCGCCCGCATCAGGAGAACGCCGAGCTCCGGAGTGAGCTGACCCCTGATCACGTACATGCCGTCTCCGTCAGGGAACACCGCCAGCTCTCGGCTGGCGTAGCGTTCGTTCTCCCGGTCCACTTCGTCCTCGCGGTTCCCGAGCTTCCAGCCCCGGACGATTCGCTCGATGGTGTCGGCCCGGCACCCGCGGGCCAGCTCCAGGAGGTCCTCTTCGTTCTCGGCTGTGGCTACCCGGGTCAGGGCCCGGGACGGCTGAGAAGGAGAGCTCACCCCGGCCCATAGAGGCACTGGTCTCAGGCAGTCCCGCTAGGACACGGGCCGTACGCACCTTCTCCCGTGCGGCGCCGAGGTCGATCCCAGTGCGGAAGGCCAGCCAGTGAGCGCACGAGCTCTTCCTCGATCTCCTCCAGGGCATCGGCATCGTCGAACGGGTCGGGAACGGTAGCGGTAATGACTTACTCCTCCGCTGCCTCCCGGACGAGTAGCGCTGTGGGCTTGTGAGAAGCGAATCGGACCATCGAGGCGACCTCCGGTGTCGGTTCATACGCATGTACCGAATATACACCGAAGATAACAACGGATTCTCAATTCTCCGTCAGCTGCGAGCGACTTTCCGACACCCACTCACGACCGCTGCGCGTGCTCGCGCTGGGAAGACCTTGCCCTTCCGCGGCCGTTTAGACTCTATGTGGATTCGGGAGTACGACCTGCCGAGGGTGTACAATCTGCTGGCCTCTCGTGCGGTTGAAGCCTCAACCGTGGTTATACTGGTATAGCACACAGCCGAAACCGATAAATTAGGGCAAATCATGATCGAAGTAGAGCGGCCCGGGGCCGATGAATACGATCCGGCGTTCGCCGGCTACGTGGCACGACTCGAAGACGAGGAGTCGGTCGTCGCGGCCCTGAGCGACCAGATCCACGGTCTTTCCGGCCGGTTCGAAGGGATCCCCGAAACACATGGCGACTACCGATACGCCCCGGGCAAGTGGAGCGTCAAGGAAGTGATCGGCCACCTGTCCGATACCGAGCGCGTCTTCACCTATCGGGCACTCCGTATCGGGCGCGGCGATTCCACAGCACTGGCCGGCTTCGATGACCAGTCCTACGTATCCGAGATGTGTGCAGAGACCCGCTCGCTAGCCGACGTGATTGGGGAATGGAGGGCCATTAGAGGCGCGACACTGTCCCTGTTTCGGAGCTTCCCAAACGAGGCGTGGGATCGCCGGGGATCGGCTAGCGGCCACGTCATCAGCGTTCGGGCTCTGGCCTATGTCGTCGCCGGGCATACCCGGCACCACCTCGAAGTCATCGACGCTCGATATGGCGAGTGACGCCCCGCCGCCGTCCGGGGAGGCTCGGTCACGGTCCGGCCCGAGTCCGCTTCTGAACTCCACGCTGGCAGGGCGCTACACCCTCGAGCGAGAGCTCGGAAGCGGCGGAATGGCTGTCGTCTACCTGGCGCACGACAGGAAGCACGATCGCAAGGTGGGCGTCAAAGTGCTTCGGCCCGAGCTGTCATCGCTCATCGGACCCGATCGGTTCGTCCGCGAGATCCAGGTTGCCGCGCAGCTGAATCACCCCGGCATCCTGCCGGTCTACGATTCCGGCGAATCCGATTCGTACCTGTTCTACGTGATGCCCTACGTCGAAGGCGAGTCCCTGCGGGAGAAGCTGGACCGTGAAGGGCAGCTTCCAATGGATGAAGCTCTGAGCATCGTCGGTGACATCGCCTCAGCGCTGGAGCACGCTCACGCAAGAGGTGTGATTCACAGGGACGTCAAGCCGGAGAACATTCTTCTCTATCAGGGCGTCCCCATGCTTATGGACTTCGGTATCGCCATGGCGGCCAGCGCCGCCGCGGATATCCGATTGACACATACCGGGCTGCTGGTGGGCACGCCTCAATACATGAGTCCGGAGCAGGCGGCAGGTGAACGGGAGTTGGACGCACGCAGCGATCAGTACAGTCTGGCCTGCATCTTGTACGAGATGCTCGCCGGCCAGCCGCCTCACACGGGGCACACGGCGCAGGCCCTGATCGCCAGCCGGCTGACCGAGCCAGTCCCCGACATGCGCCGGCTTCGCGACAGAGCGTCGGTGAACGTCGAGCGGACTCTCACGAAAGCTCTTTCCGCGGATCCTGTCGATCGCTTTGCGTCTGTCGTCGCATTCCTGGAGGCACTGACAGGACCTTCCGCTGCGCCGCCGACTTCCCGATCGGTGGCCGTGCTGCCTTTCCTCAACCTGAGCACGGACCCCGAGAACGAGTACTTCGCCGACGGGATCACGGAAGACGTCATCGCCCAGCTGTCTCAGATCGGCGATCTGAAAGTAATCTCCCGCACTTCCGTGATGCCGTTCAAGCAGCGCGACGAGGGGGCCCGGGAGATCGCGGCGCAGTTGAACGTCGCAACCCTGCTGGATGGAAGCGTGCGGCGCGCCGGAGACCGGGTGAGAATCGTTGCGCATCTCATCGATGCCGAGACCGGCCGACACCTGTGGTCCGAGACATACGATCGCGAGCTATCCGACATCTTCGCGATTCAGACCGACGTCGCGCTGCAGATCGCCGGCGCGCTCGAAGCGAAGCTCTCGCCCCGTGAGAAGACACGAATGCTGCGCAAGCCCACGAACGACCTCGAGGCATACCAGCTCTATCTCCGGGGGCGTTATGACTTGAACCAGCTCACCGAGAAGGGGTTCGAGGCGGCCATCGGGTATTTTGAACAGGCGATCGCCCTGGACCCTGGCTATGCGCTGGCGTACGCCATGCTGGCTCTCGCGTACGCGGAGGCGGGGGCCGGCGTGGTGGGCGGCGCGCTCGAACCGGCCGAGGCGTACGACCGCGCCAGGGAAGCCGCGACGAAGGCGCTAGAGCTGGACTCCGGTCTTGCCGAGGCGCATAGCATGCTGGGCCTCGTCAAGCTCTACCGCGATTTCGATTACAGTGGTGCCGAACGCGAGCTCAAGCGCGCTCTGGAGCTCAATCCGCGCAGCGCCGACGCCCTGGACGCTTACGGGAGGATGCTGGCGGGACTCGAGCGGTACGACGAAGCGCTCGAAGTGCAGGAGCGTGCCCACGAGCTCGATCCGCTGGAACACCGGCTGGATCGCGTA
>JBDHFS010000137.1:0-8379 GCA_039590285.1 Gemmatimonadota bacterium
ACGCGGAGGGAAGGGTCATCAGGGTGCCATTATCCGCGCTCATCCTGCGAGATGAGTGATCCAGGTCACATACGCACGGCTTGCCCGGTCACACCCGGGAACCGACCCCGGTTACGCTCAGGACGTGCTATTGCTCCTAACCGCCTCCTCGCCGATCGGGTAAACTGTATGTTACAGGTCGCCGGGAACGCGCCCGGCAAGCAGAGCCCCACCAAGGGAGGAAATGATGGACAAGATTCGCATCGAGCTGACCGAGGAGCAGAAGGCGCAGATCCGCGAGGCCACGGGCAAAGAGGCTTCGGCGGTCGAGTTGACGGCCGAGGAGCTGGAGGACCGCGTGTCGCCGCGGAAGCTCGGCGGCGGAGCCTAGTCTCCACCACAGTATCACGAGCGCGCGGGGCGGCCTTCAAGGTCGTCCCGCGCGTTTCTTTTGTAGTACTATGTTCTCCGCCCATGGCGGTCCTTTTCTCCGGGTCTGCCGGTCCCCACTCCACGGCGCGATAGAATGACTTCAGAACCCGAGCGCACGCTTTCCTGTCCCGCCTGCGGCGAGCCGTCCGCCAGGGGTGCCCGCTACTGCTCATCCTGCGGAGCGCTGCTCAGCTCCGTGGCCGAGGCCGATCGCAGGGTGATCACGGTTCTGTTCGCCGACCTCAGAGGTTTCACGCCGCTCACCGAGCGTCTCGATCCGGAAGACGTGCGGGCCCTGGTCTCGGGCTGCCTGGACCCGGTGTGCGACGCGGTCGCGAATTGGGGTGGGTACGTCGACAAGTTCATCGGCGATTGCGTGATGGCCCTGTTCGGGGCGCCCGTAGCGTACGAGAACGAGCCGGAGCGGGCGGTCCGCGCCGCGATCGAGATGCAGGAGGCTATGGATGACCTGAGCCTGCCCGTGGTCGATAGAGTGGCCAGCGAAACGGGGTACCGGCCGCTGCTCAGGGTGGGGGTCGCCACCGGAACGGTCGTCACGGGCCTGTTCAGCGGCGGCGGTGCCCGCAACTACACGGCCGTGGGCGACGCCGTCAACGTGGCGGCGCGCATCCAGGGGTTGTGCGATCCCGGGGCCATCCTGGTCGACGACGCGACCTACAAGGCCACGCGGCACCTGTTCGAGTTCGGGGACGAGCACGTGCTCCAGGTCAAGGGCCGCGTCGAAGCCGTCCGCAGTCATTACGTGCAGGCGGTCAAGGCGGAGCGCGGGACGGTCCGGGGTTTGGAAGGGAGGAAGACACCGTTCGTCGGCCGGGATACCGAGCTCGAGGAGCTGCGAAGCCGCTGGCTTCGCGAGTCCGAGGACGGATTCGTGGTCACGGCCCTCCTCGGGCCGGCGGGGATCGGCAAATCCCGCCTGATCGAGGAGCTGGTCGCGGCCGAAGGCCTGAGCTCCTCGCAGGTCGCGAGGGGAAGGAGTTATCCATACGCCAGCAGGAGCCCCTGGGAACCTCTCGCGGAGCTGCTTCGCGATATCCACGGCATCAATCCAGGTCTGCCAGCGGTGGAGGCGGCCGCCGTGATAGCGGCGGCGGGCGAAGCCGGCGCCGATGACGAAGCCGATGCCCTCAGCATAGTCCTGGGCCTGCCCGTTTCCGAGACCGCATCCATCTCGTCGCTGAGCCCCGAGGAGCGGACGGCTCATATCCAGGAAGTCATCGCGCGGCACCTGGCGGGCCGTCCGAGCGACAGGCGCCTTCTGATCCTCGAGGACCTTCACTGGGCGGACCACGCCACGCTCGGCTTCCTCGAGCAGCTGTCCGCGAAGTCGCCCTCCGGCTCGAACGTGCTTCTACTCATCTCGCGGCCCCAATTGCCGGGAGAGGATGCGCTGGCCCGCCTGATCGACAACTGTCCGGACGTCGTCATGCTTCCGCCGCTGAGCGCGGACGCCTGTCACGAGCTCCTGGACCGGCTGCTGGAGCCCCACGAGCTTCCGGACCAGCTGCTGCGCCGCATCGGCGAACGGTCGGACGGGAACCCGCTGTTCCTGGAGGAGATCTGCCGCTCGCTGTTCGAGGACGGCACCCTCAGGCGGGCCGGCGAGACCGTCAGCTCGGCCGGAGATCCCAGCCTGGTGCAGGTGCCCGATTCCGTCGAGAGCCTCCTCAGCACGCGGATCGATGGACTCAACGCCGAGTCGAAGCGTGTGCTTCAGTATGCCGCCATCGTGGGTCGCCAGTTCTGGGCCGGGGTGCTCACGGATGCGCTGGCGCGCCGACCGGTGGACGACGAGTTGACGGCGCTCGAGAACGGCGCGGTGGTTCGCAAGCAGCCCCTGTCGATGGTCGAGGGCGACAGGGAGTACGTGTTCGAGCACCTGCTGATGCAGGAGGTGGCCTACGAAGGCCTCCTGCGCGGGATGCGTTCCGAGTTGCACGCCGCTGTGGCCGAATGGCTCGACGAGAACCTGAGCGGTGAGCTGGGAGAGCACCACGACCGGATCGCCTACCATTTCGAGCGTTCCGACGATCCGCCCAGGGCGGTGCCCTACCTGGTGAAGGCGGCGCTCGCGGCGCGGGATGGGGGTGCCCTGGACGATGCCCGTGAGCTGTTGACGAGAGCTCTTGGCCTGACGACCGAGTCCGGTCGGGAAGCGCACCTGCTGGCCATCCTGGAGGAGATCGCCGCATCCAGGGGAGACATCCAGGAGCGCTACGAGTGCATCACCCGGCTGGAGGAGCTCGCCGAGGAAAGTGGCGATCCGGAACCGCTGGCGCACGTGAGCTACAGGCGCGCCCTGCTGTCCCTCGAGGGCGGCGACCTGAACGGCGCCAGGGACCTCGGCGAGGAAGCGCTTCAGCGCTACCGGGATCTCGGGGATGTCTCTCTCGAGGGCGATGCGCACCGGCTCCTCGGACGCGTGGAGCATCTGTGGGGTCGGTATCCGGAGGCCCAGCAGCACTACGAGCGGGGCCTGGCCTGCGAGCAGGAAGCGGGCGACGAATCGGGCCAGGCCGACATGTACGACCGGCTGGGCCTCGTTCGCATCGACGAGGGCGACTTCGTGGAAGGCCTGACTTCCATGGAGCGGGGCCGGGAGATGTTCGCCTCCCTCGGGCAGACGGCTCAGGAGGCCCGGGTGCTGGCACACATGGCGACCGCGAGGCGGTTCATGGGCGCTCTCGAAGAAGCGGAGGAGAACGCCCGGGAGGCGATGGACCTGGCCCAGAGGGCGGGATCCCGCCGGGCGCAGAGCTCGGTGGAGGTTACGCTGGGCATGATCGAAGCCGCGATGGGGCGCGAGGGGGCGGATGAAAGGCTGCGCAGCGCGGCGACCCTCGGGCGCGAGATAGGCAACCGGTCCATACAGGCCAGAGCCTGGCTCGCACTGAGCGACATCGAGAAGGATCCCCAGGATGCCGAGGCACACATCCGGCGAGTCCTGAAGCTGTGCCAGGGTTCCGGGCTGGTGCACCTGCAGATCCTCGCCCTCACACGGCTGGCGGAGTTCGCGCTTCGCTCCGGTCGGCTCGACGAGGCGGACTCCGCGTCCGCGGATGCGGTGGAGAAGCTGAGACTTCACGGAAATGTACAGGGACCCGAAGAGCGCGTGCTGATGGCGCGGGCGGAAGTGCTCGCCGGGCTTCGCCGAGCCGACGAAAGCTCGTCCCTGATCGAGGAGGCCGCAGGGGTCGTGCGCAGCAAGGCGGAGCGAATCCCCGACGAAGACGACCGGCGGCGCTTCCTCGAGCTACCGCCCAATCCCCGGATCCTGGATGCAGCGGGAGCCACCGGCGCGGAGAGCGAACGATGAGCGGAGAAGCGCTGGCGCTCCTGTCCTGCCTTCTGATTGGTCACTTTCTTGGCGATTTTACGCCTCTCGCGACGGCCCGCATGCAGGAGGCGAAGGCCAGCGGGGGTCCGCAGCTGCCGATCATCGCACACGCCGGCGTGCACGCGGCTTTCACCGGCATCGCGGTCTTGCTGGTTGCCCGGCCGACGCTGGACCTGCTGGCGATCGCCGTGGCCATCCAGTTCGCGTCGCATTGGGCGCTCGATGCGTTCCGGGCCCGCGTCGGGCTGCAGGCGCCGGCCCTGAGCGACCCGTCCAACAACGCCTTCTGGACGGCTCTGGGTCTCGACCAGCTGGTTCACGCCCTGGTGCTGCTCGGAATCGCGTCGCTGGTCGTCTGAAATCGGGGAAGGCCGGAGACTCCCCACAGCAGGGCAGACACCCGGACCCCACGGCCCAGCCCTCCCCATGCTGTATACTGTAGGTATCTCATCGATGGAGAGGCGCCGTGGAGAACGGCCTCCTGGGCAGTCAGTCGATCCCGTGGTGGACCACCCGCGTGGACCCGCTGGTCAACTGGGCCAGACGGAACTCCCTGTGGGTCATGCCTTTCTATACGGCGTGCTGCGTCAACGAGTGCATGGCCGCCTCTGGATCCAGGTTCGACATCGGCCGGTTCGGGATGGAGTGGCTCGCCGTCAGCCCGAGGCGCGCGGACCTGATGATCGTGGGTGGAAGGGTGACCTACAAGCTGGCTCCGGTGCTGCGGCGCATCTGGGACCAGATGCCACAGCCCAAGTGGTGCATCGCGATGGGCGCGTGCGCCTGCTCCGGAGGCATGTTCGACAACTACACCGTCGTTCAGGGCGTGGACACGATCGTTCCCGTGGACGTGTACGTGCCGGGCTGCCCGCCACGCCCGGAGAACCTGATCTACGGGATCATGATGATCCAGGAGAAGATCAAGGGGGAATCCCTGAGCAACCCCCGATTCAGGGAGGAGAGCCCGACTGCGGCGGGCCGCCCCAACCTGCCTCCGGAGACGATAGAGCTGGTGGCCCAACCCTTCGGCAATTCCACTCTCCAGAACAGGATCAGCGGTATCGAGCCCACGTCCGCGACCCAGCGTCCACGTGACCGGCGCGAGAGGCGCCTCGAGCACAGCGACTGAATCACGATGCGACTCCCGGCGTACCTGATCGCTGCCTCCGGCCTGCTGCTGGCCATCTTCATCATCTTCCGGGTGTTCGTGAGGCGCTCCTATCGCACGAACGGTCGGCTGACGCCCCTTTCCATGCTGCTCGAGTACGTGGCGATCCTCCTGTGGGTCGTCTTCGCGTCCGTGAACCGGCCTGCCGACTGGCCCGTGACTCACGGCGGGCCGGTCGTGATTCTCTTCGGCTGGATACTGTTCGCGGGGGGGTGGATCGGCTTCCTGGCCTCCATGGTGGGGTTGGGGATCCGCCGATCACACGGCCTGCAGGCGGACACGCTCCGGCGGAACGGGCCTTACGGGTTGACCAGGAACCCTCAGATCGTGGCTTTCATGCTGGCGATGCTCGGCTACCTCGTGCTCTGGCCGACGTGGCGCAACGCCGGATCGCTGTTGCTGATGGGCCTCCTCGCTCACGCGATGGTCATGACCGAAGAGGAGCACCTGGCCAACGTCTTCGGCCCGGACTACGAGCGCTATCGGGAACAGGTTCCTCGCTACATTCCCCTTCGGCTCGGGCCGAAAGAGTAGCCGGACGGGCGACCGGAGATCACACCTGATTGCCCGCGACCCCTTTTCGTCGCACCTTGCTGGCCTCGTCGGGGCCCTCGCGGGCTCCGTGCTCATTTTCGGGGAGTGCGCGTACCCACATGAAGATCATTCACGAGATCCACCGCCGTTCCCTGTGGCAGGTGCTGGGGATCTACCTCGTGGTGGGGTGGATCGTGTTGCAGGTCGTGGACGTGCTGGCCCAGAACATGGGCCTTCCGGAGTGGGTCTTCCCGTTTGCCATCGTTCTGCTCGTGATCGGACTACCGATCGTGCTGGCCACGGCGTTCGTACAGGAGGGTCTTCGCTCGAAAGAGGTTGGCGGAGAGGAGATCGAAGCCAGGGAAACACCGCCTCCCGGCTCTCGGAACCTCTTGACCTGGCGCAACGCGTTCGTCGGAGGCCTCGGCGCGTTTGCCCTGTGGGGTGTCGTCGCGACTTGCTGGATGTTCTTCGGCCCCGGAGTGGGGCCACGAGCGACGGAAGCCTCGGACCTTCGCTCGATCGCCGCCCTCCCGTTCACGACCGTGCATACGGATGAAGAAAGCCTCGCCTTCGTGGCCGGAATCCACGACGACCTCCTGACCCAGCTTTCCAAGGTGGATTCCCTCAAGGTCATCTCGCGCACGTCGGTGATGCAGTACGAGGGTACGACCAAGACGATTCCGGAGATTGCCGGCGAGCTCGGCGTGGCGACGGTCCTCGAGGGGGGTGTGCAGAAGGCGGGCGACCGCGTGCGGGTGAACGTCCAGCTCATCGATGCGGAGACGGACGAGCACCTGTGGGCGGAGACGTACGACGAGGAGCTGACGGCAGCCAGTGTCTTCGCCATGCAGAGCGATCTGGCCAAGAAGATCGCGGGTGCCCTGCAGGCGACCCTCACCCCGGAGGTGGAGCAGCGCATCGAGGCGCAGCCAACGGGAAGTCTGGAGGCGTTCGAGCTGTACACCCGAGCGCGCTACATCTCCGAGAGCTCGAGGGGGACGGAGCGGGAAGGGCTGGAAGCGGCGAAGGCCCTGTTGGAGGCCGCGATCGACGCCGACTCGACGTACGCCCCTGCCTGGGCCGGACTGGCCGACATGTACATTCGGCTCACGACGCGGACGTACCTCCCCATCAACGAGGGCTACGCCGCTGCACGGCAGGCCGCGGAGATGGGGATCCGGCTCGACCCGGACCTGGCGGATGCTCTGGTCTCGCGTGGCTACCTGCTGACCGTCGAAGGTAGCTATCCAGAGGCGGAGCTGGCGTTCGAGCGAGCGCTCGAACTGAATCCCGGCCTGCCTTATGCACATCGCCGCTACGCCAGTCTGCTGACCAATCTCGCGCGACACGAAGAGGCCGTGAGCGAAGCTCGGCGGGCCGTGGAGCTGGATCCGCTGGCGATTGCCTACCGATACACTCTCGCCGACGCGCTGTACTGGGCGCGGGACTGGGATGGCACGCTGGCCGAATCCCGGCTGATTCACGAGCTGGAGCCGGGCGACGGATACGCCTATTACAACATGGGTTACGCGCTCGCGATGATGGGCCGGCACGATGAAGCGATCGATGCTCTCAGGCGGGCCATCGAGCTGGATCCGGAGGATCCATTCAATCCGATGGGACTCGCGTGGGCCTATGCGCACGCCGGTCGGCAGGATGAGGCGAGAGCCATCCTGGAGGATGCACCGGACGATCCCGGCCTGTACGCCGAGCTGGCCATCGTGCACGGCTCGCTCGGCGATTTCGATGCCGCGTTCGAATACCTCAACAAGGTGGCGGATGAAGACCCCGGCCGCCTCGGTCTCCTCCGTTCCGATGCTTCCGCCGATCCGCTGCGGGCCGACCCGCGTTACGATGGGCTGATGGCGCGCGTGGGACTGGAGTAGGACGGGCTCGCCGGGGCCGGAGCTCGCGCGCATGGACTGTTTCCGAGGGGGATCTGGATCTCCGTGACCGGACCCGAGGCAGCGATCGAACCGAGCCGCGGCGTGTTCGATGACGTGCGCCATTATTTCCTCCACAGACCGGGCATCCCCACCCTCGTTCACTATGCGACCGACGAGGAGTTGCAGGACTACACCCACCGCATCGCCCAGCGAGTAGGAATCGACGTCTCCCAGTACTCGGTACTGAATGTCCACCGGATCGGGATCGAAGCGCCGGTACGTTACGTGTTCGAAGAGATTCTCAGCTGGGAAGGCGACTCTCCATGCTGGCCGAACCAGGTGGCCACGTTCGAGACCCTCGACCCGCAGGGTGAGACCGTCAGGGTGATCCTTCTCGGAGGCTGGAATCCCGTCGGCGGTTGGGCGAGGCGCCTGTTCGGTCCGCAATTCGGGACCTTGTTCAACATGCGCACAGCACGCGTCCAGCTGGTCCCTTCCGGGTCGGACCTGGACAACGCGAGGTACCTGCTCTGGGAGTGCAGCGGAGGGTACCCGATCGGAATTTTCTCCATCTACGTTCGATCGGCCATCGCCGAGAGGCGGGAGTCCGAGAGCACGCAGGTGTTCTTCGCCGTGGGCTTCAATCCTTACGGTCGGAAGATCCTGTCACGGATCCACCCCGTGCGAAGGACCTGGGAGGCGGTCCACAACCGCGTGACGGGCAACGTGCTCAACCGCTTCAAGCGGGTGTGCGAGTCCGGCTTTCGATTGGTGCAGGACGGGTCGGTGATCCGCACTTCTCAGGGGCCGCCCGCCGCCGAACGAGGGTGAGTCACCGAAGCTCCCCGGGAGATCAGGGAGTCTCCGGGCTCGGCTCGAGAGAGGGCTCTCCGTAGCTGAGGTGGAGCGCTGTGGGCTGGGCGCCGCCGCCAACAGTGACAACGAACAGGTCGTTGTAGTCGGAATCGTCGATGGGTCCGGGCTTCGGGGCCCCGAGCGCCTCTACGATGGCCGGGACC
>JBDHFS010000138.1:0-8308 GCA_039590285.1 Gemmatimonadota bacterium
GCCACCGTGGTTCGTCTCCTTTCCCACGAGGGTCCGCTCCTGCTGTGCCTGGAGGCTGAGGGGCGAGAAACAGAGACACAGAAGAACGAACAGCCCCGGCGCTGCAAATTTCTTCATCACGGCACTCTCCCATATCGCTCGGGCCCGCGCCACGCGTGACCCGGTCCGCCGATAGTATTCCGGTCGGGGAGTCCTAGGCCCTCGAAGACCGGTTTCTCCCTGATACCCGGCCAGGGACGCCGCGATTCACATCGGGCTAACTGCCGACCATTCTCTGGAACAGGATCATCGCGATCATCGAGACGCTGGTGATGGCGCCGATCTCCCGGGCTGAGCCCTGTCCGTAAGCCTCGGGCAGCACCTCGAGAAGAACCATGAACACCATCGCGCCGGCCGCGAACCCGATCCCGTACGGAAGCGCTGGAGCGAAGGCCTCCACGAACAGGAAGGCCGGGACGGCCATCAGCGGCTGGGGAAGCGAAGAGACGATGCTCCAACCAGCGCAGCGGGCCGTGCCCACGCCGTTGGATCGGAGAACGGCGCTGATCGCCACGCCCTCAGGGATGTTGTGAACGGCGATCGCAACGGTGATGAAGGCGGCCAGAGCCATTCCGCCACCGAAAGAGGTTCCGATCGCCACCCCTTCGGCGAACGAGTGCACCGTCATCACCGTGACGATGAGGACCATCCGGCGGAGGCCCTCCTTCCCCTCGCTGGCGCCCGCGGACCCGGCGCCGGGGTGGACGTGGCGCTCCTCGAGGAAACGGTTCGCCGCGAGAATGAACAACACGCCCAGAATCACGCCGATGAAGGTCTGCCACCCTCCGAAGCGCCGTGCTTCCGCCAGGAGTCCGAAGGAGGCGCCCAGCATGAGGCCCGAAGCGAGGGCGTTCAGGCGACCAACCGTCCGGTCCGAGACGGTTCGGACGAAGGCGAAAGGCAGTGCGCCCAGTCCCGTTGCCAAGGCCGTCGCCAGACCATAGGCGAAGACCAGCGCCACGCTCATCATGGGAGCACACCCCCGAGCAGCACCACCAGGCCGAGGGCCACGCTGGCCACCAGCGCGATGCTCTTGGATCCGGCTTCCCTGTAGGACGACGGAAGAAGCTCCGTCAACACCAGGTTGAGCAGCGCTCCGACGGCAAGGCCCAGCGCCCAGGACAGGGCTGACGGAAGTGCGGCGACTACGACCCAGGTGGTCAGGGCGAGCAGGGGCTGGCCCAGGTTACTGAGCACGGCGAGTCCGACGGTGCCGCGACGCCCGAATCCCAGATCGCGCGTGGCGGCCGCCAGAATCACCGCTTCTGGAATGTTGTGTACCGCGATCGCGAGGGCCACGAACACCCCGAGCGAGAGATCGACGGCCATCGCCACGCCGATCGCCACCCCCTCCGTGCACGCGTGGAGCATGTGGATGAGCACGAGCCGGTAGCCGTGGCTCGGATCTCCGGCATCCGGGCGACTCAGATCCACACTCCCGGCCCCGGTGAGTGTGTGAGACAGGACGATGAAGATGACGCCGAGGACGCCGCCGACGGCCGCCGGCACGGCGGGCACTTCCGGGACGGCCGTGAGCACGAAGGCCGCTCCGAGCATTCCGCCCGCCGAGAGAGCATGTGCCCACCCGATCCACGCGTGTCGTCGATCGCCGGGAGTCCAGCGCACCAGTCCTCCGGGCACGGACGCCAGAGCTGCGCCCGAGGCGTACAGCAGGACGGTCAGGGAGGGATCCATGGGTAGAAGCATAGGCCTCGCCGCCAGGACGGGCCAGACGGCCTCACCGGTGCTTCTTGCGCCGTCGGCCCCGGCCGCCGAGAGTTCGGATGGCCGTCCGTCCGGGATGCGAAGATCCCGGCGGGCCGACCCCTCTCGCCGCATCCCTGGAGCACGATCATGTGTCGTTGGCTGGCCTACTCCGGAGCCCCGCTCTACCTGGAAGATCTGATCTTCAAACCGGACCACTCGATCATCGACCAGAGCCTGTCGGCGCGGGGTGGACCGAGCACGACGAATGGAGATGGATTCGGCATCGGGTGGTACGGGTCACGTGACACCCCGGGCGTGTATCGCGACGTGCTACCGGCGTGGAACGACGCCAATTTGAGGCATCTCGCGGCTCAGATCCGGTCTCATCTGTTTATCGCTCACGTCCGCGCGGCCACGGGCGGCACCCCCGTGCAGCAGACGAACTGCCACCCGTTCCGTCACGAGCGCTGGCTGTTTCTTCACAACGGGCGCATCCGGGGCTTCGACCGCATCCGGCGCGAGCTGGACTTCGCCGTAGGGCCCGATCTCTATCCGCTGATCCGGGGCACGACCGATACCGAGACGATGTTCCACCTCGCGCTCACGTTCGGCCTCCAGGAGGACCCGATCGGAGGATTGGAACGGATGGTCGGGTTCGTAGAGGAGAGAGGGTGGGAAGCGGGCGTGGACCACCCCATCCAGATGACGGTCGGGCTCACGAACGGGCACCGCCTCTACGCGGTGCGGTACTCCTCCGACCGCGCCTCGCGGACGCTGTTCCACAGTCGCAGCATGCGTGCCCTTCGCAGACTCAACCCTCTGTTCGAGCGCTTCTCCGAGGATGCGATCGTCGTAGTCTCGGAGCCGCTGAACGACGTGGTGGAGTACTGGGAGGAGATCCCGGAGGCCACGGTGCTGATGGTCGAAGGCTCCGACGTAGTGACGCGGCCTTTCCGACCGCAGCCACCGGCCTGACTCGGGAGGACCGGCGCCCGGCTCAGGTCCAGCCGCCGCCCGGTGCGCCTGGGCGACGGAACGCCAGGGCACCAACGCGGGTCCGTTACTCGAAGTCGCTGATCACGGCCGTCGATGGCCCGCGCTCGGTTTGCAGGCGGGTCGCCACCGCTTCGGCCTCGCGCATGGCCCTCAGCACATTTCCGCTGGCCAGCTTGCCGAGATCTCCGTCCGCCCACCCGCGCCGGATAAGCTCGGCGAACAGAAACGGGTACCCTGACACATCCGGCATCTCCGGAGGAGCGCGCATTCCGTCGTAGTCGGAGCCGATCCCGACGTGATCGATGCCCGCCACATCGCGCACGTGCTCAATGTGGTCTGCGATGTCGGCGATGCTGGCGCTCGGACGCGGATCCTCGGCCCACACCCTCCCGACTTCTGCCTGAATGACGTCGGCCGGCTCGCCCCGCTCGCGCATGCCGGCCCGCACACCCTCCAGCCGGTCATCCCAGTCGGCCGCGTCCTGGTTCACGAACGGCTGCACGAAGGTGACCATCACGACTCCGCCGTTGGCCGGCATGCGTGCCAGGATCGAGTCCGGGACGTTGCGTGGAACGTCCGTCAGAGCGCGAGCCGATGAGTGGGAGAAGATGACCGGGGCGGCCGTCTCGTTGAGGACGTCGCTCATCGTGGCGGGAGAAGCGTGCGAGAGATCGATCAGCATGCCCAGCCGGTTCATCTCCCGAACCACCTCTTCTCCGAAGCCCGTGAGGCCGTCGTGGCGGGCCGTGTCCATCGCGGCGTCCGCCCAGTCGAGGGTCACGTTGTGCGTGAGCGTCAGGTAGCGAACCCCGAGCGCGTAATACGTGCGAAGCGCGCCGAGAGAGTTCTCGATCGCGTGTCCACCCTCGGCGCCCAGCATACCGGCCACCTCGCCCCGGGCCATGGCGGCCTCGACCTCCGCCGCGCTGCCAACCAGAACCAGCTCGGGGTACCTGTCGATCATTCGGCGAGCGATGTCGATCTGCTCGAGCTGAAGGCGAGCAAACCCGCTGTCCGCGTACTCGCCGGGGATGTACACGGACCAGAACTGGGCGCCTACCCCTCCTGCCTTCAGGAGCTCCAGACTCGTGTGTCCGGGAACGTCTCCGCTCAGGTCGTATGCGGCGACATTCCGCGGCGCCGATTCGTGGTTGCGGATCTCCCATGGGAGGTCGTTGTGCCCGTCGAAGATCGGCGTCCGCGTCAGCACGTCTCGAGCATGAGCCAGCGGTCCATCCGCCGGCTCGTCAGCGGCCGCCGGCCTGGCGCTCTCGTCCGTGCCGGTGCAGGCGGCCGCGACCACCATCGCGAGAAGAAGCATCCAGGTCGATCTCATCGAGCCCTCGGTTTGTCGGGTGGGATCGGGCGCAAACGCCCGGGTTCCATCGGGATTCGCCTGCCAGGGCGACAAGCGTACGGCGAGCCGGTGATCCGGCGCAAACGCGAGCTGGCCCGGTAGTTGCACGAATCGAGGCAGAATCGGCGCTTCGCGGGCCACGTCGTAGGCCGCCGAATGTCGCCGTAACATATTGTAATTAAGCATGTTGCATCAACAACAAGGCGGCTGCCGGCCTCGATTGCGGCGTGCGCCCGGAACTCGTGAGGTATCGCAAAATGAAGAGATTTGTCCGTATCGCGCTTCCCCTCGCGCTCCTGATGGCGGCTCCGCTGAGCGCTCAAACCACGATCGGTATCAAGGGTGGGATCAACGTGGCCGACGTAAGCACCAACGTGGAGGACATTTCGGGTCTCGTGGAGTCCAAGACCGGGTTCGTGGGTGGTGGCTTCGTCACGTTCGGCCTGGGCACTATCTTCGCGGTTCAGCCGGAGCTGTTGTACTCGCAGAAGGGATTCAAGGCGGAAGAGAACGGCGCGACCGCGCAACTCAACACCAATTACATCGAGATCCCGGTGCTGCTGAAGGCCCAGCTCAAGCTGGCCATGCTGCGGCCGGCGGTGTACGCGGGCCCGGTCGTTTCGTTCGAGACCGGCTGCGACCTAGATGTGATCGGCATCACCTTCGACTGCGATGCCGACGAAGGGTTCTCCAGCCGGAAGACGACCGACTGGGGCGCCGTGTTCGGAGCCAACCTGGACTTCTTCCTCGGGCCCGTCACGCTTCTGGTGGATGGCCGCTATCAGCTCGGACTGACCAACCTGGCCGACGACCCGGAGGGCACGGAAGAGGTCAAGACCCGCACATGGCAGTTCATGGCCGGAATCGGCTGGACGATCTGACTATCTGACGCAGGGCGGGCCAACCCCGAAACGGCCAGCCCAGCGAAGCGCGCGCCCGTCGGCCCGAGGCCGGCGGGCGTTTCGCGTTCAGGGCCTTCCACTCCCTGCCCCACCACCAGACCCCGTATATTGGCGCGGCCGTCCCAAACACTCTCACGGAGGGAAGACATGCGCATCCCTGCAAGGCTCCGGTACATGGCCCTGGGCGCCATGGGTGGAATCTTCTTCTCGGCTCTTCTGGGGCTCACGCTTCCTGTCGACGTGTCCGCCCTGGCGGACCGGCCGTTCGAATCCATCGAAACCGGAGGCTTCGCCTTCACCTTCGAGCGTACGGTTCCCGGAAACCCGCGCGAGACGTACGACGCGATGACCGGAGACATAAGCGGCTGGTGGGATCACACCGTCTCCGGTAACCCGAATCGCCTGTATATCGAGGCGAGGCCGGGCGGCGGCTTCTTCGAGATCTTCGACGAATCAGGCAATGGTGTGCGGCACGCGGTCGTGACGGCGGCGGAGCGTGGGGCACTCCTGCGGTTCGAGGGGCCGCTGGGCCTGGCCGGGAACGCTCTCACCATGGTGGCCACACTCGAGCTGGCCGAGGTCGGGCTCGAGGGAACGTCCACCAACCTGAGGGTGACCGTGCACGCCGCGGGAGAAATGCAGGACGGTTGGGCGGAAGCGGTGGAGAACGTTTGGCACCATTTCATCGACGAGCGATTCGTGCCGTACGTGGAGGCCGGCGGGAACCTGGACGAAGGCGGATGAGTCCAGCCGGCGGCCGGGCGCGGAAGCGGACGACCGTCTAGCGCTTCACCGCAACGTTGGGGCGGGTGAAGTGAAGCGCGACACCCACCGTCCGCTGCACGTCGGCGGCGGATCCGACGGTCTGGCGTCTCAGAATGGAGGTTACGGCCTCCCGGTAGACCCCCACCTGGACGTCGTATTCGTAGGCGACTCGTTCCGCCTCTTCCGCTTCGATCTCGTGGGTCTTGAAGTCGATGAGCCAGGGAATGGAGTCGCGACCCGTTCCTCCCGCGCGGGGCGGGCGATACAGGTCGAACGCTCCGATCAGCCATTGCCTCGGCCCGGCCAGATGAAGGAAGGGCAGCTCCCTCCAATGGGGCCCTTCCACGTACCAGGCCCACTCCGGACCGCGCACCACGGCCGTGATCTCTTCCTCGAGCGCATTGCGGTACGCGGTCCCCGGCTCCAGCAGGGTCTCGGATTCGGGTGAGTCGAGACCGGCGATGGCCTCGTTCAGGATGCGGGCCAGCTCGGTCTCCTCCTCGATTCGCTCGAGCACCCCATGGATCAGCGTACCTCGCAGCGTGGCCGGCAGCCGGTCCGCGGGACCGTCTTCCGCGTCGGGAGCGAACTGCCAGGCCGGGACGACACCGTGCCGATACCTCAGCTCCCACTCACCGGCATCCCGCTCGCGCAGGCGCAACTCCGTGGCGGACGTAGTAAACCGGTAGGCGGCAGCCGCCACCGGCCGCACGATCTGTGGCGGCTCGCACGTCGCCAGCCCCTCGAGCCAGTCGAGGCCGACCGGCACCTCCGCCAGATTCTCCTGAATCGGGCCGGGCACGCGGTGGAGCACGACCGGCCTCTGTCCAACTGGTTCGGCAGACCCGGATCCGGGCGTCCCGTTCGTCGGCCTCGCCCCGTCGGTCGGAGGGGATCCGGTTCCGAACAGGCTGAACTGTCCGTTCGCGTCCTCGGTATCGTGATCAAACCCGAACACGTCGATCTGGCGACCGGTCCCGGTGGCGTCATCGCTGCCCGAGCCGGCTCCGACGTCGCCCTTCCCTGTCCGGCCAGGCGGCGGCCCATTGGCCGGCCTCTCCGCCTCTGCCCGGGCCGCCTCCTCATGCGCCTCGATCGCGCCGTCGAGGGCTGGGCTCAGCCACTCCGCGAACCCCGACCGGTCGGTGGTGGGACCCGAGATGACCAGGCGGTCGCGCGCTCGCGTGACCGCCACATACAGAAGTCGGGCCTCCTCCGCGTGCTCCTCCAGAAGAGCTCGCTCGAATACCCTGGCCCCACGATCCCCGCGTTCGCTCCTGGCGGGCAGGAATACCGGACCGAGGTCCGGATCGCTCCAGAACGAATTGCTCAGCTTCCCGCCAGATCCGGGTCCTTCTCGCGTGCGCGCCAGAAAGACGACGGGCCACTCCATCCCCTTGGCGGTATGGATGGTGCTCAACGTGACGACGTCGTCGGCGAGGCTGAAAAGGGGCGCCTGCGGCACACCCAGATCCTGCTCGCCCCATCGGTCCCACAGGCGCAGGAAACCCCCGAGCGGCAGATGACGGTAGTCCGCCAGCAGGGCCTGGAACCGCTCCAGGTTCGCCAGGCTCTCCGCCGCGCCGTCGCGAAGGAGCAGGTGCAGCCGGTAACCCGTTCGATCCAGGATGAACTCCAGCAGCTCGGCATGATCCGCCCGGTCCACGAGCAGGTTCGCGTCGCGGATCGCAGAGAGGCCCGCTCTGAGCGCAGCCATCTCCACGACGTGCACGGAGGAGCTCTCGGGGGCCGGGAACGCCTCGAGCGAGCCGTCCTCGACCCGCTCCACATACACCTCCGCCTGCCTCAGGTACGAGGTCCGCGGCGTATTCGGATCGAGGCGGATTCTCGCCAGCACTTCATCCCTCAGTCCGACGAACGGGGACCGCAGATAGGCGAAGGCTCGGAGATCGTCGCGCGGATTCTCGACCAGCCGAAGCGCCGTCACCAGGTCCAGGACTTCCTGCCGACCCGCCATACCGCTGGTCGCCGTGTTGTAGAACGGGATCCCGTACTCGCGAAGGAAGGCTTCGACGCCGGCAAGAGCTTCTCGCGTGCGACCCAGGATCGAGATGTCGCGGTACTCGCAGCTCCTCAGATGCTCGCGGTCCGGGTCCTGCACGATGGCGCTGCCAACCAGGTCCCGAATTCGCGAGGCGATCAGGCGAGCCTCGGACTCGACGAGCTCGCTCTTCCCCTTTCCGTCGTTCGCCAGCCACTCCGCTCCGGCTGCTACCGTGCTCGATCGCGCGGCTTTCAGTTCGGTGTATTCGACCGCGCTACCGGGGGACTCGACGGCAAGCTCCTCGGCCCTTTGCGCCATCAATGGCGAGCAGACCCGGTTCACCAATTCCACGACCTGCGGTTCACTCCGAAAGTTGTGGGTGAGATGCATCGGCTCCCCCCCGTCGCACAGATCGTCTCGAACCGCGTTCCACACGGAAATGTCCGCTCCTCGAAAACCGTAGATGCTCTGCTTCGGATCGCCGACCAGGAAGAGCTGTGGCCGACTCGAGGAGCGGGACCGGGACGACCGGGCTCG
>JBDHFS010000139.1:0-8299 GCA_039590285.1 Gemmatimonadota bacterium
CCGCGGATCCCATGTCCAGCGTGATCATGCCTCCGAAGTCCTTCATCTGGCGTGCGGCCAGCTCGTGCTGGGGGTGATCCGCGAGTCCCGGGTAGAGAACGCGCTCGACCGACGGGTGCCCATCCAGGTAACTGGCGATGGCCGCCGCGTTCGCGCAGTGGGCACGCATCCGGAGGTGAAGGGTCTTGGTGGACCGCAGCACCAGCCAGCAGTCCAGGGGGCCGGGTACTGCACCGGTGGCGAACTGCTGGTATCGGAATCTCTCGTTCAGATCGTCGGACCGAACCACGATCGCGCCACCCACCACGTCGCTGTGGCCGTTGAGGTACTTCGTCGTGGAGTGTACGACGACGTCGGCGCCAAGCTCCAGCGGACGCTGCAGATAGGGAGTCGCGAACGTGTTGTCGACGGCGAAGAGGGCGCCGACACCGCGCGCGATCTCTCCGGCCGCCTCGAGATCCACGAGCCTCATCAGCGGATTGGTCGGAGTCTCGAGGTAGACGAGCCGCGTATCCGACGAGATTGCGTCCCGGAGCTCCTCCGTCCGGGAAGCGTTCACGTATTCGACGTGGATTCCGTACCGCTCCCAGAAACGGAACAGGCGCTCCGTGCCACCGTAGACATTGTCTCCGCACACGACGCGGTCGCCGGACTCGAGGTTGGCCTTCAGAATGGCTTCGATGGCGGCGAGGCCGGAGGCGAACGCGATGCCGTGTCGTCCGCTCTCCAGCGAGGCCAGGTTCGCCTCGAGCGCCGTCCTCGTGGGATTGGTCACGCGGGCGTACTCGTGCCCCGCCCGGGGCTTCCCGACCCCGTCCTGTACGTAAGTCGAAGTCAGGAACAAGGGCGTCATGATGGCGCCGGTCCCTGCGTCGGGCTCCTGTCCGGCGTGCACTGCCCGGGTGGCGAAGCCATCGCCGCCGCTGTCACCACACATGGTCGATCCTCCGATTCCCCGGTGTCTCGAAACGGGGGCAAAGATAGGTGGGGTCCCCTGGGGTGGCGACCTCCGATCGGGATGAGCGTCGGTTGCGAGACCCGGCCATGCTCCGTGCATGTCAGACATCGACCTGGTTCCGGGCCGTGCGGCCCACCGGCTGTACGTCCACGTGGTCTGGCCGACCCTGGGACGGATTCCTCTCGTGTCTCGTACCGGGCGCGGCGTTCTCGAGCGGCACCTGATCGTGCTGTGCCGGCGCCTGGACACCGAGCCGCTGCTGATCAGGGTGTTCTCGGACCGGGCCCACCTCCTGCTCCGGTTCAAGCCGGGTCACTCTGTGGCCTCCGTCGTCAGCCGGCTGAAAGAGGGGTCGGAGACGGCCCTGGGCGCGGCGGGCCACACCGTTCGCTGGGGGCGCGGTTACGCTGCGGCCACGATCGGCCGTGACGACGTGCGGCGGGCAAAGCGGCGCATCCTCCGACTGGGCGACTCGGTCGGCTCCGCACCCGCGCGAGTCCCGTCGGGTTCGCCGCACCACGCGCGCCGATCCGGACGCCGGTCCGGTGGGACCTCCGTTGACGCTCCGGGGGCTTCCCGGTAACGTTTCGCCTTCCTCCCGGTGGTGGCCCACCGTTTGCAGGAATCGGTCGCTTGGAGGCGTGTCACGGCAACGAGCACGCGATCCCGGACAGCGGACGAAAGACGGAGAACACTGGTTTGACGGACACGAGTCAGCTGATCGTCTCGGCGTCCGGCATTCGGGGAGTGGTCGGCGTGACCATGACTCCGGATGTCGCCGCCCGGTACGGCGCCGCCTTTGGACGATATCTACGAGCGTTCGGGGCCGCGACGAACGGGGAAGCCTACGTCCTGGTGGGCCGAGATTCGCGCGCATCGGGCGAAAGGCTGGCCTCGGCGGCGGCGGCGGGCCTGAGCGAAGCAGGGATCCAGGTCCGGGATGCGGGCATTGCCCCTACGCCAACGCTACTCCTGGCCGTCCGCGACGACGACCGCGCCGCCGCGGGCCTGGTGGTCACGGCTTCTCATAATCCTATCGAGTGGAACGGCTTCAAACTGGCGTCAGGAGACGGGAGATTCCTGTCGCCCGCCGCCGGGATGGCCGTCCAGGATCGGTTCGATCGGATTACGGAGTCGGACCCGGCGTACGACGCGGGGGATGGCGGAACGCTGGACGGTGTGGCGGAGCACCACATCGAGAAGATCCTGGCGCTGCCGTTGCTCGACGTGTCCGTGATCCGCGAGCGGGCTCCTCTGGTGGCCCTGGATTGCGTCCACGGCGCGGGCGGAGCCGTCGTGCCGGAGCTCCTGCGGAGCCTCGGGTGCCGCGTGGAGGGGATGGGGCTCGCCACCGACGGGATCTTCCCACGCGACCCCGAGCCCGTGCCCGCCAACCTGGGTGAGCTCAGCCGCCTGGTTCTCTCGAGCGGGGCGGAGATCGGAATGGCCGTGGACCCGGACGGAGACCGTCTGGCTCTGGTGGACGGGTCCGGACGACCGGTCGGGGAGGACTGGACCCTGGCGCTCGCGGCCGAGTACGTGCTCGGGATCCGGAAAGGTCCCGTGGTGACCAATCTCTCTTCCAGCCAGTCCATCGAGGAGGTGGCCGAGAGGGCTGGAGCGGAGTTCTACCAGACCCCTGTGGGCGAGGCGCGCGTCGCCGAGAGGATGCTGGCGGTCGGTGCGGTCATCGGAGGAGAGGGGAATGGCGGGGTGATGCTGCCCGACCTGAACCTGACGCGCGACGCGGCCGTGGCGGCCGCCCTCGTTCTCAACCTGTTGGCCGCGCGGCGATGCTCGCTGGAGCAGCTTCTGGCTGGTCGGCCGCGCTACCACATGGTCAAGCGGAAGACCCCGCGGAAGGGGCTCGATCCGGATGAGATCTACTCGGGTCTGCGGCGCCTGGCGCCGCCGGCGGCCGAGAACACGGAGGACGGTCTGCGTCTCGCGTGGCCGGACTCCAGGGAGTGGTTGCACGTTCGTCCCTCGGGGACGGAGCCGATCCTCCGCGTCATCGCGGAAGCCCCGAGCGCCGGGCGCGCCGCTGAGCTGGCCGGGCTGGTTGACGCGATTGTGGGCCCAGGGGGGGAATGATCGAATGTGCGGAATCGTAGGCTATCTGGGGCCCCGTGACGCGCAGCCCCTCATCCTCGAGGGACTGCGCCGTCTGGAGTACCGTGGATACGATTCGGCGGGCATCGCCACTATCACCGACGGTCGGCTCGAAATCCGCAAGGCGGCGGGGAAGCTGGGAGAGCTGGAGAGACGGCTCGAGGGAAGCTCCCTTCCGGGCTCCATCGGAATCGGCCACACGCGCTGGGCCACGCACGGCGCTCCCACGACCCTGAACGCCCACCCGCACACGGACGGTTCGGGTCGGGTCGCCCTCGTTCACAACGGCATCATCGAGAACCACGATGTCCTGCGGACCAAGCTGTTGCAGCTGGGTCACCGGTTCCAATCCGAGACCGACACCGAGGTCCTGTGCCACCTCATCGAGGAGGCCTTCGACGGCAACCTCGAACGCGCGGTGGCCGTCGCCCTGTCGCGGGTGGAGGGCGCGTACGGGATCGCGGTCGTGCACGCGGACGATCCGGACAAGATCGTCGTCGCCCGCATGGGTTCGCCTCTCCTGATAGGCGTCGGCGAGGACAGCGAAAGGGAGATCTTCGCCGCCTCCGATGTTGCCGCCGTCATCCGCCACACCCGGAAGGTGGTGTACCTGGATGAAGGGGAGCTTGCCGTCCTGACCGCCGACGGACACGAGTTGTTCGACGTGGTGGACTTCGCGAACAACGGAGCGGTGCGTCACGTGAAGCGCGAAGTCAGCCGGGTCGACTGGGACCTGGGGAAGATCGAGCGCGGCGGCTACGCGCACTTCATGCTCAAGGAGATCTTCGAGCAGCCCGATACGATCCGGGACGCGATGCGCGGCCGGCTGCTCGAGGAGGAGGGCACGGCCAAGCTGGGAGGTCTGCTCCCCCTCGCTGACGTCCTGGAAAAAGTCGATCGTATCGTCATCACGGCGTGCGGAACGAGCTGGCACGCGGCTCTGGTCGGTGAGTACATGCTGGAGGAGTTCGCGCGCGTCCCGGTCGAGGTCGAATACGCCTCCGAATACCGCTATCGCCAGCCCGTCGTGACAGACGGCACGCTGGTCATCGCGATCTCCCAATCTGGCGAGACGGCGGATACCCTGGCGGCCATGCGGGAGGCGCGCGCGCGTGGCGCCCCGGTGATGGGGATCGTGAACGTGGTCGGTTCCACCATCGCCCGGGAGACCGATGGCGGAGTGTACATTCACTCCGGGCCGGAGATCGGTGTGGCGTCCACGAAGGCGTTCACGGGTCAGTTGACGGCTCTCGCCCTGTTCACGCTGTATCTGGCGCGCAGGCGGGGCCTCTCGATCCTCGATGGAAGGGAGATCGTGGCGGCCTTACGGCAGCTTCCGGAGCTCGCCGGGGCGGCGCTGGAACGATCGGCCATCGTCGAGAGCGTGGCGCAGGAGTACCACGAGAGCTCAAATTTCCTCTACCTGGGAAGGGGATTCAACTTCCCCGTCGCTCTCGAGGGTGCCCTGAAGCTGAAGGAGATCAGCTATATCCACGCGGAGGGATACCCGGCGGCCGAGATGAAGCACGGCCCGATCGCCCTGATCGACCAGAACATGCCGGTCGTGTTCATCGCTCCGAGCGACTCGGTGTACCACAAGGTGGCCAGCAACATCGAAGAGGTGAAGGCGCGAGGCGGTCGCGTGATCGCCATCGTCACGGAGGGGAACGAGGACCTTTCCGCTCGGGTCGATCACGTGATTCCCGTTCCGGCCACGATCGACATGTTGCAGCCGCTGCTCACCGTGATACCCCTGCAGCTGCTGGCCTACCGGATCGCCGTGCTGCGGGATTGTGACGTGGACCAGCCCCGAAACCTGGCCAAGAGCGTCACCGTCGAATGACGGGCCCGCCGGGTGTCGCGCGGCAGGCTCGCTTTCCGTAGGTTGGCCGCCGACGGCGGCTGTTCCTGAACCGGAGGGCGGAGAGCGCATGTCAGCCGAATACCTGAAGGCTCTCAAGGAGCAGGTTGCGGGCTACGCGGGCACCTGGAAGGAAGTCGTTGCCCTGGCTCCATCCTACGCGCGGCTCATGTTCCACCTCCTGCGCAACCCGCGTCTCGCATCCAGGCACAGGCTGTGGGTGGATGCGGCGATCGCCTATCTGGTTAGCCCTCACGACGTGATCCCCGAGGGAGAGGTAGGCCCATACGGTTACGTGGACGACATCTTCTGCTGCGCTTACGTCGCCGATCGGGTGGCGCGGGAGCTGGGCTGGGACCAGGTCGAGGAGGGCTGGACGGGTGACGGTACGGCCCGCGACGTTTCGGAACGCGTTTTGGCGCGGGAGCAAGAACTCCTGGGTCACATCGGCGACGACGTCCTCAAGTTCGCCGGCCTGTATGACCTGGAGCGCGAGAGTCGCCTGCGACAGCCGGAGATGGCGTCCGCCGGTGGGATCTGAGTCCTTTCCAACCGGAACGCTCCGGCGCTTCGCGGTAGCGCTCGCGGCCGCGGCGTGCCTGACGGCCTTCCCGACGCCAGGCACGGCCCAGTACGTCCTCAAGTCGCCGAGCGGCGACTCTCTCGTGTTCGAGACAGCGACGCTGAGGGCCATGTTGGACACGACCCGGGCCCTGTACGCAGACCTCGAGGAGGACCCGCTCGTGCTGTACAGAACGCCGCTCGAGCGTCCCAACGTCGTCACCGAGGCCAGTCCGGAGTCGAGCTATCCCTGGAACGTGGTCGCCGTGGAAACCGACTCGAGCGCGAATCTGGTGCAGCTTCCGGCCAACCTTCGCGAGGCCGATCGCGCCTTCTACAACTACGCGGTCATGCGCATGCGCGTGGTGCGAGGCGAAGATCCGGATGTGTCCTGCGACTCGGTGCTCGCCCTGGAGGAACGGGTGGTCGGGTCCTTCGCCGACGGCTGGATTCTGTCGCGGACCCTGTTCGGAGGTCCGGCCTTCGCTCCGCTCGACGAACTGGCGTTTGCCAGGGAGGCGGGCCTGCTCCGCCCAATGCTCGCCGCCCGGAACGACCGGCAGGTGGGCGCCTGCGCAGAGCAGTGGGCACACGCGAACCCCGACCGGATAGCCCAGTACGAGGCCTGGCGGAAGGAGCACTTCCCGCTTCCGGCGGAGGAAGGAGGGACGGCCGCCGACTCGACAGGGAGCCAGCCGGAGCAGGACCCGCCCGACGCTGCCGAGCCGGAGACGCAGAGGATTCTGGAGGCTCCGGACGGGAACCGGCGCATCGATCCAGAGTGAGGGACCATGCCTCTTCGCCTTCACAACACTCTGACGCGCCGCACCGAGGAATTCGAGCCCTCTGAGCCGGGCCACGTCCGCATGTACACCTGCGGCCCGACCGTATACGACCGCGCGCACATCGGCAACTTCCGGGCGTTCACGTGGGAGGACCTCCTTCGCCGGTACTTGAAGTGGAAGGGCTTCCGGGTCACGCAGGTCATGAACCTGACGGACGTGGACGATCGGACGATCCAGGCGGCGGTAGAGAAGGGTGTCGGCCTCGAGGAGATCACGGCTCCCGTCACCCGCACGTTCTTCGAGGACTGGGACACACTGGGCCTGGAGCCCGTGGAGGTGAATCCGCGGGCGACGGAACACGTGGACGCGATGATCGAGCTGGTCCAACGCCTCGAGAAGAGTGGCCACACCTACGAGCGTGACGGCTCGGTCTACTTCGCGATCGACCGGTTCCCCGGTTACGGCCGTCTGGCGAACATCGATCCCGAAGCCCTGCAGACGATCGGACGCGTGGAGGGCGATGAGAACTACTCCAAGGAGAATCCGCGCGACTTCGTTCTGTGGAAGGGAGGCGAGCGCGGCGCGGAAGGCGAGGTGGCGGTCTGGGAGTCACCGTGGGGTCCCGGCCGGCCGGGCTGGCACCTCGAGTGCTCCGCCATGGCGATGCAGTACCTGGGAGAAACGCTCGACATCCACACGGGCGGCGTGGACAACATCTTTCCGCATCACGTGAACGAGATCGCGCAGTCGGAAGCCGCCACCGGCAAGCCGTTCGCCCGCTGGTGGCTGCACGCCGAGCACCTCCTCTCGGAGGGGCAGAAGATGTCGAAGTCGCTCGGCAACTACTATACGATGGGCTCGCTCCTTGAGGGGGGTCACCGTCCCTCGGCGATCAGGTATCTACTTCTCAGCGCGCACTATCGGAGCCAGCTCAACTTCACGTTGGAGGGCCTCGGAGATGCCGACCGGGCCGTGGCCCGCCTGTTCGATCTCCGGGGCCGGCTGGGCGAGGCGGGGACTGAGGTGGCCGGAGCCGGAGAGGAAGCCGCGGACACGGGGCTCTCGGCGCTGGCCGGGCGGTGGCGCGAGGCGTTCACCGCGGCGCTCGACGACGATCTCAACGTGAGCGACGCCCTCGGAGCCACCTTCACGTTGGTGCGCGAAGTGAACTCGGCCCTGGATGCCGCCCGGGAGGAGCCTCCGACCCGGGAGATGGCGGCCGTCCGGCAGGCATTGAACGCCTTCGACGCCGTGTTCGGCGTGCTGACACTGCGCGTTCGTGAGGAGGCAGTGGGGGCGGAGGGAATGGAGGCCTGGATCGAAGAGCGAATCGCGGCACGAGCGGCGGCCCGGGCCGGCGGCGATTTTGCCCGGGCCGACGGCATCCGGGAGGAGCTGGAAGCCAGGGGGGTGGCGCTCGAGGATGGCCCCTCCGGGACTCGATGGAAGCTCGTCTCGCGGACGGAATGACGAACGGCCGCGAACCCGCTATGCGCCTCGCCTAGCGTGGAGTTGACGGACTTCGTTCCACCCCATATGTTGGCGGTCTAATTCTGCTGACGTAGCTCAACCGGAAGAGCACCGGATTTGTAATCCGGAGGTTGTGGGTTCGAGTCCCACCGTCAGCTCAGTGATGAGTTCGCCGGGGTCGCCCAACTGGCCATGCCGGAGACACGAAGTCAAGCCCAGCGGCCTGAACCGGGATTCCCGGCGAGGGCCGTACGATTGGGGTGGGGTACCGAAGCGGCCAAACGGAGCAGACTGTAAATCTGCCGGCGCATGCCTACGGAGGTTCGAATCCTCCCCCCACCATTCGTTGACCCTTAGGCAGACGAAGACTCGCCGGAGCTTCACGGCAGATAACAACGGCACGGCAGCGCGCCGAGCATAGACAGGAGACCGGACGGTATGGCGAAGCAGAAGTTCGAGCGGACGAAGCCGCACGTGAACGTGGGGACGATCGGACACGTGGACCACGGGAAGACGACGCTGACGGCGGCGATCACGGAGGTACAGGCGGCG
>JBDHFS010000140.1:0-8263 GCA_039590285.1 Gemmatimonadota bacterium
ATGAGCTCTCGCCTCTTTCAAAGGATCCGGGAGCAGCGCGGGCTGGCCTACAGCGTATTCAGCTTCCAATCGTTCTACGCGCGCGGGGGCCACGTCGGGGCCTACCTGGGCACTCGGCCCGAGAGCGCGGAGGAGGCGACGGAGGCGCTGCTCGAGGAGTTCCGCCAACTGGCCCGGGAAGGACTCGACTCGACCGAACTGGCGGAGGTCCGGGAGCAGATCAAAGGGCAGCTGCTCATCTCGCTCGAGTCTCCGGGGGCCCGCATGCAGCGGCTGGCGGCGACGGCCCTGTTCGATGAACCTTACAGGTCGCTGGACGCCCTGTCGGAGCTGATCGACGGCATTGGCAGGGAGGAGGCCGCCGAGGCGGCGGCTTTGTATGATCCGGAGGGGGTAGCGGTCCTCGAACTGGGCCCCGCATAATCCCCTTTGCGGACGCTGGACGCATTCCCCGGCGCCGATCGGTGGCGCCGTTCTGGTGGCCGGAGTCAGTTGACGGGCCGCCCTCCTGAAAGAACAAAAAAGGAGCTACACCATGATCGTGGGGGTTCCGAAGGAGATCAAACCGAACGAGAACCGCATCGCCGTCGTTCCCGGCGGAGCCGAGGCTCTCGTAGCCCGTGGACACGAGGTACTCGTTGAGCGTGGCGGGGGACTGGGCAGCGGATTCGACGATATCGCATACGAGACGGTTGGCGCGGAGATAGTGGATGACGTAGACGAGCTGTGGCGGCGTGCAGACATGATCGTGAAAGTGAAGGAGCCCATCGCGCCGGAATACCCTCGGATCCGCGAGGGTCAGGTTCTCTTCACCTACTTCCACTTCGCGGCCGATGAGACCCTCACGCGCACGATCCTGGAGAAGAGGTGCGTGGCGATCGCGTACGAGACGGTCCAGCTGCCGACCGGCGAGCTTCCGCTGCTCACGCCGATGTCCGAGGTGGCCGGCCGGATGGCCGTGCAGGAGGGGGCCAAGTACCTGGAGAAGAATGCCGGAGGGTGCGGCGTTCTGCTGGGTGGGGTCCCCGGTGTGCTCCCCGCGGAGGTCGTGATTCTAGGTGGAGGAGTCGTCGGTACGAACGCCGCGTGGATAGCCGCGGGCTTCGGGGCGCACGTGACGATCCTGGACCTCGATCTTGACAGGCTCCGGTATCTGGCGGACGTAATGCCGGCGAACGTCGACACGCTGTTCTCCAACAGGCGCAACATCCTGGAGCAGATCGGGCGCGCGGATCTGCTTGTCGGTGCGGTGCTGCTGCCGGGAGCGAAAGCGCCGAGCCTCGTCACTCGCGAGGATCTCAAGCTCATGAAGGACGGGTCGGTCATCGTCGACGTCGCGGTCGACCAGGGCGGGTGCATAGAGACCGTGCGGCCCACGACGCATGCCGATCCGGTCTACGTGGTCGAGGGCGTGATCCACTACTGCGTAGCCAACATGCCGGGCGCCGTTCCTCGGACTTCCACTCTCGCGTTGACCAACGCGACGTTTCCGTACACGGTGGCCCTGGCGGACAAGGGTTGGGTCCGGGCCTGCACGGACGATCCCGATCTGGCGCTGGGGATCAACGCCGTCGATGGCGAGCTGACTTATGGTGCGGTCGGCGAGGCGTTCGATATCGACTGCGTGCCACTCTCCGAAGTCCTGTAGACCGTGGGCGGGGTCCGGACGGGCCCCGCCTTTCGTCCCTGAAACCCGGAGTCTAGATTCCCGCGACGGTGGCGCAGGGCTTGCAAGAGCACCCATCGTGGGGCGGAAGTACAGACCTGATTCTCCAGGATGTCCATACACGGAAGACGCGATGTGGAAACGGCTTCTCAAGGGTAGCTTCCTTCCGATCAATGACGTCGGTGTCGACCTGGGCACCGCGAACACGCTCGTGTACGTGGCGGGCGAGGGCATCGTCCTGAACGAGCCCTCCGTGGTAGCGGTGGAGAAGAGCTCGGGCCGCATAATGGGTATCGGCCTTGAGGCAAAGCGCATGCTCGGTCGCACTCCGCACGGCGTGGAAGCTGTCCGGCCGTTGAAGGACGGCGTGATCGCGGACGTGGATGTCACGGAGATCATGCTTCGCTACTTCCTCAAGACGGTCTCGGCCGACAGGGTGTTCAAGGTCAGACCCCGTGTCGTGGTGGGCGTGCCGTCCGGTATCACGGAACTGGAGCGGCGTGCGGTACGGTCCAGCGCGCACGCGGCCGGGGCCAAGGAGGTCTACATGGTCTCCGAGCCCATGGCGGCGGCGATCGGTGTGGGGCTACCGGTGGAGACGCCGACCGGAAACATGGTGATCGACGTCGGGGGTGGGACGACCGAGATTGCGGTGATCGCGCTGTCCGGACTCGTAGCGGAAACCTCCATTCGGGTCGGTGGAGACGAACTGGACGAGGCCATCGTCACTTTCCTTCGCAAGAACTACAACCTGCTCATCGGTGAACCCACGGCGGAGGCGATCAAGATTCAGATCGGCTCGGCGTACCCCACCGAGGAAGAGCGGGACATGAGCGTGAAGGGAAGGGACCTTGTCTCGGGGATTCCGAAGACGGTGCGAGTCAATTCGGCCGAGGTGCGTGAATGCATACTGGAGCCGATCCAGCAGATCGTCGGCGCCGTTCGACGTGCCCTCGAGATCACTCCTCCCGAGCTGGCTGCTGATATCGTGGACAGGGGCATCGTCATGACCGGTGGCGGATCGTTGATCAGGGGTCTGGACAAGCTCTTGCGCGAGGAAACAGGTCTCCCGATCCACGTCGACGAGGAGCCTCTCACGTGCGTGGTCAGGGGTTGCGGCCGCGTTCTGGATGACATCCCGCGCTACCGGAGCGTGCTGACCACCTGAGGAGAATTGCGCCACATCAACGTTGGCCGGCCAGAGAATCAGCGACGTGACCACGTCATCGTCGCGGTGCTTCTGATCATTTCCTGGGCTCTGGCGAGCCTGGATCCATCACAGACGCTCGGTCTCACGCGAGTCCTGAGGGCCTCGGTGCTGGCCCCATTTCTAGCCGCGGATGCGGTGTACGAGGAAAGGGCGGGACTGGCGCGCAGGGCGGACCAGCTGAACAGCGAACGGGATTACCTGTATCGGGAGCTTCAGGGCGCCGCGGACCTGGAGCGCGAGAACCGGGACCTGAGAGCTCTCATGGGGGTTCCCGACAGGCAGTCGGGCCTGTTCATCATCGCGGAGCTGGTTCCCGGCAGACCGGCCGTCGGCGACTCCCATTCTTTCCTCCTCAGAGCCTCGTCTCTCAGCAGTCTGGAGGCTCCGGCGGGAGTCAGTGTTCCAGCGGGCCTGGTGGGAGTCCTGCGCTCGACGGGCGGCCGAACCGGTCTGGGAGACTTCTGGACACACCCCGATTTCAGGGTAAGCGTGCGATCGACGATCGGGAATGCCACGGGCATCGTGAAGGCCGCCGAGGAAGAAGAGGGCACGGTGCTGATGCTCGTAGAGGGTGTACCGTACGAAGCGCGGATTCCCCCGGGTACGATACTCGAGACGGCCGGTCTAGGCGGTGTATTTCCGCCCGGGATCAGGGTGGGACGCGTTCTAGCCGAAGCGGATTCGCGCTCAGGCTGGTCGCACAGCTATCTGGTCGAGCCGGCGGTGCGGCCGGGAGCGATTCGCGCTGCGACCGTATGGTCTCGGCCTGCGGCTATTCCCTCGGAGCCGGATCTCCCGGCGTCGGGGCAGACGTCGGAGGCACAGCGACAGGCCGAGGACCCGGGTGATGGGCGCTAGACGCGGGCCGGCCCTGGACGTGGCCCTGGTCGTGGTCCTGCTCCTCGTTCACTTCACGTTTCATCGCTTCTTCGTTCGATGGCCGGTGACGCCGAATCTGCTCGTGGGAGGTCTCCTGCTGGCCGCGCTGAGACTCACGGCGGGCCAGGCCGCGCTCCTGGGCTTCGTTCTCGGTGTGTTCGAGGCGGCGATGGGTCTCGAGGGAATGGGGACCATCTCGCTCGTTCTCACCGTCGTCGGATATCTCGCTGCCCGGTCCAGAGATCTTCTGTTCGCGGATGCGAGGTACTTCACTCCGATCTATCTGTTCGCCGGAACGTGGCTGGCCGAATTGGGTCTGCTGGTGGCGATGCCGGGTGGGCCAGGGCTCCTGGCCGGCCTTGTGCTGGCGCCGATCAGTGCCGCGGGCACGGCACTGGTCTGTGGCGCGGTGGATTTCGTCGTTGCCTCGGCGAGACGGTTCTAGGGGGGGCGGATGACCGGAAGGGAAGCGGCCCGCCTGAGCCGGTCGCGGCGCGCTCGCGCCGCCGGGATCGGATTGCTCTCGGTGATGGTCCTGTTGGGCGCCGCCTTCTTCCGACTGCAGGTACTCGGCGGTGGCGAGTACCGTCTCCAGTCCAGGAACAATCGACTGCGGCCCATCCCAATCCCGGCCGCACGAGGTGCGATCCACGATCGACACGGGGCGCTTCTCGCCGAGAGCATTCCTGGCTATTCGCTCTCCCTCCTTCCCGCCACGGCCGATTCCGCCCGCGCTACGCTCGAGCGTCTGGCCCCGTACCTGGATCTCGATCCGGAAGCGATCGAGTCCATTCTTGAGCGGCGGGTACGGCAGCCTCAGCTTCCACTTCGGGTCAGTGACGACCTCACTTTCGCTCAGGTAGCGGCGGTCGAAGAACGACGGCCGGAATTCCGCCTTGTGGTGATCGATACTCACCCCAGAAGGCGATACCCGGGCGGCCCCGCCGTGGCCCACGTGATCGGGTACGTGGGCGAAATCAGCGAGGCGGAGCTCGACAGCGATCAATTCGTCGAGTACGAGGCGGGAAGGATTGTCGGCAAACAGGGAATCGAGCGAAGCTACGAGCTGGACCTGGCGGGTGTTTCGGGCACGCGATACGTCGAAGTCAACGCCCGCGGATCCATAGTGAGGGAGTTCCCGTCGCAACTGGCGCAGCCGGCCCAGCAGGGATCCGAGCTCTCCCTCACCCTGGACCTGCGCTTGCAGCAGTTCACGGATTCGATATTTCCGGAAGGTGATCGGGGAGGTGTCGTAGCTCTCGATCCGCGCACCGGCGAAGTGATTGTCCTGTACAGCCATCCGACGTTTGACCCGAATCTGTTCGTCGGCGGTATCTCTCCGGATGACTGGGCACAGCTCAGAGACGATCCCGCCCAGCCGATGCTGAACCGCGCGGCGGCGGCCCTCTACCCGCCGGGCTCTACCTGGAAGCCGATTCTCGCGTCACTCGCTTTGCGGCAAGGCGTTGTGGGGATCGACACCTACATGCCGACCTCGTGCCGGGGGGCGCTGCAGTTCGGCCGACGCCCCTTCCGCTGCTGGAGACCCGAGGGACACGGGCCGCTGGATCTTTCGAGTGCCATCAAGGAAAGCTGCAACGTCTACTTCTACCAGCTCGGACTTCGGCTGGGTCTCGACGAGTTCATGAACGGGGTCGACAGTTTTGGATTCCACGAGGTGACGGGGCTGGACCTACCGGGAGAATCCGTGGGCGGCTTTCCGCCCTCCCGGGACTGGTACGATCGTCGCTTCGGCAGGAGAGGATGGACGGAGGCCGTCGTGCTCAACCTGTCGATCGGGCAGGGCGAGACGACGCAGACGCTTCTGCGGATGGTGCAATTCTACTCAGCACTGGCCATGGGTCAGGCGCCCATCGTACCGCATCTTCGCCAGGCCGAGGTGCTTAACGCGGTGCGAGAGGGATGGATCTTCGATCTACCGGAAGACCGGCGTCGTGAACTGCGCGATGCCCTGGTCAGAGTGGTCAACGAGCCTGGAGGCACGGCGTACTGGCATCGACCGCGCGGCTGGACCATGGCCGGCAAGACCGGTACGGCGCAGAATCCGCACGGGGAGCCGCACTCGTGGTTCGTGGGCTTCGCTCCGTTTGACGATCCACGGATCGTGATCGCGGCGATTGTGGAGAACGGCCATCCCGACAATCAGACGTCGAGAGCCGTGCCTCTGGCGAGTCGAATCGTGTCACGGTACCTCGTGGCCGAGGGTGTTGCGCCGGACCGTCCGGCGGATCTGGAGGTTCCGCCCGCCCCCGCTCCCCAGCTCCCGTCCGATGAGGCTCGCGGCGACGGGGCTGCCCGGGGAATCGAGGATGTGGGTCGAGCGGTGCCGGACGGTGATGAGACCGCTTCGAGCGGGGAGGCGGGCGAATGAGATCCGACCAGCCTGTCGCGTTTCAGCGTATAGGCGATCCGGTTCTGCTCGCCATGGCGCTCGTTCTGGCCGTTCTGGGGATCGGTATGATCTGGTCCGCCGGACAGGTCGATCTTCCGTCCGGCGTCTCGGGCGCGTGGAGACGACAGCTGGTGTGGTTGTTCGTGTCCCTGGCCGCGTTCGCCGTTGTTACCCGGGTCCCACTCCGCTGGCTCGAATGGGCGACGCCGTGGATCTACGCGCTCTCGGTCGTGCTTCTGCTCGCCGTGCTGTTCGTGGGTACAGGCCCGAACACCCGAAGCTGGCTGCGGTTCGGTACTGTCTCCTTCCAGCCAGCGGAGTTCGCCAAGCTGGCCACGGTTCTGCTTCTCGCCCGGATGCTGGGCGGCCGCAAAGAGCCGGAGACCCGCCTGTTCGGCTTGTGGAAGCCGGTGGCCGCTGTTTCGGCTCCGTTCCTTCTCGTCATGGCACAGCCAGACCTCGGGAGCGCGCTGATCTTCGTTGTGATCCTGGTGAGTGCGCTCTTCTGGGCGGGTGTCCCTCTGTTCACCATATTCATGCTGGTGAGCCCCGGAGTGAGCCTGATACTCGGCTTCTCGGCCGCGGTCTGGGGCGTCTGGTTCGTGGTCGTCGTTCTGACTCTGTATGTCCGCCGCCCGTTCATCGCCGAAGGCATCTCGGTGGCGCTGGCCAACCTGGCGGCCGGGGCTCTCGCGACCCCTCTCTGGAACCGGCTGGCGCCGTATCAACAACGACGACTCGTCGTCTTCCTGAATCCCGACATCGACCCGCGCGGCGCCGGCTGGCACCTCATACAATCCAAGGTTGCCATCGGTTCGGGGGGCGTGACGGGCCAGGGATTCGGCCTGGGTCCGCAGAAGCGACTGGCCTTTCTTCCCGAGCAGCATACCGACTTCATCTTCTCGGTGGTCGGAGAGGAGCTCGGCCTCATCGGTGTTCTGACCTTTCTGGGGCTCCTCGGATGGTTCCTTCGGCGTGTCCTCAGAATCGCGGCAGACTCTCCACCGGGGTTCGGCAGCCTGATCGTGTTCTGCTTCTTCGCCATCTGGTTCGGTCATCTCGCCATCAACATAGGGATGACGGTGGGCCTCATGCCGGTCACGGGACTTCCACTGCCGTTCCTGAGCTACGGCGGATCGTTCCTCCTGACGACTTTCGTCGGTCTCGGGCTGGTCTGCCGCGTCGCCGGCGAATCCTGAACCCCACCCCCCGGGCTCGGGGCCGGGGGTTCGCCGTCGACTGGCGGTCCGTTATATTCCGGCTCGCCATCTTCTATGCCGAGTGAGGACGCATGGCCTGGTTCCGCAAAGAGAAACAGAAGCTGGTCGCGCAGAAGCGCGAAGTGGCGGCCGACGTGTGGGAGAAATGTGACGGCTGCGGCGAGATTCTGTATGTGCGAAGACTGGCCGAGAACCTGCGTGTGTGTCCCGAGTGTGGCCACCACTTCAGGATCTCCGCTCCCGAGTACGCCGGCCTCCTGTTCGATTCCGGCCTGGAGGAGGAGTTCGATTCGGAGCTTCGCTCTTCCGATCCACTGGCCTTCGTGGATTCGAAGCCGTACCCGGATCGCATCGCCCAGGCGGAAGCGAAGGTGGGGACGTACGACGCGGTTCTCACGGGGGCGGGCCGCATCGAGGGTCGTGGGGTGTGCGGCGCCGTCATGGACTTCGGTTTCATCGGGGGCTCGATGGGGTCCGTGGTCGGGGAGAAGATCGCGCGGATGCTGGAGCGGTCGGTGGAGAGGCGCAATCCCGCTCTGATCGTTTCCGCATCCGGAGGCGCGCGAATGCAGGAAGGCATCTTCTCCCTCATGCAGCTGGCCAAGACGTCGGCCGCCCTGCAACGCCTGTCTGGCGAAGGGCTGCCTTACATAAGCATCCTCACACACCCCACGACCGGTGGAGTCACAGCCAGTTATGCGATGCTGGGCGATGTCAATCTGGCCGAGCCGGGTGCGCTCATCGGATTTGCCGGACCGAGAGTGATCAAGGAGACGATCCGACAGGACCTTCCTGACGGCTTCCAACGATCGGAGTTCCTCAAGGATCACGGTATGCTGGATGGTATCGTGCCTCGCACCAGCATGCGCGAAACC
>JBDHFS010000141.1:0-8102 GCA_039590285.1 Gemmatimonadota bacterium
GGCCGAGCCGGCCCACTGGAATGAGGTTGACTGACTCATGCCGACCTCAGACGATGAGGCGCTGGACCGGATCCCAGTACACCCGCCGGCCCTCCAGATACGACCTGGTGGCCATGTGGCAGGTGATGGCTTCCTCGATCCCGCGGTCGATGTTGCAGCTGGTCTCACCTCCGTACCGGATCGCGTTCAGCCACTCCCTGAGGTGCAGGTAGTACGTGCTCACGCGTCGCCCTCCGCGGTACGTGAACAGCAGCCCCCGGCTCGCGAAGTACTCCTGTGTGGGCGTCGTGACCGCGTCCACCCCCTTGAAGCCGCTCTGGTATGTGAGCATCGGGCGATCCGTTTTCACCACGCCTTCCTCGAGCATTTCCTCGTAGCGTGTGGACGAGCCGTCCGCGGTGACCTTGAGGCGCGTCCCGATTTCCATGGAAGCGTCGTGTCCCATCATGACGATTCCGCGGTCGCGGCCGTTGGCCAGCGTGGCGCTGTACACGAGCGTCATGTCGCGATCCGGATACTCGAACACGGCCTGCCACACGTCGGGCACGTCGCGCCCGTCCTTGAAGAAATAGATGCCTCCGGACGCCGTGGCAGAGTGGGGAATCCCCAGGTCGAGGACCTGGTTGATCGCATCGTACTCGTGCGACAGAAGGTCGCCGGAAAGGCCGGTCCCGTAGTCGTACCAGCACCGCCAGCGGAAGAAGCGCTCTAGGCTGAACGGCACCTTGCTGGCAGCGGCCTCCTGGAACAGCTCCCAGTCGATGGTGCGCGGGTTGCCCTCCTCGTGGATGTCCCACACCCAGGCACCCCACGGGTCGTTGCGGTTGGTCGTCGTCTCCACGAGCGTGATCGGTCCCAGCACACCCTTCGCGATCACATCGCGCGCCTTCTCGTGGCTCTCCATCTGTCGGTTCTGGTGCCCGAGCTGGAAGACGATGCCCGAGCTCTTCACGGCCTCTTCCATCGGCCACACCTCTTCCTCCGTGCGCGTCATGCACTTCTCGCAGTACACGTGCTTGCCCATCTGGGCGGCAGCGACGGTTATGCGGGAGTGCCAGTGGTCCGGAGTCGCGATGACCACCGCGTCCACGTCCGGAGCCGCGACCAGCTCCTCGAAGTGGCGGTATCGCTTGGCCGGCCTGAGCTGGCGGGTGTCTCCGCCAGGACGTATCGGCTGCGTCGACGCGGCGATCGCCCGGTCGGCTCGCACGTCGAACAGATCGCACACGGCCGTCAGCTCGACGTTGAGATTCTCCTGCTCCAGCCATTCCTCCAGCCAGGTGTCACGCGGGTTCTCGATCTTGGCTTCACGGCGAGCCTGGATCCAGTCCGGGTGCGCGAAGCCCAGGCTGCGGATCAGGGACTCACCCTCGCCCCCGTACCCGACGATCCCTATCCGGATCGTATCCTGGTGCGTGCGCGTTTCGAGCTCGGAGAACACGGCCGCGCCCTCGTCCTCGATGCCCAGCTCCGCCAGGAGCCGGCTGCGCTCCCTGGCGTCCAGCCCTCTTCGACGGAGCGCCGAGTACCCGAGGGCACCCAGAACCGGTACCGTGGCCAGCGCCTTGAGCACATCGCGGCGTCCCATCCCGCCGGAACCCTCGTTCACCCCTTCAGCGGCAGACGGAGGAGGCTTGTCCGCCGGGGGCTCCACGTCACGCGGCTCGGCCGGCGCCACCTGTTCGTCCGGTTCGGCCGTCGGCTCTTCCACAGGCTCGTCGACAGGCCCATCCATCGGCCCGGCGCCCGACCCCTGTTCCCCGGCGCCATTCGTGTCCTCGAACTTCTCTTCGTCACCGTTTCGAATCTCGTCACTCATGGTTCGACCTCCGTGGGATCCGCAGGGGCGTCAGGCGTAAGATTCCTGGACCGGGCCGCCGGAGCGGACGAGCCGCACCAGCCGGTCCAACCCGATGATGTGCCCCGTGGGGAACAGCAGGGTCACGAACAGGGCGCACAGCTCGATGAACGTCTTGTTTATGATCATGTAGGCGCCCTCGGATGGGATCGCGTACACGAGACCGGGCCACGGCGGTGTGGCCAGGTAGAACATGGCGAGCATGATGACGCCGAAGAAGCTCGCGGTCCGCGTCAGACCGCCCAGCATCAACCCGAGGCCGATCAGGATGAGGCCCCACACGTTGAGGAAGTCGACCAGCGCCAGAGTCGATGGATTCGACGCCAGGTCCACGAAGAAGCCCGACATGAATCCCTGTGACGCGTCCAGGTACCCCGCCGCGGTCCAGTAAGGATTGACCAGCTTGGAGACACCCTCGTAGAAGAAGTGCCACCCGATGGCGAAACGCAGGGCCACGAGGGCGGTAAGCCGGACGCCCGAGTACTCCGATCTCATCTCACACCTTCCTCTTGGGAAGTGACGGACAGTTCGCACCAGCCGGCCGAGGTCGACATGCGGCCCCGGGCGTCGATCAGCAGACATTCGAATCCAGGGAGGGAATCGATGAATCCGACTCCCTCCTCGAGAGACATCAGGAGTGAGGCCGTGGCGAGTCCGTCGGAGGCGAGCACGTTGGGGCCGACGACCGTCGCGCTCAACACCTCGTCCGGCGAGCGGCCCGTGCGCGGACCGACGATATGGTGCCACGAGCCTTCCGGGTCGAAGCGTGCCTCGTATCCCCCGGACGTCGCCACGGCTCCAGCCGACACGTGCAGGACACCCGGCAGAATGCCACCGTGCCGCGGGTCGCGTACGGCGACCATCCACCCCAGGCCATCCTCCCGGCGGCCCGAGGCGCGCATATCGCCACCCGCATCGATCAGGAACCGGTCGACGCCATGCGTTTCGAGGACCCCGGCCATCGCGTCGACGATCAGGCCCTTCGCAATCCCATCGAGCGTGATTCCCATTCCGTCACGTGCGAAGTCCACCGCATCCGGAGAGATGTGCAATCCATCACTGCCTGCCCGCTCGAGCGCCGCGGCCCACTCGGCGGCGTCGGGAACGCCTCCTTCCGCGACCGCCTCCGACGCGTGGAGGAGGTCGACCAGCGGCTGGACCGTGACGTCGAACGCGCCTCGGCTGAGCTCGCCTATCGCCGTCGACCGCTCGAGCAACAGGGTGAGCTCGGGCGGCGGACCCGCGAGGCGGCCCTCGCTGTTGAGCACCGCGACGGCGGAGCGCGAATCGAATCGATTCAGAAGCTCGATCAGGCGGTCCATCTCCTCGTAGGCCCGGCCGGTCGCCTCATCGAGCAGGAGGACGGAGGGGTGGATGGCCGCGACCGATACGCGGGTGGCCATGGCCCGGCGATCCAGCACGAGCTTGTGGTCCCCCGACGGCAGACGGAAGTCTTCGATGCGCTCCGGCCCTGCGTGGGAGGGCCTGAAGCCCAGCTCGAGAAGCGCCGACAGCGTCCCGGGGTCGCGTGCCCTGCGCGAGGATCTCACAGGCTCATCGCGTACCACCGGTTGCAGCCGAAGTGTCCGGTGTCGCCCATGGGTGCCTCCAGGGGGAGGAAGCCGAATCGCTCGTAAAGCTCTTGCGCACTGTCCATCTGCGCCAGTGTCTCCAGATAGCACTTCCGGTAGCCCAGATCGCGCGCGGATTGCAGGCACATCTCCAGCATCCGGCGGCCCAGGCCCAGGCCCCGAGCGGCCGGCAGCAGATACATCTTCCGGAGCTCGCAAACGCCGGCCTCCGCCCCCGCCAGAGGACCGATGCCCGCTCCACCGACGATCTCTCCGTCCAGCTCAGCCACGAGGTACGCCGCGTCCGCCCCGTCGTAGGCCGCCGACATGGACGACAGCTCCGCGTCCTGGTCGGAGAAGCCCTCGCCCGTCGCCCCGAGCTCGCCCATCACCTCGATGATGATCTGGCGGACCACCCTGTCATCCGCGGGCTCGATGCGGCGGATCACGATCTCGCTCACGAGGGATCCTCCCCGGGTTCTTCCGGCCGGTCAGCCTGGTCGGAAACTGCTGCGGCCGCCCCTCCGCGCGACTGCGCTGCATCTTCCCCGGGGGCCGAGACACCCGCGCCCGCGGGAACGATGATCTTCGGTTCGGAGGGGGCTCGTTCCCTCTCGCTCGTGACGAATTCGTCCACCTCCTTTGGTACGAGCAGGCTGTCCGCGATCTCCGCGATCTCCTCTGCCTGCTGCCAGGCCGCCTCCAGGGTATCCAGCTCGCCCTCCATGGCCCGACGCTCGGCCTCCTCGTGTGTGGCCATCTCGATCGCGAGCCGGATGTCCCCGGGGAGCTTGGCGAGGGAGCCCTCCGTCGCCTTGGCCAGCTTCTTCGCGTTGTCTCCCGCCTTCTTCCGCCGCAGCCTTTCGGATTCCCTCACCGCCTCGTGCAGGAAGATCTCGGGGTCCCCTATGTCCTCGATCCGTTTCACGGCCTGGTCGATCGTCTTCCGGGACCCGCCGGATCGGTTGGCGCGCGCCATCAGCTTGCCCAGCATGTCCATGGCCTCGTCGCCCGGAAGCACCAGCATCTCGCCGTCGCCACTGGTGAAGCCACTGCTCCACCCCTTCGCGTACCTCACGTGCAGCTCCCACTCTCCGGGCTCGCCGGTCGGCACGAAGCGAGATTTCTCGAGGTGCTTGAGCTGAACCTTGATCTTCTCGTCGTGCTCGGGGTGCCTGAGACGCGACGCGACGCGCTCGTTCGAGATCCACTTGATGAGCTGTACGTAGCCCCAATAGCCGCCACCGAGCGAGACTCCGGCCGCCGCGCCGCCGACCACGACCAGGCCGAGCGCGCCGGCTCCGGCCGTGCTGTACAGGACCGAGCGGCGGCGCCGCCGGCCAAACTGGTCACCGTACCGCCAGGCCGCGAACTCGCCGCGCAACGGCCGGCCGAGCCGGACCAGCTCGAGCCCCTCGCTCAGCTTCGCCATCCCGATGTTGTCCGTGGAGACCCTGAGCCGCGTATCGCGAAACAGGCGCTCGCACTCCTCGATCACCTCCCACCGAATCTCGAGTGGGGAGAGATTCCAGCGCTCGCACCGCCGGCAGATGACCCACAGGCGTCCCTTCGCGGCATCGAACGCGATGCGGCGTCCGATGGGGAAGATCTCGATCGCCTCGTTGGCGTCGAGGGACCGGTTGCAGAAGATGCATGTGGAGTACATCAGCATGACGTTAGCCCCTCCCGACCCTCGGTTCCCTTCCGTCCTCGCCGCTGGCGTGATGCGGGGGCGGGACGATGTGACGCGATCCGACCTGAAACGCCCGTTTCCCGGCCTGCCCGCCTTTACCCGTCCGTCAGCCTGAAGGCCCGAGTGCGCGCCAAGTCGTGCTCCGCAAAGGTGCCTTCTCTCCCGTGCCGGCGCGAGGCATCGGTCGTACCGCGTGGCACGGAAGATGTAGCGCCGGAATGGGATCGCCAAGCAAGAAACGGACGACAGACAGGGGGATATCGTGACCGCGCGACAGCTGAGCGGACTGCTTCCGGCGCTCGCGCTCCTGGGGGCCTGCGCGCCCACCGCGGACGTAAGCGACGACACTTCCGCGGGAGAGGCCGCGGCCACCGCGGCCGCCGAGTCGACGAGCCCGCTGATGGAACGGGCGATGGCCATGTTCGAGCCGATGCCCGAGACGCCTCCCGAGCTGGAGGGAAACCCGATCACGACCGCCAAGGTCGAGCTCGGGAAGATGCTGTACTTCGAGCCGCGCCTGTCGGCCAGCTGGCTGATCAGCTGCAACACGTGCCACAATCTGGGCCTCGGCGGCGTGGACATGATGGAGACCTCCATCGGGCACGGGTGGCAGAAGGGGCCGCGAAACGCGCCCACCGTGCTCAACTCGGTCTACAACCTGGCCCAGTTCTGGGACGGACGAGCGGCCGACCTCATGGAGCAGGCGATGGGACCGGTACAGGCCGCGGTGGAAATGAACAGCACGCCCGACCGGACGGTCGAGACCCTGCTGTCCATCCCGGAATACGTGGAGCGGTTCGCCCAGGCGTTTCCGGAGGATTCCGATCCGGTGACGTTCGAGAACATGGCTCGGGCGATAGAGGCCTTCGAGGCGACCCTGGTCACGCCGAACGCCCCGTTCGACAAGTACCTGAGCGGCGATGAGGCGGCCCTCACCGAGAACCAGAAGGCCGGGCTGACCCTGTTCATGGACTCGGGCTGCACGGCGTGCCACGGGGGGATCATCCTGGGCGGCACCACCTATCAGCGTTTCGGCTCAGCGCGGAACCCCGGCGCCGAGCTGTTGCCTCCCGACGACAGAGGCCGGTTCAACGTGACGGGTGATCCGAACGACGAGTTCGCCTTCAAGGTGCCGGTGCTTCGCAACGTGGAGCTCACGGCGCCCTATTTCCACACCGGCAAGGTATGGAGCCTGGAGGAGGCGGTGGACGTCATGGGGCACGCTCAGCTCGGCAAGGAGCTGGGCGCGGACGAGCTGGAGCAGATGGCCGCCTTCCTGTCGACGTTGACCGGTGTACAGCCGGTCGTGGAGTATCCGGTGCTCCCGCCGCACACCGCGGCGACTCCGCTCCCGGAGCCGGGAGTAGGTCTCGCCGTGGGCAGCCACTGACGGCCAGCCTTCCGGGCACGAGGGCCAGCGCCTTCCCGGGTGCTGGCCCTCGTCACATCCGGCGCGTACCGTGAACACGTGCGCATAGTCTCTCTCTGTCCAAGCCTCACGGAGCTCGTGTTCGACCTCGGACGCGGCGAGGACCTCGCCGGCGTCACGAAGTTCTGCGTCCACCCCGCCGACGGCGTCCGCGCGATCGAGACGGTGGGTGGGACCAAGACGCCCAGGGTCGAACGGATTCTCGAGCTGAGACCGGACCTGGTCCTCCTGAACGAGGAGGAGAACCGGATCGAGGATGCGGACCGGCTGCGGGAGGCCGGACTGACCTGCCACGTGAGCTTCCCCCGGACGGTCGTCGAGACGGCCGCGATGGTGCGTTCGATCGGCGCCGCGATCGAAAGGTCCGGCGAGGCGGAAACGATCGCCCGGGACATCGAAGAACGGGCTCGACGTGTCCGGCAGGCGGCGCGGGAGCGCGAGCCGGTGCGCTTTGCGTACATGATCTGGCGGGAGCCCCTGATGAGCGTGAGCGCCGACACCTTCATCAGCGACCTGCTGTCGATCGCGGGGGGCGAGAACGTGTTCGCGGACCGACCGAAGCGGTACCCCGTCGTGACGCCGGACGAGATGGCCCACGCTGCCCCGCATGCCGTATTCCTGTCGACGGAACCGTTCCCGTTTCGGGAAGAGCACATCGACGAGATCAGCCGCCACACGGGTCTCGCGCCCGAGCTGTTCCGCATAGTGGACGGAGAGTTGCTGAGCTGGCACGGGTCGAGGACGCCGGCCGGGATCGACTACGCCGCCGCGGTGATCGGCGCCGCCAGCGAGGCCGGACGGGAGGGAAGGGGATGACGAACGGGGCGCCCCGCAGGACGCCCCGCCACCGTCGATCAGGATCCGGGCGCGGGAATCAGGTCGACTCCGGGACGCCGGTGATTCGGAACACCCTCACGTACTGCACTTCGAACTCGTCGCGCCACACGCCGTACAGCCTGTCGCCGACGAGCGAGAACGGACTGAAACGGTCGGGCATCGTCACGATCCCCAGGTAACGCCCCTCGGAGTCGAAAACGTCCCATTCGTCCGAGCCCTGGTCCAGCATCGGGTTCCAGTTCTCCCGCTCTTCGTCCGTCATGTCGCTCGGGATGCCCACCTTCTGGACCCACAGACTGTTCGCTGGACCGCTCCTCAGCTGCGTGAACGCGGGATACGTGTCCTCGTAGTTGATGTTCTGCGTAATCACGCTCAGCTGCTGTGGGGGCACTCCCTGCTCCTCGAACAGTCTTTCCAGCAGGCCCGTGATGATCGACTTGTCCTCCTCGGTGACCTGGACCGGCTCGCGCGGCATGGTGACCACTCGCTTCAGGGCGCCGCCCATCTCGTATATGCTGATCCGGAACTCGGTGCTAATGGCGAACACCAGCGAGCCGTCGTTGAGCAGGGCCCAGGCCGGCTCCGGGGAGAAGAAATGGAACTCCGGCAGGCCGCTGGCGAACGAGAACGTCTCGCCGCGCGGCGGCGTCATCAGCGTATCCGTGATGCTCCCGTCGTAGGTCTGACGGGCGATCAGGTCCGTGTCCACGACTT
>JBDHFS010000142.1:0-8064 GCA_039590285.1 Gemmatimonadota bacterium
TGGTCCTCCATGGGGTCACGAAGGGCGTTCGCCCGAACACCTTTACCCCGTCCGCCCACGCCGGAAGCGTCACGTTCAGCCGCCGCTCCCACGAGCCGGTGAGGTTCATCCCCGCGTAGTCGACGAGGTTCGCCTCGTGAATCACCAGGTACAGCCCGTCGAGCGTCTCCAGGGTGAGCGGCGTGTGCACCTCGGGAATGGTGCTCATGGGCGACGATCGATACAGGAGCTCGTACCTGTGTGTCGGGTCGTTGGCGGGGATCCACCACGCCCGCGGGTCGTCCGCCAGGTGGAACTCGGTGAGCTCGTCCATGATCTCGAACTCGCCCAGCTCCGACTGCTCGGGAAGCTCGTACCGGAAGCCGACACCGTCGTCGAAGGCGCGGAACACCACGTCGAAGCGGCGGCCCGGGTCCCCGCTCTCGGCCACCGACACGCGCAGCTCGTTGTGGTGGTCCATCACGTACCGGACCTCACCCCACGGCAGCTCCCAGAATTCGTCGAACTCACTCCGTTCCGTTCCGGTCACCTCGAGCCCGTTTCGCAGGGCGGGCGCGTCGCGGAACTCGAAGCCCAGCCGGGAGCGCAGAATGACCCTCCGGCCTTCGCGATCCAGGCTGTAGAACAGACCGCCGGCCCGGGTCTCGACCGTCACGACGGTGCGGCCGTCCGGCGAGGCCACCTGCAGCGGCTCCTGCGCGTTGGCGCTGGAGGCGGCCGCCAGAACACCCGACAGCGTGATCGCGAGCGACCATGCCGCGTGACGAACCGATCCTGCAATCCCAGGTGTCATTCCCATCGTTCCTCGGTCCATTCTGTTCACCCCGCCAGGCCCGCCGTGCTGAACAGGAGGTAGAAGAGCAGCGCCGTGGCGATCACGATCACGCCCCCGATCTTCGCTATGCGTGACGAGTCCAGCGCGATCGCCGTGTTCTGCTTGAACACGATCGGCTCGGCCAGCGGCTTCACCAGCGTGATGCCCGCCATGACGATCAGGCACAGGGCGAAGCACACGGCCATGCGGTTCAGGAACTGCAGATCGGGAACCGCGACCTTGAGAAGGCCATACGCCACGATGTTGGTCAGGAGCCCCGCGGTACCACACACCGCCGGTCCTCGTCGGATCACCAGTCCGAACGCGAACACCGCCAGGATTCCGGGTGATATGAAGCCCTGGCCTTCCTGGATGATCGTGAAAATGCTGTTGCTGATGGCCGGGTTCCCGAGCTGCGGGGCCAGGAGCACGGCCACGATGCCGAACGCCACTACGGCGAAGCGGCCGACGCGCACGGTCGTCTCCTGAGTGGCCTTCGGCTTGATGAATTTCTTGAACACGTCCATCGAGAAGATGGTGGACGCCGCGTTGAGCATGGCGGCCAGCGAACTGACCACCGCTCCGAGCAGCGCGGCGAGCACGAAGCCCACGATGCCCACCCGCTGGGGCAGGACGTGGCCGAGCAGCTGCGCCAGCGCCGTATCGTATTTGAACGCGATCATCTTCTCCGACGTGGTCAGGCGGCCCGCCGCCCGGGCCTCCGCCCTCACCCGCTCGTTGAACGCGTCGATCTCTTCCGCCAGCCCCGGATGGACGGCGGCCCAGGACTGGTCCTCGGTGACGAAGACCGTGAACTCGCCCGCCCCGGTGGTCTCGAACTCCGCTCGGGTCATGGGAAGCACGTACGGGCTCTGAGTTTCCAGCGACCCGATGGCGTCGGCGTCCGGGAAGATGGCGATCAGGTAACGGCCGGTGGGCCAGGCGGCGATCTCCTCCTCTGTCGGTGCCTCGGCGGTCTCGACGAACCCGGTGGCCGGGTTGGCGTCCAGATAGCGAGCCATGCTGCTACCGGTGTCGCCACGCGCTTCCAGCCGCATGTCGTGCGAGTAGAGGTTGAAGGCGATGATTCCGGGAATGACGATCACGAACGGGATCAGGAGCTTCATGAACGCGGCGAAGACGATGCCCTTCTGTCCTTCGGCCAGGGAGGCCGAGCCGAGGGTTCGCTGCGTGATATACTGGTTCAGCCCCCAGTAGTAGAAGTTCGGTATCCACAGCCCCAGCATCAGCGCGGTCCAGGGGAGGATCGTGTCGGAGGCAGGCAGAAACATGTTCATGCGGGGACGGTTGAGCTCCCAGAATCGTTCCATCGCGCCTGCGTCGGGCGCCAGTTGCTGGATGCTGACGGCACCCGTCTCCACGCTGATCACGGCCGCCGCTTCGGTCGCCATCCCGAGCTTCTGGAAGGCGAACCAGATGATCACCACGCCCCCGAGGATCAGCGCGCTTCCCTGGATCAGGTCGGCCCACGCGCACGCCTTGAGGCCGCCGGCGGTCACGTACGCCATCGCGATGACGCCAATGATCAGGGACCCCGTCGCGAGGCTGAGCGACATGCCGGCCTTCCCCGCGAGTGTGCTGATCACCAGCGCGCCCGAATACGTGACCGAGCCGAGCAGGAGCAAGTAGATCAGGATGGTGGCCACGGCCATGATCGTGCGCGCCGTGCCGCTGTACCGGACCTCGAGGAACTCCGGCATGGTGTAGATGCCGGTGCGCAGGAAGTACGGCAGGAAGGCGAACGCCACGATCACCAGCGTGATGGCGGCCATCCACTCGTAGCTGGCGATCGCCAGACCCACGTGGCTGGCCGCGTTGCCACTCATCCCCACGAATTGCTCGGTCGAGATGTTGGAGGCGATCAGCGAGAACCCGATCAGCCACCATTTCAGGTCGCGCCCGGCGAGGAAGTAATCCTCACTGCCCTTCTCGCTCCTGCTCTGGTACAGGCCGACGCTGACGACCGTCACCACGAAGACCACGAAGACCAGGATGTCCCAGGCGGAGATCTGGAAGGCTTCAGGATTCATTCTGGTTCCCAACGGTCAGAGGTTTTGGGTTTTCGCCAACTCGGACACACGGGGCCGGGTCCGGCGCTCCCGGTCATCCCCCGCGCACCCACACGAGGAACGAGCCCGCCGGTGCCCGAAGCTCGTGGGTCCCGCCAGGCAACCGGGCATACTCGCCCGCGACGCCGTCCAAGTCCACCCGCTCCCGGTCCGCGACCTGTCGCCAGTCTCCGTCCAGCAGATCGAACCGGAACACTCCCTCGTGCGTGCCGCTGTTGGCCAGCACCAGGACCCGCTCGTCGATCACGTAGCCCAGGAGAGTCTCGTCCGGCGGCGTGATCCAGCGGTAGTGACCTTCCGGCACATCGGCAAGGCGGAACACCCGACCATACTCGGAGAAGCGCAGCTCCAGGAGCCCCCTCCAGTAGTCCCGCATGGCCGCGTGGTCCGAGCCGGGGGCGAGACTGTCCCACAGGAAGCGGTTCGGCGCCCGCAGGTTGTATGTGTCGTCCCGGCCCTTGAAGTGGATGGGCCCGCCGGCCGCCTCCGCCGCGTGCTCCTCGAGGGGAGCGAGTCCCTTGGAGCGCAGCATCTCGGTGCCCCCGTGGATCACCACGGGCCCCGCCGACGTCAGCAGGAGTCCGGCGGCGATGCGCACGGCGCCCGTCTCCACTCCCTGGAGCCCGTTGTTGTCCTCGTTCGAGGCGTATCGATCGGCCAGGGCCCAGTTGTCGTGGATGTCCAGGTAGGAAATTCCATCCGTTGAGAGCGGCTCCTCCTCGTAGCGGTTGGGAAGCGCCTGCATCACCGCATCGCGGGAGCCGCCGTTTCCGCCCGCCCACCCCCGGTCGGTCAGGTCGAACGGGCTGCCCTTGAAGGCGTTTCGGGCTTCGTCCTGGAAGAACGTGATCGGAGCATCGGTCTTGTACCACGCCCAGTCGGGGTTCGCCACCACGTCGGGATCGCTGGGAGCGATCCACGGCTCCCCATAGATGATGAGGTCCGCGGGAAGTTCTCGCTTCACCCGTCGAAGGGTCTGCTCATCGATCTGTCCCGCCAGGTCGATGCGGAATCCGTCCACGCCAAGCTCGTCAACCCAGTGCCGGAGCTGGTCGACGATCCAGCGCTGCACCATCGGCCGCTCCTCGGACTTGGTCTCGTTCCCGAACGGCCCTATGTGCTCGAGCTCCTCGTCGGTGCGGTAGTAGTAGGGCAGATCCAGCACGTTGAAGTTGAGCAGCAGGTGCCGGTCTTCCATGTTCTCGCCGGTGTGGTTCGGCACCACATCGATGATCACGGCGATCCCCTGCTCGTGGAACGCCGCTACCAGCCCCTTGAACTGCTCCCGCTCGGCTCCGGGCTCCGCGTCCCGCGAGCGGAAGCGGCTCTCCACGGCGAAGGAGTGGGTGGTGCGGTACCCCCACTGGTAGTTCTCTCGATCGATCCCCATGTCCCGCGCGAACGAGTCTGCGGCGAAGGCGGCCTGCCATTCGTCGTCCGGGTAGTGCAGGTACTCCTGCACCGGCATGAGGTGGACCACGTTCACGCCCAGATCCACCAGGTAGTCGAAACCGACCGGCTCTCCGTGCGCGTTGACCAGGCCGGAGCGCGCCATGGCGGGCAGCGTCCCGATCTCCACGTCCGCGACCGGCAGGAGGTCGGTGAAGTCCTGTACGTGCACCTCGTACGCCACGACGTCCTGCATGGCCGGCCGGCCACCCACGACGGGCGGAGGAGGTGGGCCATCTCGCCACACGCGCGACTTGCCGTGCGAATCGTCGTTGACCCGCGCATAGGGGTCGGAGACGTGCGCCGGGTGGGTCTCGTAGAACCAGTTCCCGGGATCGTCCGGGCCGTGGACGGTGAAGTCGTACCACGTGCCGTGCAGATTCCCCGCCTGGGTAGTCTCCCAAACGCCGTCCGGATCCTTCTGCATCTCCACCACGCGCAGGGCGTCGCCGGGCGTGTGGTCCCGGTCTCGATACAGATGAAGCCGCACGGAGTCCGCCCGTGGAGAGAAGACGCGGAATGTCGTCTCGGAACCGTCGTCCGAGACCACGGCGCCCAGTGGCTTGGACGAGTATAGCTCGCGGAACAGCGGGTCCCGTCGGACCAGGGCCCGGAGACCCGGTCCAGGGATCTCCAGGTAGTGGACCCGCCGGGTATCCAGCGCGACCTCCGGGACGACGACCGATCCGGACTCGCCGGACACCACTTCGGCGATCGGTATCGCCCGGCCACGGCCGTCGGCCAGGCGATAGGCCGAGGCTTCGGCAGGCCGCTCGGCACCGGTCAGCGTGAATCTGATTTCGGTGGGGCCGTGGATCTCGGCCCGGAGACGTGTCTCCAGTTCTTCCTCCCGTGCACTCTGCCCGGAGCTTTCGCGCTCGCTCTCGATCGCGCTCGAACCGCAGCCCGCCAGCGATCCCACGACCAGCAGGACCGCACCGCGGGACAATCGACGAATCGTGCTCATGACCCGATGTCTACTCTCGCTCGCCCAGCAGAACCAGGTCGTAGTCGGTCACCAGCGAGATCTCCCCGTTCGTGACGGTGCCGGTTTCGCCCGAGTACGCGTCCACCAGCTCGATGCCTTCGGGAAACACGTCGAAGACGGGAATCGTCTTGGAGCCTCCGACCAGGTCCATGGCAACCAGGACGCGATCGGAGATACCGTCGGTCTCGAGGATCCGACTGAAGATATAGGGCTCCGACCGGAGGCTATGATGCTCCCCGGCGCCCACGGCCGGGTGCGCCTTACGGAACCGTCCCAGCTTACGCCAGTGCTCGAGGATGTCGGCCTTGGCGCCGCCGCTCTCCAGGTCGTCCCAGGTCATGTTGGAGCGCAGGTTGGCGTCGCCCCGGGCCCCCTCCACCCGGAGGGGCCGGGCCAGCTCATCGCCGTAGTAGATCTGCGCCCCGCCGGGCGCCAGCAGGAGACGCGTACCGGCGCCGAACGGATCCTCCCGCTCCCCGTCCCATGGCGAGTCGTCATCGTGGGAGCTGATATAATTGAGGATCGCCACTCCCCGCAGGTCGCCGTCATGGAGCGCCGCGGCATAGCGTGTGTGAAGGTCGTCCAGCGATTCGGTCGTCCGCCGCTTGAAGTCGAAGTTGATCAGGCCGTCGTAGCCGTAGTCGAAGAAGTCTACGGTGTCGCCGCCTCCGAAGCTGAATTCTCTGCCATTATTGATGTTATAGTTATACACTTCACCCATCATGTAAAATGGAAGATCGTCCCTGATCCGGCCCGGGTGAGCCTGCCTCCAATCAGCGTGCGCCCGCTCGGCCTCGGCCTTGAGCTCGGCGCTGACCGACTCCTCGAAGTGTTTGGCCGTGTCCACCCGGTAGCCGTCGAACCCGTACTCGCGAACCCAGTCCGTGAGCCACTTGATGATGTAGAAGCGGGGCGCCCGGGGATGGCCGGTACGCTCGAAAAAGGCATCGAGCTCGGCCATCTCTTCCACCAGACGGCCCTCCCTCTGCCACTTCTCGAGAAGCGGACGGGGCAGCTCCACAGCGTCGTCCCTGTTCGTAAGGATGTCTGGAAGGTTGGCCGCCAGGGTGCAGTCCACGGTCGTGATGTAGTCGTCGAACTCGCACTTCGGACCCGTGCGAACCCAGTCGCCGGGCCACACGGGATCCTCGGGGGTCACGGGCCCGGTGTGGTTGACGATCGCGTCCATGAGAACGCGGATGCCACGCTCGTGAGCGGCCTCGACCACCGCGCGCAGGTCGTCTTCCGCCCCGAGCGCCGGATCGACGGCGGTCCAGTCCTGGATCCAGTAGCCGTGGTAACCGTAGGTCTTCCCAGTCCCCTCGTCGGTGCTCCCGCGGTTCTGCTCCTGGAACGGGGTCATCCAGATGGCATCCACCCCGAGGGCCTCGAAGTACCCCTTCTCCAGCTGCTCCAATACGCCCGCCAGGTCCCCGCCCTGGAAGGTGCGCAGCACCGCCCCCTCCCTCGTGCGGCCCAGCGCGAGGTCGTTCGAGGGATCGCCGTTCGCGAACCGGTCGGTCAGGAGGAAGTAGACCGTCGCGCCGTTCCAGTACGCCGTGGGGTCTACGGTCGCGGCGGCCCGCGGGTCGTGGCCCGTAGCGTCCGGGCCGGGAGTCGCGGGGCCGGGGGCCTTTGCGCCGCACGCCGCGAGGAAGCCGAGGCCCGCCAGGACCGCGGTGCGGATCGCTCTCGTCATATTCGGACCGCTCGTTCCCTGGTCACGCATCGCATCGTCGATCAGCCCACCGCCGCCGCCACATCGTCCGGATCCTCCACGCGAAGCGTCAGGGCCGCGGCCAGCACGAGGGACGCGCCGCCGATCAGCAAAGCGTAAATAGCCTGGCCGCCGAAGAAGCGCCCCACGAAGAAGCCCAGAATGGCCGCCGCCACGATCTGGGGAATGACGATGAAGAAGTTAAACACGCCCATGTAGTAACCCATCTTGGACGGCGGGAGGGATCCGGTCAGGATCGCGTACGGCATCGACAGGATGCTGGCCCAGGCGATCCCCACTCCCACCATCGAGCCGAGCAGGAGCCTGGGGTCCTGGATCACGAAGACGGAGAGGAGCCCCGCGGCCCCACACACCAGGCAGATGGCGTGGGCGATCTTCCGGTTGGTCCTCTTCGCCAGCACCGGGATGGCGAAGGCTACGAGCGCCGCGACGCCGTTGTAGGCGGCGAACGCGACACCGACCCAGTTCGCTCCCTCGTTGTACAGGGCCGAGGTCGTGTCGGAGGTGCCGTAGATGTGGCTCGTCACCGCCGCGGTCGTATAGATCCACATGGCGAACAACGCGAACCACGAGAAGAACTGCACCCAGGCCAGCTGCTTCATGGTATGCGGCATGTCCTGGAAGTCGTTCATGATCGTGACGAAGCCGTTCTCGTATCGGCCTCCTTTCTGCATGAGCCCGCTCAGGACGAGGAGGATTCCGACGAAACCCATCCCGGCCGACAGGATCATGACCTGGTACAGCGCCTCGGTGGCAAGCCACACGCTGAATGGCGCTCCGATGGCCAGGAGGATCCAGCCGAGGCGCATTTGCCGGTCACCGTTGGCTGCGTACTCCTCCGCCGTCCGCATTGCCTTGGCGAAGCCCTCACGCTCCTGGTTCTCCTCGAACGAGGCCATCTGTTCGGGTGAGTATTCCTTCGACCGGATGACCGTCCACAACACGGCCACGAAGAACACAGCGGCCCCCAGGTAGAAGGACCAGC
>JBDHFS010000143.1:0-8033 GCA_039590285.1 Gemmatimonadota bacterium
CGATGGATCTCGTGCTGCAGGCGTCGGGCGAGTTCCTCGGCGAGCTCCCGGTGGATCGGTACACGTTCCTGTTCCACTTCGAAGGCCAGAATCCGTCGGCCGGAGCGTGGGAGCACTCCTACAGCTCCGAGTACGTGCTGCCGGAGGCCCCTCTCTCGGAGCGCTACGGCCGCATGATCTCCGATATCGCGGCACACGAGTTCTTCCACGTGGTCACACCGCTCCACATCCATAGCGAGATCATCGAAAACTTCAACTTCGAGACTCCGGTCCCCTCCGAGCACGTGTGGCTGTACGAGGGCGTGACGGAGTGGGCCTCTGACGCGATGCAGCTGCGCGCCGGGCTCAAGGACCCTGACCGCTACCTGGCCGATCAGGTGCAGAAGATCCGTTCCGACGAGGGCTTCTTCGACAGCGACTACAGCCTGTCGAAGCTCGCGCTCACGTCGTACACGGCGGAAGGCCAACGCCAGTACCCCAACATCTACCAGCGGGGCGCGGTCGTCGGGAACCTTCTCGACCTCCGGCTCCTCAAGCTGTCCGGAGGGGAATACGGCCTTCAGGAGCTCCTGCTGGACCTGGCGGAGCGATACGGCAAGTCACGTCCGTTCCCGGAGGATGAATTCTTCCAGATCGTGACGGAGATGACCTATCCCGAGATCGGCGAGTTTCTCGAGGCCTACGTCCGGGGTACGGAGCCGCTTCCGATCGACGAGTACTACGGATGGATAGGGATCGAGCTCGAGCGGCGGGACGACGGACGCGCGGTCCGTTTCGTGGTGGATCCGGAGCCGTTGCCCGAGCAGCGGGCTTTGAGGGACGCCTGGGTCTCGAATCCGTAGGAGGGCTGGCCTGGCCGCCGGGCGCGGTCTCCGGGCCCGGCCGGCCGGGCCGGCTGAAGCTCGCGGGCGTCAGCCGGCCATCAGACTCCGCAGTGCCTCACGCGCCTCGTCCACCTGCGGCAGATCGGGATCCGCCTCCTCCCATGCCTGCAGGAACCGGATGTAGGCATCGGCGGCCTTCTCCCGTTCGCCGAGCTCGGCGTAGACGCCGCCCAGAAGGTAGTTCGCGTGGTAGTGGACGCCCGATTGACGCAGGGCCTCGATGTACACGGCGGCGTCCCGGAGGCGGCCGTCCTCGAGGTAGATCTGGCCGAGCCACCAGCGGATCCATACGTCGGCGGCATAGCCCGTCCCCTGGAGGTCGCGAAGACCCAGAATCGCCGCTTCTCGCTCCTCCGGGGTGCCGTTTCTGGCCCGGCCGTACGCTTCTATGGCATCGGCTGTGAGTGTGAGGCCCGTCTCTCGATCGGACCTGCTCTCGGTTCCGGCCTCGGCCGACGCTTCGCGCATTGCCGAGAGCAGCTCCTCGAGCTGCTCCTCTCTGGCCTCCTCCGCAAAGTACGCCCCGAGCGTAAGGAGGCAGTGGCTCGCTGCACTGGCGGTCGGACCGCACGTATCGAGAACGAGCCGCTCCTCGAGCAGCTCCTGAGGTAACGGCTTGACCGTGCGATCGACCGCGTAGACGCTCCACACCCGGTTCGTGGTCGCGACGTCCGGACCCGACCACGCCTCGAGCGCCGCCTCGGCCTTTCCCGCCGTCAGGTACAGGAACCCGAGGGTGGCGCCCGCCGGGTGACGGCGCCGCTCCAGCTCCAGGAAGACGGGTTCCATCGCCACCGGTCTACCGGCGGAGAGCCAAAGGTCGGGGTAGATGTGCGTCAGTACGTCCTCACCGGCGTCTCGCACGGCCGCCGCTGCCTGCGCCTGTTCCGTCGAATCCCCCAGAATGAGCCCGTATGCCAGCTCCAGCCCCTGCTGCCGCGCGGCGCCCAGCGGTCTGAGCTTCTCGAGGACCCGCCTGGCCGTCGCCGTGTCGCGCTGAATCACGGCGTAGTCGAACAGGTGAATGTGGTACGGAGCGAACCCGGGCTCCAGCTCCACGGGCCGCTCGAAGATGCGCCCGAGATCGTCCCAGTCCAGCAGCAGTTCTTCCCAGTAGTGGAAGTAGAACTCGCTGAGCAGGAACCAGGCGTCCGGGTCGTCAGGGTAGCGGCGCGTGATCTCGCGCACGTCGGCGACCGCCGATACGTCGCCCCCGAGCAGCGCCACATTCCCTTCCATGATCGCCCGGTCCCGCGACGACAGTCGCTCACCCAGCCGCTGCGCCTCCAGGAGATGCTCCATTCCGCGATCGCTCGCGATGTTCTCGGCCCACCCGTAGGCGTCCCCGAGGCGGAAGTGGGCCAGCGCCATGTCCGGATCGTCGACCAGAGCCCTTTCGTACGCCTCGATAGCCCGGTCGAAGTCGGCCTTACGGTAATACGCTTCGCCCTCCAGGTACGCCTTGAGGGCCGGAAGCGATGCCGTGGTGAGGCTCATGGCGGCCCGAGCCGTCACGCTCTCTCCGCCCTCCTTCGCGAGCAGCGCCTGCATGGCCTGAACGGCCAGCCGGTTGACCAGATTGAGGACGCTGTCCGCGGGACCTTCCACCTGCCCGCTCCCTACCTCCTCGCCCGAGGCGACATCGTAGACATCGGCCGCCAACCGCACGTCGCTCCCGACGGCGAGTGCGCTTCCGTTGATCACGTAGCGGGCGCCGGTAGCCCTGGCCACATCCAGGGTCGTGGCCAGGTCGGCATCCTCTCCCTCCGCGACCGCCTCGTTCCACCGGGCCATCAGCGTGCGACTGTCGATCGTCCGGTACCCGCCTACGTCGTCGAGGCCGGAGCTCAACAGGTCCACCATTCCCTCGCGCCACACCTCGAGCTCCGCGCCCCGAACGGTGAACGGAACGATGGCGATGCCTTCGGCCGCCTCACCCGCCACCGCTTCCTCCGGGGTGAAGCTCCGGCCGCGGTCCTTGATCACGACGTACAGGCCCGCGAGTCCGAACAGGAACCAGAAGGCGAACACACCACCCAGGATCGAGCGGCTCCACGTGAGGTGGGGAAGTCTTCCCTTCTTGATGCTATGGGCGATGTCCTTCGGGTCGATTTCCCACGCGCCCGGCAGCTCGCCGGCCTCCTGCCTGTTCTCGGTTCCCGGAGTCGACTGCACCCACGCCGTGGCGACGATGACGATGAAGCCGATGATGAGCAGGAGAAGAGCGACGGGTACGACCCACGCCGGGAGCGAGAGGTTGTCCTGGAGAAGCTCCGCGACTTCGAGCACTCCCCAGGCCGCCCCGAAATACACGAGGAGAACGCGGAAGATTCGGGCCTTCCGCAGCCGGTCCCAAAGGTTGTTTTCAGGCATGGTCCAAGATAGATGGAGGCCGCATCGGCGCAAAGGGCGTCGGGCGGATGCACACAGCCGATCCCTCCTCAGTCGTCGGCGTCGGGGTCCTGTGGTCTGATGAACAGCATGCGGGCGAACTGCACGGCGCTCTGAAACAGAGGCCACAGAAGGCCGAGCACCAGCACCGCCGGTGCATCCGTGATCACCGCGAACGCGTGTAGCAGAGAGAGGCTGGCCACGACCAGGTAACCGACGAGCAGGCCCCAGATCACGGGCGCGTGGAACAGGTCGGGAACGCGTCGGTGGAAATGGATAGTCTGGCGGACACGGCTGGCGGGAAACCACAGGCAGAAGATAGCGAGCAGCAGGCTTCCGATCCGGAACGCGCCCGGGACGTCGGCGGAAACCAGCGCCAGCGTAATGAGCGCCAGGAAGGAAGTCGCCAGCGACGGCACGAGCAGGATGAACAGGCGGTATCGCTCGAGGGGCGTCAGCCGCCGCTCGAACGTGCGGCTGAGGACGACCACGATGCCCGAAAAACCGGCGAGGCCGATCGCCACCTCCGCGATTGTCGCCAGGGCCTCGGTGAGGTCTCCCATGCGTCAGTCCTCCGGCTGGTAGGTGTCCGCCGCGGGGTCGTAACCGTTGGGCAGACCGATCTCATCCATCAGGCGCTGCATGCGGGGATCGTCGCGGAGCGAATCGAGCGCGGGATCCACTCCGGCGATGACCATCGTGGGATCCCCCTCGGCTAGGCCCCGCTCCAGCCACTCGAAGGCGGAGTCATTGTCGCCGAGCCTCGCGTAGAAGCCCGCTATTCCGCTCGGTACGGTCAGGAGGCCGTCCTCGACCATCCCGTTCAGAATCACCAGTGCCGAGTCGCGCAGCGTGGCGCCGAGAGCCGGCGAGGCCACGGCCCGGCCCAGGACGCGTGCGGCACTCGGATCGCGGGCCGCGCGGTGCCGCGCCAGCTCTTCCGCGTATTGTTCGCTTTCCTCCGGGCTGAAGCCCAGCATCGTGCCCCACAGGACGATCCTCGAGTAGACCGTCGACAGGTCACCCCCGGTTGCCAGCGTGCGCTCATACTGCTCCCGCGCCTCTTCCGGTCGTCCGAGGACTGCCAGAGTAAACGCCGTGGACGCATTGATGACCGGTGACAACGGGTCAAGCTCGAGGGCCAGCGTGTGTTGCTCCATCGCTTCCCTGGCCCTGGCCTGGCTGCGGAGCATGTCAGCCAGCCACCCACGCGCCGGGACGTACGAGGGCTTGAGCTGGAGCGCCTTCTTGAGCGCGAGCTCGGCCGTCGTCCAGTCGCGATCGATCTCGTGCGCCAGCACTCCCAGCGAGGCCCAACCCTCGGCCATTTCCGCATCGAGCAGGATGGCCCGCAGGGCGGCCTGCTTCGCCCTTGGGATGAGCGGGATTCCGCTCGCATCCCGGTACGCCAGCGCGTCGATCGCGTCGGCGAGCCCGCTCCAGGCCAGCGCGAAGTTCGAGTCGCGGACGATCGCGGCCCCGAAATCCTCTACCGCTTCCGTGAGAAGCGACACCCGCCGCGTGTACCATTTCTGTCGACCCGCCAGATACAGGTCGTAGGCCTCCACATCCGCGGTTCCACCGTGGTACAGCTGCTCCGCATCGACTCCGAGCCGGGGAGCGAGCGCTCGCACTATGGACTGCGCCAGCTCCTCCTGCACCGTGAAGATGTCCGTGATGTCCCGGTCGTACTCTTCCGACCAGAGATGGAAGCCCGTCTTCGCGTCGATGAGCTGAGCTGAGATGCGGACCCTGTCCTCCGACCGCCGCACGCTCCCCTCGAGCACGGTCGTCACGCCCAGCGTGTCCGCGACCGTACGGACGTCGACGTCAGAGCCCTTGAAGGCGAAGGCTGACGTGCGCGCCGCCACCTTCAGCCCTTCCACCCCGGCCAGCGCGTTGATCAGCTCCTCGGCCAGTCCGTCGCTGAAGTACTCGTTGTCCGGATCTCCGCTCATGTTCGCGAAGGCGAGCACGGCTATCGAGTCGTGTGAGCGGGCGCCTGGACCGGTGCGCGACAGAGTCCACCAGGCGCCGAGGGCGAGGAGCGTGACGCCCAGCAGCGCGGCGAGGCCGGCCGGCCACCGGCTTCGGCGTGATTGGGCGACGATCTCTGTGAGCTCCTCCGTCTCGGCCGGACCCGTGGCCCTGATGCCTTCCGGCGTGCGCTCGTAGGCCCACGCCAGGCCGAGGGCGACCGGGAAACCGAGCAACGCCAGCCACACCACCAGACCTATCGTCCACTCAGGCAGCGGAATGCGAGGGAAGACAAGATCGGCGGCCTCGATGCTAACGAAGGCGACCGCTCCGTACATGGCGGCCACGCGGAAGACACGTCTTCGCTTGAGGTCGGCGAACAAGCGCTGGTACGACGGTATGTGGGGCATGCCTGAGAAGATCGGATGTCCACGGTGCTCAGGGAAGGGTTTGTTCCCGCTTTGCGAGCGTGGCGGATGCGAATCGAGCAGTGAGACGCCGTGTCTCTCTGAACGACAGAGCGTCGATGAGGATGAGCGTGTCACCCTCGATCCTGAATACGACCCGGTCGTTGTGCCCTGCGCGGAGCTCGGAGTACGCCGCTTGCGGCAGGATCGGACGAACCCTCAGGGTCGGAGACTCGGGCGCCGTGTATAGCCGGGCCACCGCTGTATCAACCCACGACCTCGCGCGAGGGTTCAGGCGCCGGAAGGAACTCGCGAAGCGACGTGTCATGAAAACGCCGCTGAGGCTCGTGGGCGAGTCCACGCGGGACGGTTCTCGGTCGCTCGTTGGACGCTCACTCGACCGGGTCGTCGAGCTGGTTCACGGCATCGCTCAGCGAGCCCGGCGAAGCCAGGGGCAGGACTCTAGAACAGGCAATGTCGTCTTCGGCTTCCTCGATCCGACGACGAATCGGCGATGAGTAGAACCACAGCTGGTCGCGCATCACGAGCCCCGCCGGCACGATCTCGAGGCTACCCTGACCCAGAAAGACGAATACGGTGTCGCCTGCATCGAGGCGCAGTCTCTCCCGGGCTGCAAGCGGAAGGGTGAGGCGACCCTTTTCCCGAATCGAGACAACAAACGAGTCCTCGGCAACGCTTGGAATCATGACTCTCTCCCTCCATTGCGGGTTGCTCTACCCTTGTGTTCGGGCTCCTCGGTGTTCATTCCCAAAGTCCCACTTTGGGAATACGGGCCCAGGCTCATCGAAAAAGCATCGTTCCATGCGGCAAGGGGCTTGCTCGTGCTTGCGGTGTCGCGCCGAGGCGACACTCCGCCGAGCATGCACCACGATCCCCGCGGATCGATCGAGCGGAGGCAAACAGCACAACTGTCTATCTTAGAAGAAGATAAACACGGTCATTTAGTATTGAACATCGTATGGAATGACTCTGGCGTTGTCCTCAGAGGTTGAGCCTGCCGCTCGGTATGGCTTTAATAGAGAAGACGGCATTCGAGGCTGTCTCGATACCGCACAGGAGGATGAGTATGGCGCGTCGGACCCGCCTGGGGAGTGGACTGTCGTGGAGTCGCTGGACCTGGTTGCTGCCATCGGTCGCTGTTGCGATCGCCGGTTGCCAGGATGATCCCCTTCCCTCAGAGCCCGAAGCGGAGGCAACCCTCTCGGCTGCTGCGGTGCAGGCGGGAGACGTGGGCCCCGACGACTGGATCGTCGTGTTCAAGGATGGAACGAACGATCCTCCTGGCCTGGCGCGAAGGCTCGTGGCGGAGAACGGAGGCTCGATTCGTCACACTTACAGCCATGCCATCAAGGGCTTCGCGGGGAACATCCCCGGCCAGGCGATTGAGGCGATCCAACTGAATCCCAACGTCGCGTACGTGGAGCGGGACGGCGTGGTCCACAAGACGGCCGTCGGCTCGTGGGGGCTGGATCGTATCGACCAGAGGGACCTTCCGCTGAACACCACATACACGCCGGGGAGCGACGGCACCGGAGTCGACGTCTACATCATCGACACGGGGATCGACTACAGCCGGGACGATGAGTTCGGGACGCGTCTCGACCAGATTCGCGACGTCGATTACGTGGATGACGACGACAACGCCTTGGACACCTGCGACGGCCACGGCACGCACGTCGCTGGGACCGTCGGGAGTGCGACGTATGGCGTGGCGGATGCCGTGACGATCGTTGGTGTCAGGGTCCTCAATTGCCAGGGGAGCGGCAGCTACTCGGACGTGATCGCTGGGGTCGAATACGTCATGGCCACAGCCTCGGGAGCGTCCGCTGCGAACATGAGCCTCAGTGGCGGCGCCAGCTCCTCCCTCAATAGCGCCGTGAACAACGCCGTCAACAATGCCGGCATCTTCTTCGCGGTGTCCGCGGGGAACGACAACACGGACGCGTGCAGCCGCTCCCCCGCGAGCGCTGCGGCCGCGACGACGGTGGCGTCCTCTACTAGCTCCGACGCCAGAAGCTCCTTTTCGAATTACGGCTCCTGCGTCGACATCTTCGCTCCTGGCTCGGGCATCACTTCCACCTATATCGGGCAGGGCACGACCCGCACCTGGAGTGGAACGTCCATGGCCGCACCGCACGTGGCGGGGGTCGCGGCGTTGATTCTGGGCGACAACCAAGCCTGGTCAGCAGCGCAGGTGTGGGATGCGATGGACGAGCGGGCCACTCGTGACAGGATCACGAACACCTCCGGGTCGCGGAATTGGCTGTTGTATTCGGGTACTGAATCCGGCGACCCGTGCGCGGAGAGCAGCTGTCTCACGCTGGACGTGACCTGGATCAGCGACGCCACGATC
>JBDHFS010000144.1:0-7992 GCA_039590285.1 Gemmatimonadota bacterium
CCCACCCCGCCTCCCCAGCCTCCCCAGCCGTAGCCGCCGCCCCAGCCCGTGTTCATCGTCGTGTAGGAACGGCGCTCCGCACTCGCGACCTGGTAGCCGACAGCCAGATCAGGGTTCGAGGTCGCCTTACGCAGCCCCTTCGTCGCAAGGACCCCGTCGATCGAGCTCTGGATGCGCGAGTGCCAGATGGCGTCCGTCCCTTCGTCATCGCCCTCCGTGTCGAGCCACTCGTAGGTCGAGAAGGCGGAGAAGTCCACCGCAGGGTCGTAGTCGGTGGTCGTCGAGATCCCGCTGCACGCGGAGACCAAGAGCGCGCCGGCCACACCGATAATCGCTGTTCTCACGGCCTGTCCTCCTGTTGTGTATGCCTCTGCCAGATACTCCGGACGATACCGGTCCGGCACGCCCCGAACCAGTGACATCGAAGGGAAGTGCGTCCAGCCACTCAAACCCGGGCTGACGCCCCCGGTTCCCGGATTACTCCGCGAGGGCCAGGTAGCGCTCGGCGATCGCGTCGAGCTTGAAGCGGGCATAATGCTCGGGCAATATCGCCGGCGGATTCTCTAGCACTCGATCGATGGCGGCAGATAGGCTCTCCTCATCCAGGTCCGCCAGGCCCGTGGCGAGATCCCCCGTCAGAATCTCGTCGGGCCCCGAGCGACATCGCGTGCTGACCACCGGAGTGCCGCATATCAGGGCCTCGACGAGAACGTTTGGAAAACCTTCGTAATCGGAGCTGAGGACCAGGGCTCTGGCGTGGCGGACGTAGGGATACGGATTCTCCTGAAAGCCGGCCAGCTCGATTCGGTGCGCCAGACCCGACGCCTCGACGAGCTCCGCCAAGCTTGCGACTTCCCGCTGGCTTCCGGACCCGACGAGCACCAGACGACCTTTATAGGCACTGCGCGCTAAGGCACCGAACAGGCGGTCGTGCCTCTTCTGGTGACCGAAGCGGCCCACGTGCACCAGATAATCCCCTCCGGCCAGGGAACAGGGCTCCGCGGCCAGAGATCTGAGCTCTTCGATGTCGAATGGATTGTTTATGGTCACGCGGGCGGCGGTCGATATGCCGAGTTCGTCCGTCAGATCGCGGAGCACCCCGTCCGAGACAGCGATCACTTTCTTTCCTTCGTATGCCTTTCGAATGCGACGGTGTCTTCTGGAACGCTTCAGATCGCGGTGGTCCTGGAGCATTTCCACCGACAGCGTGTTCGGGATGCGGTACCAGGCAGTGCCCCCGATCGAGGTCCGGCCGACGATCCGGTCCGCGGGCAGCAGGGTCGAGACGATTAGGTCCCATGGGGGATGCTCGGCCAGAAGCCGTTCCAGCAACCGGGCCCGCCGAGTGATCTCTCCCACCTTCCGCAGGCGTCTGGATCTGGTGTCGTAGCTTGGGAGGAAGTGCACGCCTTCGGGGATCGGGTAGTGCTGCTCGTCCCTGAGATTCACCAGGGTAACAGCGTGACCCTGGCGGCTCATGTGACCCGCCAGCATCAGGACCGTCCTCTCGGCCCCACCACCTCGCAGTCCGTCGATTACGAAGAGAATGCGCCTGGTCACATGTTCAATCCGTCATGCGAGAAGGCCGTCCCGCCGGCACGGCGGAGTGGCCACTGACTCAGGGGGTGCAGATCCCGCCGTCGACTCCGCACGCCGCGCCGTAGGCCCGCGCCAACCAGCGGAGGAGAACCGCGCCTGCATCCTCGGGGTTCCGTCCGAGAACCAGGATGCCGTCCTCGTGACCCCCCATGGCGAGGATCTGACGCTCGGGAAGCACCGACTCGCGATACAATCGGCCGACTTCCTGTGCCATTTCGGGTGTTCCGTACGGTGCCGCCGGGTCTGTCTCGGGAAGGCGCAGCTCCCGTCTTTGCCGCCACACGACAGGGCTGTGCGCGTGCAGCACGCAGCGGATGAGGGGGCTGGCGTCGTAGGCAGCCGCGTGGGTCAGCGACTCCGATGAGGGCATCGAACAGCCGTGGCTGTGAACCACGTTCGTCCGATAGTCATAGGCGTCAACGACGGCGAAGTCCGCGAGACCTACGCAACGGCTTCCGGATGTCTGAGAGCCCGTGATGAGAAAGGTCCGCTGCCCGAGTGCCGCACCGCGGGCTCCGACACGGGCGCTCACGTTGCCGTAGCCGGCGCCCTCGTACCGGCCGGGCTCCTGCCCTACCAGACCCGTGAGCGCCATGATCTCGCGCCACGCGATCAGCTCGCACGCCAGGTCCCCGTAGCGCCGCGGCTCCAGCTCGCGCTGGTCGTGCTCCGCACGGAATTGGATTACACCTTCGTGAGACATGCGCAGCTCGGCCTCAGGGTAACGCGACAGCCGTCCCGGGGGAGGATCAGAGAATACGAACCGGTGCGCAACCGTCACCGGTAAGTGGGGTGCGTGCTTCGGGGTGGTTCAGAGCGACGTGCCCGCGCCGGAGGCGATCGGCCGTGCTACCGGGGTTCGGTCAAGCCCTACCTCGGCTACCAGCCGGTCGAACCTGGAATCGGAGCGCAGAGGGGCGAAGGCCGGGTCGGCGTTGAGGTAGACCAGGTACCACACGCGTTGGCGCAGCGCCTCGTCGAGGTGCTCGAAAACCCGGTCGAGGTCTCCGAGTCCGATGTAGACGAGCGCGAGGTGGTCTGGAGCCACGGGCTCGTCCTTCGTCCAGCCCTCCAGCTTGTCCGCCAGCTCCAGCGCCTGCTTCCGCCTCCCGGCCATGGCCTGGGCGTATGCGAGGAGCGCGACGAGGCCGGACTTGCGGCGAACGCGCGGGATCCAGCTCTCACATACCTCGATGGCGCGATCGTACTCGCCCGCCTGTACCAACGCGGGCCCGAGGAACCAGGGCGCGAGCACGATGTCCGGGTCGTGCGCCAGTGTCCTTTCGTAGCGGTCGATCGCGACGTCGTAGTTGCCGAGAAAGTACTGGGCCCAACCGACTCCGAAACCGATCGTGGGCGAGAGCGGGTCGAGCTCGTGACCGTGGTCCATCTGGGCGACGGCCTCGTCGAGCCGGCCCATCGCCATCAGGAACTCGGCATACCAGTGCCTCGCCACGGCGTAGCTCGGGCAACGGTCGATCGCCGTGCGAAAGCCCTTCTCGGCTCCCTCCCAGTCCCAGCCATACAGGAACCGCGCGTAGGCCAGCGAGGTGTGCGGCTCGGCGAGGGTGTCGTCCACCGCGACGGCCGACGAGGCGGCGGCCACGGTCTTCGTGTAGGCCTCCAGCGAGGGAAGGTGCCTGTACCAGCCGAGCATGCTGTAGGCGTCGGCCAGCCCGGTCCACGCGAGGGCGTACCGGTCGTCGATCGCGATCGCCTGCTGGAACAGGCCGATGCTCTTCTCGAGCTCCCCGGCGGTCCTCCGGCTCCAATGGAATCGTCCGCGAAGGTAGAGACTGTAAGCCTCCATGTCCTCGGTGCCCGGCTTCACGATGGGCGAGTCGTCGCTGCTGCCCAGCCTCGGCTTCAGGGTGTCGACGATCGCACGGGCCACCTCGTCCTGTATCGCGAAGACGTCCTCCATCTCGCGGTCGTATCTCTCCGACCACAGGTGATATCCCCCCGCGACGTCTATGAGCTGCGCGGTGATCCTCACCTGGTTGCCCGCTTTTCTGACGCTCCCTTCCAGAAGACAGTCGACGTTGAGCCTGTCACCGATCGCACCGGCTTCCTCACCGCGTCCCTTGAACGCGAACGAGGACGTCCTGGACACGACGTGCAGGTCCTCGATCCGGGTCAGCGCGTTGATGATCTCCTCGGCGATGCCATCTCCGAAGTACTCCTGGTCGCCTTCCGGACTCATGTCCGCGAATGGAAGAACAGCGATGGAATTCCGGCCCCGGGAAGTCGACGGCATGGCCGGGTTGAGGGCCGGATCGACGGCCGGAGCCGCCGCGCCGTCAGACGAGCGGACGGACGTGGGCCTGGCCGGCCCCGAGGAAGGCTCCGTCCTGATGAAGCCCGCCGCCGTGAAGTCGTAGAACCACCCGACCAGAAGGGCGACCGGGAAGCCGGCGAGAATGAGAATGGCCACGGATGTGTCCAGCCACGACGGGAAACTGAGCGCCGAGCCCAGGTTGCTGGCGCCCTCGAGGGCCGCCAGTCCGACGACCAGGTACACGATCACGACCCGGAACAAGCGGCGGCGCTTGGCCTCCGCAAACATGAGCTGGGCTCGGGATCTCAGGTCGCTCACGAACAGCCTCGCGTGTCGGCTCGAATCATGGCTTCGTCATTACAACTATCGTGCAGAAACGCTTTTGTTCCGCTCGAGGGTCCCGCGGTCCCTGGGGCGCGCCCGGCGTGTGACCGGTTGCCCACCCCCGTATACTGTAGATATGCCCATCAAGGCAGCAGTCATGGTCGCGCCGGATCGACCCATCGAGATCTGGAACATCGACGATCCCGAGATCCAGGAGGGCTCCGTCCTCCTGGAGACCGTGGCCAGCGAAGTGTGCGGCACCGACGTACACCTGAGCCACGGGCGCCTGTCCGGCGTTCCCTATCCTATCATTCCGGGCCACGTGAGCGTCGGCCGGGTCCTGGAGACCGGCGGTGAAGTCACGGACTTCATCGGTGACCGTCTGGCCCCGGGAGACGTGGTGACGTTCTACGACGTCCACGAGACCTGCAACACCTGCTGGTTCTGCCTCGTCGCCGGCCAGCGCAATCGGTGTCCGAGCCGGCGCGTGTACGGGATCACGTACTCGGCGCACGACGGCCCCCTGGGGGGCTGGGCGGAGCGGATCTACCTGAAGCCCGGCGTTCACGTGTTCAAGCTGCCCGAGCCACTAGAGGCGGATGACGTGATCGGGGGCGGGTGCGGACTGTTCACGGGGTTTGCCGCGGTCGATCGCAGCGGGCTGCCGATGGGATCCACGGTGCTCGTCCAGGGCTCGGGCCCGGTAGGGTTGTCGGCGGTGGCCATGTCCGTGCTCGGAGGAGCGAGCCTGGTGATCAACATCGGCGACCCCAGCGCCCGTCTAGACATAGCGCGGGAGCTGGGAGCCGACGTCGTCCTCTCCGTGAGCGAGGACCCCTCTGAGCGCCGGGAGGAGGTCATCCGCGGCCTGACTCATGGACGAGGCGTCGACGTGGGCATCGAGGCTTCGGGAAATCCGGCGGCGGTGTCGGAGGGCCTCCAGCTACTCCGCGATGGCGGTACGTACGTCGTTGCGGGCCATTACACGGACACCGGCGAGACGCCGGTGAACCCGCATACCGACATCAACCGGAAGCACGCGGACATCAGGGGCCAGTGGGGCACCGACCTGGGTCACGTCTACCGGGCCCTTCAGGTGTTGGCCCGGCACCACGACCGGCTGGACATGTCACGCATCATTGGAGGCCGGTACTCGCTCGACGATGCGGGACAGGCGCTCGCCGACGTCGGGGCGCTCGAGATCACCAAGGCCATCATCGAGCCCTGAGTCTGCTCGGATCAGCCATACACCGGGCGTTTCGGGCGGAGCCGGGCTCGTGAACCGGGACTGCACCGCACTTGACCTTCCGCTCCCGTCAGGGGTAGACTCGGCAAGTCATCGAGACCGGCCGAGGGATGGGCCCTTTGACGCCGGGGCAACCTGCGGATCGTGGCAAATCCGAAAGGTGCCAACTCCTGCGGCACGCCCGACGGTGAGCCGAGAGATGAGTCGCCCGCCGCGCCCCAAGCGGTCGCCAAGGCAGGCCAGGGCTTCGTTTCTCCAGGAGTGACCGAGGCGGGACTCGTTCATGCCGAGTTCGGGGAGCCCGGGCTGATGGGGAGCGAAATGGAACGCTACGAACGTCTGGAAGGCCTTCGGAGAGTGATCCGGGACAGGATCCTGATCCTCGACGGCGCCATGGGGACCATGATCCAGACGTACGGCCTGGGCGAGGAGGACTTCCGCGGTGAGCGGTTCGGCGATCATCCCACCTCCCTCAAGGGCAACAACGACATCCTGAGCCTCACTCGGCCGGAGGTCGTTCGCGAGATCCACCTGGCCTACCTGGACGCGGGGGCCGACCTCATCAGCACGAACACGTTCAACGCGAATCGCGTCTCGCAGGCCGACTACGGGTGCGAATCCGCCGTGTACGATATGAACCGCGAGGCGGCGCTCATCGCGAGGGCGGCAGCGGAGGAGGCCTCGTCGCGTGTTCCGTCACTTCCCCGGTTCGTTGTCGGGTCGATGGGGCCCACGAACCGCACCGCTTCCATCTCGCCCGACGTTTCCGATCCGGGGTTCCGGAACATCACGTTCCAGGAGCTGGCGGCGGCATACGAGGAGCAGGCACGGGGACTGCTGGACGGAGGGGCCGATCTCCTGCTCGTGGAGACGGTGTTCGACACGCTGAACGCACGCGCGGGACTGTTCGCGATCCTGGGTCTGCTCGAGTCCACGGGTATCGATGCGCCACTCATGGTCTCCGGGACGATCACCGACGCCAGCGGTCGCACGCTCAGCGGCCAGACTCCCGAGGCGTTCTACAACACGGTGCGCCACGCCGGACTGTTCAGCGTCGGCCTGAACTGCGCCCTGGGTGCGCGGGAGCTCAGGCCTCATATCGAAGAGATGAGCCGAATCGCGGAGATGCCGGTCAGCTGCTACCCCAACGCGGGGCTGCCCAACGAGTTCGGCGCCTACGAGCAGACAGCGGACGAGTTCGCCGGGGTGATGCAGGAGTTCGCCGAGAGCGGCTTCCTCAACATGGCCGGCGGTTGCTGCGGCACGACGCCCGACCACATTCGTGCTCTGAAACATGCGCTGGTAGAGGTTCCGCCGCGCGGCGTCCCGGACGTTCCGGTGCGGTGCCGGCTGAGCGGCCTCGAGCCCGTAACGATCGGCCCGGACTCGCTGTTCGCCAACATCGGCGAGCGTACCAACGTGACGGGCTCTGCCCGCTTCCGGACGCTGATCCGTGAGGGAGACTTCGAGACCGCCCTCCAGGTGGCGCGACAGCAGGTGGAGGGCGGCGCCCAGCTCCTCGACATCAACATGGACGAGGGGCTGCTCGACTCGATCGACGCCATGCGCACGTTCCTGAAAATGGTGGCCACGGAGCCCGAGATCGCGCGAATTCCGCTCGTGGTCGATTCTTCCCGCTGGGAGGTTCTGGAGGCCGGGCTGCGCTGCATCCAGGGGAAGGGCATCGTCAACTCCATCAGTCTCAAGGACGGCGAGGCGGACTTCAAGCAGAAGGCCGCGCTGGTACGACGATACGGCGCCGCGGTGATCGTGATGGCCTTCGACGAGCAGGGGCAGGCCGACAGTTACGAGCGGAAGGTGGAGATCTGCGCCCGGGCGTACCGGATCCTCACTCGGGAGCTAGGCTTCCCGCCCGAGGACATCATCTTCGACCCCAACATATTCGCCGTGGCCACGGGGATCGTGGAGCACGACCACTACGCGATCGCATACCTGGAGGCGTGTCGCACGCTCAAGGAAACCCTCCCGCACGCACTCGTGAGCGGCGGGGTCAGCAACCTCTCGTTCGCGTTTCGGGGTAGCGATACCGTTCGCGAGGCCATGCACTCGGCGTTCCTGTACCACGCCGTCCAGGCCGGCATGGACATGGGCATCGTCAACGCCGGGGCCCTCCCGGTCTACGACGACATACCGGAGGAGCTACGGGCCGCCGTGGAGGACGTCATCTTCGCGCGTCACCCGGATGCCACCGACCGCCTGACCGAGATCGCGGGACGGTACCGGGGACCGGCCACGAGGCAGGAGGCGGACCTGTCGTGGCGTGAGGGCACCGTGGAGGAGCGCCTGGTGCATTCGCTGGTGCACGGTCTCGGAGACTGGATCGAAGAGGATGTCGAGGAGGCCCGCGTAGCGCGTGACCTCGCGCTCGAAGTGATCGAGGGCCCGCTGATGGATGGGATGAACGTCGTGGGCGACCGGTTCGGTGACGGGCGGATGTTCCTGCCTCAGGTCGTGAAGAGCGCTCGCGTCATGAAGAAGGCCGTGGCCCACCTGGTTCCCTTCCTGGAGGAGGAGTCCGCCGACC
>JBDHFS010000145.1:0-7926 GCA_039590285.1 Gemmatimonadota bacterium
CGTCTATCGGCTTCTCTCCGGCCTTCTCCCGCAGGTTGTGGTCGATGCCGATAGCCGCTCTCTTCCCCGCCCCGAGCGCGTCGGCCACCGAGCGGGGCAGGTCCACCGCGTCGCCTCCCGCGAACACCGGAGCGGACGTGCTCTCACCCAGGTCGTCCACCTCGACGAGTCCCCACTTCGTACGCACATCCTCGGGCAGGAATCCCAGGTCGCAGTCCTCTCCGATCGCCGTGAGCACGGTGTCGGCACTCGTGAAGAAGAGGTCGCCCTCGATCGGCACGGGCCGCCTGCGTCCGGAATCGTCCGGTGGGCCGAGCTCCATGCGCTGGCACTCTATGCCGAGCAGTGCCCCGTCCTCGACCCGGGCCGCCGTCGGAGCGGCAAGGAAGACGAACTCGACGCCCTCCTCGGCGGCTTCCCTTACCTCCTGCGGGATGGCCGGCATCTCGACCGGCGTGCGGCGATACAGCACGGTGACGTCCGCGCCGAGGCGGAGAGCGGATCGGGCGCAGTCCATGGCCGTGTTCCCGCCGCCCACGACCACCACGCGCTCGCCCAGGTCGGGCCGAGCCCCGGCGTTGACCTCCTTCAGGAACTCGAGGCCTGGACGGATCGCTTCCACGCCCGCCCCGTCCTCGATCCGCGGGTCCTTGCCGATGTGTGCTCCGGGGGCCGCGAACACGGCGTCGAAACCGTCGAGATCGGACCACGAGACGTCCACCCCGATTCGGGTGGAAGTACGGATCTCGATACCCGCCGCCTCGATGCGCTCGATCTGCCGGTCCAGGATCGCCCTGGGCAGTCGGTATTCGGGAATTCCCAGCCGGAGCATTCCGCCCGCCTCGGAAGCCGCCTCGAACACCGTGACCCCGTATCCGAGGCGCGTGAGCAGACACGCGCACGCCAGACCCGCCGGGCCCGAGCCGATCACGGCCACTCGCTCCTCCCTCGAGCCCTCCGGCGCCGGTGGTGGAGGCGCGGCGAGAATCATGTCGCCGAGACGCCGCTCCACGGAGTGGATCGCGACCGCCTCGTCGAGCGAGGCTCTGTTGCAGCCGTCCTCACACGGGTGGTGGCATACCCGCCCGGTGATTGCCGGCATCGGGTTTTCCCGCACGAGCAGGTCGGCCGCCTCCTGTAGCTTTCCCTGCCCGATCAGGTACATGTAGCCCTCGATGTCTATGCCTACCGGACAGGCGGCATTGCAGGGAGCTACCCGGTCCTCGTATCGGGGCAGGATGTACTTCCACGAGCCCGTGGGATTGACCAGCGTGGAGGTGTCGCTGATCGCGATCGGCGGGATATGGCGTCCCGTCTCGCGCGGCCGCGTGACATCGCGCTCAGACACGAGACACCTCCGTAGGCTCCGTCCACCGCACCGATTCGGCCGCCTCCCGCGCCGCCTCGAGGTTGTCCTCCCGCTTTGCCGGCACTTCGTCCTGGATGGCCGCTCTCACGGACTCGAGCCCGACGAGCTCGAACACCGCCGCGAACGCGCCCACCAGGGCCGTGTTGACGATGGGTTGAGTCTTCGTCCCCAGGCCGTGCCGGATGGCGATTCCGCTCGCGTCCACGGTGGCCACCCGAAAGCGCTCCAGGAGCTTCGGGTAGTCCTCGGGAGCCTTCTCGCTGTTGATCAGAATGGTCCCGCCCGGCTTGAGCCCCGCGGTGACATCGATGGCGTCGATCAGCGTCGGATCGAGAACGATCAGATCGTCCGGCTCGGTGATCTCGCAGCGCAGCCTGACCGGAGCATCATCCAGGCGCAGAAAGGCCGTGACGGGAGCTCCCCGCCGCTCCACTCCGAACGCGGGGAATGACTGCACCCAGTGGCCTTCGCGGAACAAGGCCACCGCCAGCAGCTTCGAGGCTACGACCGACCCCTGCCCGCCGCGCCCATGTAATCGAAGCTCGCGCATCCAAGGCTCCTCGTCGGGGGAAGCGAGGAGAGCGTCGCGGAGTGACGGACTGCCCGGTTTGTGACAAAGGGGGGCCAAAACGTCCCACATCCGCCGGAACCGCTCATCCGGCCGCGGGTCCTGGAACCCGCGAAGTTCCTCCCGAATCGTGTTCTCGCCCGCGGGCCGCCGCTTTCGGCCGCCCGTTCGGCCCAGGCGCACCACGGCGCCTCTACGCACGACATTTGCAAGAAGCGTGCGTGGTGCGACGTGGATGAACGGCCCGGAAATCCGGTCAGAATCCACTCTCGAGCGATCGGTGGCGGATCCGTTGGACAGCCTTCGCCTCTGGCACACGGAGAACCTGACATGATCGACCGCAAGCCGGACCGTCCCTTCAGCGAAGATCCTTACAGCGACCTGCCTTACGACAGCGAGGCCCACCCGAAACGGAGGGTGCGGCTGCCCGAGATCACGCTCGGTGTGCTGTGCGCCGACGCGCAGGCCGACGGTGTGCCCTGCTTCCAGCTCGGCCGGGACTGCGAGACGTGCGAGAAGGCCTATCGCTCCTGGGCGGACGTGAATCCCACGCGCGAGTAGTTGAGTTCCCCATCCCGGGAATCCCGAAGTCGATCCCCGAGGACGTCGGCTCCCTCCGTCGTTACACGCCTTCTTCCGACCGGCGTAAAGAACGTCGCCCAGCACACCAGGAAAAACAGCGCGTGATTCCAGAACACGAAGTCGAGCTGGAGGTTGAACGGCGGTACCGCCGCCGGTAGCCCCGAACCCGATAACAGGGCCACGGTCACCGCGATGGCCGGAGCCGCTACCGCGGTGGACAGGTAGCCGAGTATCGGCACGAGCATGAGCCCTGTCAGTCGAGGCCCGAGCTTCGAACCGTGCAGAAACGAGCAGCTCACCATGAATCCGAACAGGGCCGCGTAGGCCAGTGACACCGAGAGGTGCACACCCCAGCCCCAGAATCCAGCCGTCGCTTCCGGGTACCCTCCCCCCGCGACGATCTGATCGCCGACGAACTCGGCGATGTGCACCGGATAGCCCTTCAGCCTCTGGGCCGTGACGAACGCCACAGCTCCCAGCACCGCGGCGACGAGCACGCGTGGCCAGGAGCTTCCCCAACGTGAGACGGATTCTCTGTCGATCATCCCATCCTCCCCGCCGGCGGGAGCCGGCTTCACACACATCCCTCGATCTGACTCGATAACAGAAAGCGGGGCGAAAAAGATCCCGGAAGGCCCGAGAGTTGGACGAAACCGTTCCTTCGACCTAACATCTCCAGCCCGAGGCCGCGTCCGAGAAGTCGGCGGATGCTATCGACTCAGCCCTCGAAGCCGTCGAGGTGGACCATGCAGGGAGTCGCCGTGGCCTCCAGCACCAAGCTGGCGGCGGACGCCGGAGCCGTCGTGGCCGACAGCGGTGGCAACGCCGTCGACGCGGCCGTGGCCGCGGCCCTCGTTTCCATCACTACCGAGCCGGGTATCTGTGACCTGGGATCCGGCGGATTCCTCACGGTGTGGCCGCCGGCCGGCGATCCCGTCACGATCGACGGATACATCGAGATGCCGGGACGGGGGCTGCCACCGGAGCGGTTCGGCGGCGGACGCCGGGACGTCCACATCGGATATGGTGGCGGCGTGGACCTCACGGTCGGACACGGTTCCGTTGGCACACCGGGCGGCCTCGCGGCTCTCGCCCTGGCCTCCGAGCGCTACGGCCGGCTGCCATGGAAGGAGGTCGTGGAGCCCGCGTATCAGGACGTCAGGAACGGCTTCGCCCTTTCACTGGCGGCCTATTCGTACCTCCAGCATTCGGGCGAGAAGGTGTTCGGATGGAACGAGCCGAGCTACCGGGCCCTGTTTCACGCCGATGGCACGCTCCGAAAGCCGGGGGAGACCATCTGGCAGGAAGAGCTCGCCCACACCCTCCGACTCATCGCCGACGATGGAGCGCAGGAATTCTACACCGGCGAGACGGCGCGCCTCATCGTGGCCGACATGCAGGCCAACGACGGAATCCTCACGCTGGAGGACCTGGCCACCTACATCCCGATCGCGCGAGAGCCGCTGGTCACGGCCCTGGACGGGTGGCGCGTCGCCACGAACCCTCCGCCCGCGATCGGTGGCTCCACGCTCACGGCCATGCTTCTGCTCATGGAAGGTCATCCGGCCGGCGGCTGGACGGAGGACGAGGTAACGTGGCTGGCCCGCGTTCAGGAAGCGGTCCTCGACTTCCGCCTGGCCAACCTCGACCTGAGCGACGACCTGGCGACCGACCTCGGTCGATTGCTCGAGGAGGCGCGCCATGGAGAGCTCCGAAGGTGGGTCACTTCGCCCTCGAGCGTGCATACATCGGCCGTCGACGTTGACGGACTCGCGTGCAGTGTGACCCTCTCGGCGGGCTACGGGTCGGGCGTCCAGCCGCCCGGAACGGGGGTGTGGATGAACAACTGCCTCGGCGAGCACGAGCTCAACCGTCGGGGCTTCCACAAGTTGACGCCCGGCACGCGACTGCCCTCGAACATGGCTCCCACCGTGGCCAGGAGGGACGACGGCGCGGTCATCGCGATCGGTTCGCCGGGAGCGGATCGGATAACGACGGCGATACTCCAGGTGCTGGTCAACCACCTCCACCTCGGGATGTCCCTGCCGGAGGCCGTGGGCCACCCCCGGCTGCACGTCGAGCTGCGTGAGGAATCGAAGATCGCCGCGTTCGAGCCAGGGTTGCCGGTGGGCGGTCTGACTCTCGAGACGCGGGCGTTCGACGGGCTCTCGATGTACTTCGGGGGCGCCGGCGCCGCGCAACGGAACGCGGACGGATCCTTCGAGCTGGCGGCCGATCCACGTCGAGGCGGGGGCACGGCGATCGGGGGGAGGTAGAGGCTACACCCCGAACACGATCGGCAGCAGCAGGTACGTGGCCGCCGTGATGAGGACGACGAAGAGCAGGTTCAGCCAGATTCCCGCCCGCACCATCTCCTGGATACTGACCGCCCCGCTTCCGTACACGATCGCGTTCGGCGGAGTGGCCACGGGCAGCATGAAGGCGCCGCTCGCCGCCAGCGCCGCCGGCACGGCGAGGAGGAGCGGATCGCGGCTCAGCCCCACCGCTACGCCGCCCAGGACCGGAAGGAAAGTAGCGGCCGTCGCGGTATTGCTGGTCAGCTCGGTAAGCAGGATGACCGCCCCGACGATGGCCATCACGAGCAGGGTCATCGGCCAGCCCGCCAGGCCTCCCACTCCCGCGCCGAACCAGCCGTCCAGACCCGTGCTCTCGATGGCCGACGCCAGGCTGAGGCCACCCCCGAACAGCACGAGGACGCCCCACGGCGTGCTTCGCGCGAGCTTCCAGTCGAGGAGCCGGCGCCCCGTGGAATCGCCGGCGGGAATGAGGAACAGCACCAGCGCGGCGATCATCGCGATCCCGGCGTCGGTGAGCCCGCCGAGCCAGGACACATGCGCCAGCAACACGGGCCTCGCCATCCATGCGCAGGCCGTGAGCGCGAACACGGCCGCCACCCTTTTCTCCGCCCGTGACATGCGACCCAGCCGGCGGGACTCGTTCTCGACCAGCTCCCGTCCGCCGGGCAGCTCCTGCAGCCCGATCGGGAAGGCCACCCGGGTCAGCGCGAGGTACGTCAGGGGCAATCCAACCAGCACGAGCGGCACGCCGAGGAGCATCCACTCGGCGAACCCGATGGAGACTCCGTAGGTCTCGAACATGAACCCGGCCAGAAAGGCGTTCGGTGGCGTTCCGATGAGGGTGCCCATGCCCCCGACGCTGCACGCGTACGCGATTCCCAGCATGAGCGCCGTACCGAACCGTCGGCGCTCCGATCCGTCACCGTCTTCACCGTCCTCCGGCACGAGCTCGATGAGCGACAGCCCGATCGGGAGCATCATGAGCGCGGTTGCCGTGTTGCTCACCCACATGCTGAGAAAGGCGCAGCTCACCATCACGCCGCCGACGATCGCGCGGGGACGCGCACCGAGCGTTCGGATGGAGCCGAGGGCGATGCGCTTCGGAAGGCCCGTCGCCTCCATCGAGCGGGCGATCAGAAAACCGCCGAGGAACAGATAGATGATGGGGCTGGCAAACGGCTCTGCCGTTTCCTTGATGGGTGCCACCCCGAGCACCGGGAACAGGGCCAGGGGAAGCAGGGCAGTGGCCGGGATGGGAATGGCCTCCGTCACCCACCACACGGCCATGAGGAGGCCCACCGCCGCAGTGCGCCACGCGGCGGGCTCCAATCCCGCAGGCGCGGGCATGGCCATCAGGAGAAGGAAGAGACCGCCGCCGAGGAACAGCCCCACCTTACCCCTTGCAGACAGTCCTTCCCGGGTTGTCTGGGTCACGAAATCAACATAGCGGCACTCCCGGGCGGCCCGCGACGGTCCTTCGTTCCGAGAGCCCTCGCCGGGGCCCGGGGGAACTTCCTACTCGACACCGCGCCAGCCGGCAGTTAGCGTTTGCGGGCCATGATTCCTCGCTTCTCGCGCGGTTCGCGCGGCAGCACCCGACCAACGCAGACCATCGGAGGGGGTCCGCCTCCGACCCAGGAGGTAGTGATGCCCCGCGGTGCCGGTCTCGGCACTTTCGGCGGTGTGTTCACGCCCTCGATCCTGACGATCCTGGGCGTCATCATGTATCTCCGGTTCGGGTGGGTCGTCGGCAATGTCGGACTGGTGGGAGCGTTGCTGATCGTCACGATCTCCACCTCGATCACCTTCCTCACGGCGCTGTCCATTTCCGAGATCGCCACCGATCAGCGCGTCCGGGTCGGCGGTGCCTACTACATGATCAGCCGCTCACTCGGGATCGAGACGGGCGGCGCCGTCGGCATCCCGCTGTTCTTCGCTCAGGCCCTGTCGGTGGCCCTGTACACGGTCGGCTTCGCCGAGTCCGTGGCGAACGTGTTCCCCCGCGTCGATGAGAAGCTGATCGGGCTCCTGACAACGGTGGCGGTGGCGGCTCTCGCCCTGAAGTCCGCCCGCGCCGCGATCAAGGCTCAGTACTTCATCATGGGCGCGATCGGACTGTCGTTGGTCTCGCTCGTCCTCGGGAGTTCGGTAGGACCCCCGGATACCGTTACCGCACCGTTGACCGCCGTACCGCGAGAGAACTTCTGGGTCGTGTTCGCCGTGTTCTTCCCCGCCGTGACGGGGATCATGGCCGGCGTGAACATGTCCGGCGATCTCGAGGAACCGGCCCGGTCCATCCCGAAGGGCACGATCTGGGCCGTCCTGGTCGGTTACGCCATCTATATGCTTCTGCCCGTGCTTCTCGCGGTGCGCGCCGACCACAACCAGCTCATTCAGGAACCGCTCATCATGCGGCGCATGGCCCTGTGGGGCGACGCGATCGTGCTGGGCGTGTGGGGCGCCACCCTTTCGAGTGCCGTGGGGAGCATCCTGGGGGCGCCGCGCGTGCTGCAAGCCCTGGCGCGGGACGGGGTTCTTCCCGACTCCCTGCGATGGCTGGGTCGGGGGAGCGGTCCGGAGGACGCACCCCGAGCCGGCACCGCCGTGACACTGGGCATCGCTCTAGGCGCCGTGGCACTCGGCAACCTGAATATCATCGCCCCCGTACTGACGATGTTCTTCCTGACCACATACGGAGTCCTGAACGTCGCCGCCGGACTGGAGCGCCTCCTCGGGAGCCCTTCGTTCCGCCCGCGTTTCCGCGTCCCGTGGTACCTGTCGGCCCTCGGCGCGATCGGTTGCGCCGCCGTGATGTTCCTGGTCAACGCCGCTGCCACGGTCGTGGCGATCGTGGTCGTTCTGGGGATCTACGTGTGGCTCGAGCGTCGTGAGCTTCAGAGCGCGTGGGGCGACGTGAGACGAGGGATCTGGATGGCCCTCACGCGGGCCGGACTTCTCCGGCTCAGGAGCGTTCGTGACCCCAAGAACTGGCGTCCCCACCTGCTGGTCCTCTCGGGGTCGCCGGTCCGGCGCTGGTATCTGATTCGATTCGCCGATTGGCTGTCTCATCGCCGCGCCCTGGTGACCGT
>JBDHFS010000146.1:0-7832 GCA_039590285.1 Gemmatimonadota bacterium
GGGTCCAGTTCGGCATCCGGATCATGGTGAAGGCCCTGGGCGTCGAGAGGGCCGTGATCGGCGTCGAGAAGAACAAGCCCGACGCGATAGCCCGGCTCCGGGAGACCCTGCCGTCGGATCTCGACGTCTCCGTCGTGCCCCTCACCGTGAAGTATCCGCAGGGCGCCGAAAAGATGCTGATCAAGGTGGTGACCGGGCGCGAGGTGCCGTCGGGCAAGCTTCCCATGCATGTGGGCACGGTGGTTCAGAACGTCGGCTCGATCGCGTGCATCGCCGAGATCTTCGAGACCGGGTACCCCTTGATCGAGCGCGTCGTGACGGTCACGGGCTCGGGCGTTCGCCGTCCCTCGAACCTCGTCGTCCCGGTGGGCACGAAGCTGACGGACGTGTTGGAGTTCTGCGACGGCCTGACGGAGGACGCGGCGCAGATCGTGTTCGGCGGCCCGATGATGGGGGCCGCGCAGCCGGACCTGGAGACGCCTCTCATCAAGGGCACCACCGGCGTCGTCGTCCTCACGCGGAAAGAGGCCCGGTCCGTGGAGCGCTACCCGTGCATCCACTGCGGCCGTTGTCTGGAGGCGTGTCCCGTCTTTCTCAACCCATCGCTTCTGGGAGCGCAGGCCCAGGCGGGTCTCTATGAGGAGATGGAAGCGGCCAGCCTGATGGATTGCCTGCTATGCGGCTGTTGCTCCTACGTGTGCCCTTCCAACATCCCGCTGTCCCAGATGTTCGCTCTCGGCAAGAACATGCTTCGCAAGCGGCAGTCGGCGGCGTGAGCGCGGCGGCGGGAGACGGAACGGACCTCGACTCGCTGACCGAGATCCGCCTCCGGATCGCGGCCTCGCCTCACCTTCGCTCGCCCCATTCCACGCCGCGCATCATGTGGAACGTGGTGGGATCGCTGGTGCCCGTAGTCGCTGCCGCAGCTTATTACTTCGGCCCGAGCGCCCTTCTGGTGGTCGCAGCCGCGACGCTGGGCTGCGTCATCACCGAGCGCCTGTTCGGACCCCGTGGGAGCACGGCCGACGGGTCGGCCGTGATCACCGGCCTTCTCCTGGGTCTCGTCCTGCCGCCCGGCCTTCCCCTGTGGATGGCTTTCATCGGCGGCGTATTCGGTATCGGTTTCGGCAAGCTGATCTTCGGCGGACTGGGTCAGAACATCTTCAATCCGGCCCTCCTCGGGCGGGCGTTCCTGCAGGCCTCGTTCCCGCTGGCCCTTACCACGTGGCCCACCCAGCCTGCCAGCTGGTGGTCGCTGCGTGGCGACAACTTCGCGCTGCCGCTCATGTCGCCGCAGGCACCTGACGTGGTCACCGGCGCGACGCCACTCGGCCTGATGAAGTTCGAGGGAGTGCCGACCAGCACCTGGGACCTGATGATCGGGTCGACGGGCGGGTCGATCGGCGAGACCGCGGGCCTCCTGATACTGGTGTGTGGCGGATACCTGGCACTCCGGAAGTACCTCGACTGGCGCATACCGGCGAGCATCTTCCTGACCGTGTTCGCGTTCTCGGGCGTGCTGTGGCTGCTCGGGCCCGATCGATTCCCGAACCCCGTGTTCATGCTGTTCTCGGGTGGTCTGATGCTTGGGGCGATGTACATGGCCACCGACATGGTCACCTCCCCGGTCACGGTGGCTGGCTCGTGGATCTTCGGGATCGGCATCGGGCTTCTCGTGGTGCTGATCCGTGTGTGGGGCGGCCTGCCCGAGGGCGTGATGTATGCCATCCTGTTCATGAACGCGCTCGTCCCGTTCATCGATCGAGCCACGCAGCCGCGGGTGTTCGGCCAGGCGCGACGGCAGCCGAAGGGAGCGGAGGCGTGAGGGAGCTCCCCACGGCCCAGGCCGGCGGCGATGGATCCGACTCGGGACCGCCTGTGGGGCGTAAGGTGGCGTCCGGAAAGCTCATGGCGACGCTCACCATCGCGGGCGCGCTGGCCGGACTCGTGATCGTGCTCGTGTTCGAGTGGGCGGACCCACAGATCCAGGCGCACCGCGCAGCCGCCCTGCGCGCGGCCGTCGACGAGGTCCTGGATGGGCCGGCCAGTTACCGGTCCCTGTACGTCACGCCCGACGGACTTCTCGAGATCGCCCCGGACGGCATCGACACCGTCACCGCCGAGAAGGTGTTTCTCGGCTACGACGAGAACGGTGATCCCGTCGGTTATGCGGTCACGGGGGCCGAGCCCGGGTTCCAGGACTTCATCCACCTCATCTTCGGATACGATGCGGCCGAGGGACGCCTGCTGGGAATGAAGGTGCTGGAGAGCAAGGAGACGCCGGGTCTGGGCGACAAGATCTACAAGGACGAGGAGTTCGTGGCCGAGTTTCAGGGCGTGGCAGCGCCCATCGAAGGAGTGAAGCAGGGAGCGGGATCCGGAGCCGAAAACGAGGTCGACATGATCACCGGGGCCACGATCTCCTCCCGCACGGTGATCCAGATCATCAACCACCGACTCGAGTCCCTGGGAACGAGCCTGGCGGAGCACACGCCGGGGCCCGCGCCGGAAGTCCCGCCGGAGGCGCCGACGGACAGCGCGACCGGACCGGCTGAGTCGCCGGCGGGTGACGGAGGCGAGGAAGGGTCATGAGAGCGACCACACCCCGAGAAGACCTCATCCGGGGCATCTGGAAGGAGAACCCCGTCCTGGTGCAGCTGTTGGGCCTGTGCCCGGCGCTCGCGGTGACCAACACGGTTCCCAACAGCATCGCGATGGGGCTGGCGACCTTCTTCGTGCTGATGGGCTCGAGTCTTCTCGTCTCCCTGGTGAAGAACTGGATCCCCTCCGAGGTTCGCATCGCCGCGTACATCCTGATCATCGCCACCTTCGTCACCATCGCCGACCTGGTGCTCGCCGCCGTGGTGCCGGTGATCCACAAGGAGCTCGGGGCGTTCATCGCGCTGATCGTCGTGAACTGCATGATCCTCGGGCGCCAGGAGGCCTTCGCCTCCAAGAGGCCCGTCGGAAGGGCCCTGCTGGACGCGGCGGGAACGGGGACCGGTTTCATGATCGCCATGCTGATGATGGGCACGTTCCGCGAGGTGCTGGGGAACGGATCGATCATGGGCTACGGCCTGTTCGGAGAGAACTTCGAGCCGTGGATCGTGATGATCCTGCCGCCCGGAGGGTTTCTCACCCTGGGCTTCATCCTCCTCTGGTTCGGTTGGTGGAAGGAGCGGCAGGCGGACGTGGTCCGCGTCAGGCAGTGGCCACACGGCGTGGCCAGCGGGGAGGAGGCGGCTTGATGGGCGAGCTGTTCTGGATCCTCCTCTCGGCGATGCTGGTGAACAACTTCACCCTGCACCTGTTCCTCGGCCTGTGTCCGTTCATGGGCGTTTCGGCGAAGGTGGAGACGGCTCTGCGCATGGGCTTCGCGAACATCTTCGTGCTCGTGATGACGTCCGTGTGCGTGTGGCTCCTGAATACTTTCGTCCTTCCGTTCGCCCCGTACCTCAGGCTCATCTCGTTCATCGTGGTGATCGCGTCGTTCGTGCAGATCACCGAGATGGCGATCAAGAAGTTCAGCCCCACCCTGTTCCGGCAGCTCGGGATCTTCCTGCCGCTGATTACCACGAACTGCGCCATCCTGGGCTATGCCATCTTCAACACGAACCGCGGCTACGACTTCCTCCAGGGCTTGTTCTTCGCGATCGGTGCGGGTCTCGGGCTCACGCTGGCCCTCGTGCTGATGGCATCGATCCGCGAGACGTCGGAGACCTCCAGCATTCCTGCCGTGGCCAGGAACATGGGGCTCGTATTGATCGTGGCCGGCAGCCTTTCGCTGGCTTTCATGGGTTTCGCCGGCTTGTTTACCTCATGATGATCCGGCGGCAACTTTCGGAGGGGCCGTTCCGTACGGAGGGGCAATCATGACGACCGTACTGGCCATCGCCGGACTGGCCGTCCTGTTCGTGGTGTTCGGGACGTTCCGGCCAGGAGCCGGCACACGCTGCGGGGACTGCTCCTGCAGCGACGGGACGTGCCTCCTGGAGCCGGAGGACGGAGCACCGAAGGAAGGAGCCACTTGATCGAGGACGACCGGATGGACAGGCACTGGGCCTACTGCTCGGCCTGCGATCGACAGGTCGAAGTGATGGTGACGCCGTCGGTGGATCCCGACCCTGCGACCGGAGAGCCCGTCCAGGAGATCGTGTGTCTCGAGGTCGGCCACACGTGCACGGGCGCGCTCTGCCCCATCACGGATGTTCTGCCGGACCGGATGCGGGATGCGCTCCGGCGAATGGAGCCTGAACGGACCTCAGAGTCTGGAGAGGAGTGAGGAATGGACGCCGATTGGATTCCCATCGTCGCGATCGTCATGGGGACGCTCTGCTTCCTGGTCCCCGCATCGCTCATCACCTTGCGCTTCGCCATAAAGCCGATTGCCGAGGCGGTGGCCCAGGTGCGATCCGCCGGCGCCTCCCAGGAGGAGCTGGCGATCATGCAGCAACGGCTGGCCCTCCTCGAGCAGCAGTTCGGAGGCCTGGAGACGGAGGTGGACCGGATTGGCGCCGCGCAGGATTTCCAGTCGGAACTGCTGAAGCCGGCGGAAGGCTGAGGGTCCCTGCGCCAGGCGTCGCACAAAGGACGGGAAGAGAGGTGGAGGCATGACAGATTGGGCCGAGATACTGGGGATCGGGATGGCTGCGCTCATAGTGCTGATCCCGATCACGGGCTTCACGCTGCGGTTCGCCATCAAGCCGATCTCGGAAGCGATCGCCCAGATGCGGGGGGGGCCGTCCGGGAGCGGCGAGGTGGCGGCGCTTAGACAGCAGGTGGAATCCCTGCAGCATCAGATGAGTGGAATCGAATCCTCCATGCACAGGCTCGTGGAGGCGCAGGAATTCCAGGCGGAGCTTCTGAGGCCGCCGGCGAACGCCGACCAGAGCTGACCCGCAGGAACATTCCGGGGGCGATCCGCCGTTGCGCACGGGTCGCTCACTCGTATTTCGGACTTCCGGGACTCATACCGACAGAAACGGACGCAGGGGTGTCCGCCGCGGGGACGCGGCGGGCTGAGAACTTACCCTTGGAACCTGATCTGGGTCATTCCAGCGAAGGGAGACACCGTGCACACGCCCGTCACACAGCTGCAGCACGCCCGCGCCCGCCACGTCACCCCCGAGATGTCGCGTGTCGCCGAGCGCGAGCGCCTCGACGCGGAGACGGTCCGCGACGAGGTGGACGCGGGTCGGCTCGTGATTCCGGCCAACATCGTCCACGTCGAAGATCGGCTCGACCGATGGCGATCGGTGCGGTGGCCTCGGTGAAGATCAACGCCAACATCGGGAACTCTCCCACCACGTCCTCGCTGGAGGAGGTGGTGGAGAAACTGCAGCTCGCCGTGCGCTGGGGCGCGGACACGGTCATGGATCTGTCGACCGGCCGGATGATCGACGAGACGCGCGTCGCAATCCTCGCGGCCAGCGCCGTGCCGATCGGGATTACTTCAAGACGGCCCAGTTCTGCGCCATGTGCGGCCCGAAGTTCTGTCCCATGCACAATTTCCGGGACGTGGACTGGGATGAGCTGGCCCGGATCGCCTCAGAGGCGCGAGCTCCGGCGGCGGCCGCGGGCTGACGGGCCGGTCCGCGCCGGCGCTACCGAACCTGTATCCGGCCGGAGAGGCTTGCCGAATGGCGGTCCCTCCGACTAGGATTGTTCATTCTCAGCGGAGGCTCTTCACCGTTCCTCAGGCAGGAGGCCGCGATGAGGCAAGTTCTACGTTTGTACCTGTTTGCCGCGTATCCTCTTACACGTTGCCATTCCTCCGACCGTGCCCGTCCGCGCCGCGCCACGCTCTCCGTTCTGACCGTGGCGCTTTTGCTGCTCACCAGCGGCAGTCTGCTGGCGCAGGGCGTGACGACCGGTGGTGTCGATGGCGTGGTGACGGACGTGGCTGCTCAACCGCTGCTGGGAGTTACCGTCACGGCGGTGCACGAGCCCAGCGGAACCACGTACCAGACCGCGTCGCGCTCGGGAGGCGTGTTCACGATCGGGGGCATGCGTGTCGGCGGCCCCTATACGGTGACGGCCACGATGCTCGGCCACCAGCAGGAGATCCAGCAGGAGGTCTACGTCGTCCTGGGTCAGAACGCCCGGCTGAGCTTCGCGCTGGCGGAAGCGGCGATCGAGCTCGAGGCGCTCACGGTACAGGCCGAGCAGGACCCTCTCCTGAACAGCGACCGGACGGGGGCTGCCACGACGATCTCGAACGTGGAGGTCCAGGCCCTGCCCTCGGTTCAGCGGAGTGTGCGCGACCTGACGCGGCTGGATCCCCGCAGTGACGGCAACTTCAGCTTCGGCGGGCGGAACTGGCTGTACAACAACATCACGCTGGATGGTTCCTACTTCAACAACTCGTTCGGGCTGGACGATCCGGCGCCCGGCGGCCAGACGGCCACCGAGCCGGTTCCGTACGACGCCGTGGAGCAGGTGAGCGTCCAAGTGGCCCCGTTCGACGTACGTCAGAGCGGTTTTACGGGCGCCAGCATCAATACGGTCACCCGGAGCGGAACCAACAAGTGGAAGGTCTCAGGCTTCGCCTTCTTCCGTAACGACAACCTGGTGGGCAACAAGGTAAGCGGCGAAGACGTGATCGCGAATCCCGACTTGAGCTTCGGCCAGTATGGCTTCAGCGTGGGCGGGCCGATCATCCAGGACAAACTGTTCTTCTTCCTGAGCGGCGAGTTGACGCAGCGGGATGATCCGGGATCGGACTTCGTTCCGTCCGCTGGCGGCACGCCGGCCTTCGGAGAGTCGCGGGTCGAGCAGGCGACGCTGGACGCGATCACGGAACGCATGGCCACGGTGTACAATTACGACACCGGACCTTACTCAGGCTTCGTCCACGAGACCAATAGCAACAAGGCGCTGCTGAAGGTGGACTGGAACGTGAGCTCGAATCACAACATCATGTTCCGCTACAACCGGCTTGACGCCGAGCGCGACCTTCCGCCCCACCCGTTCGTCCTGAGTATCTTCGATTCCGGTCGCGGCCCGAACAGCGCGAGCCTCCCATCGCAGAACTCCGGGTATCGGATCACCAACGAGCTCAACTCGTACGCGTTCGAGTGGAACGCGCGCGCCGGCAGCGGCAACTGGGCCAACCGGTTCTACGCGAGCTACAACCGGTTCCGGGACTTCCGCGATGCGAACAGCGTGCCGTTCCCGACGCTCGAGATCGGCGAGGGCGGCGTCACGTACACCACGGTCGGACACGAGCCGTTCTCGATCGAGAACAACCTCGACACGGACGTGTGGCAATTCACGAACGACTTCACGTACTTCACGGGCCGCCACAGCTTGACACTGGGCGCGAACTTCGAGCAGTTCCGGTTCTTCAACTCGTTCAACCTGTTCCGGTACGGGACCTTCGGGTTTCCAGGCGGCGCGGGGAATTTCGACAGCCTCGACGACTTCTTCACCCGGACGGACCCCGACCCAGTGGTTAACGGGGGTAACTTCTATGACGCGGAGTCCTTCATCGTAACGGGTGACTACAAGGGCGAGAAGTTCAACCTCGGACAGCTGGGCGTATACCTGCAGGACCAGTTCGTGATCAACCCGCGGTTCACACTCAACGCCGGGCTCAGGGTCGACTTTCCGATGTACTTCACGGATCCGGTGGACAACCAGTTCTCGAGGGACCTCACGGCGATCAACGGAGACGGCGACCCGGTCACGGTCGACCAGAGTCAACTGGCCGGCAGCACGCCCCTGTGGTCGCCCCGGGTGGGCTTCAACTGGGACGTCACCGGGACCCGCTCGACTCAGTTGCGCGGCGGGACCGGAATCTTCACCGGCCGCCTGCCGTTCGTGTGGATCGG
>JBDHFS010000147.1:0-7831 GCA_039590285.1 Gemmatimonadota bacterium
AAGCCATCGCCCGATTCCATCGCATGCCGTCCGGGGCCCCTGGATCGGGTGGTGTCCCGTCCGCAAACGCCGCCGCTATGTCCACGCCATCCGCGGCGAGGGCCAGGTCAAGGGTCTCGGTGGCCGTACACATGGCAAACAAGAAGCCGCCGCCCTCCACGTACGATCTGATCCTCGCCGCGACCGCGCCCTTGAGCTCCGGCACGCTCGCGAAGCCATACTCCGAAGCGACGGTCTCGTTTCTCTCGACCTCCTCGGCCAACCAGGCAGACCCCGCATAGCTCAGGTAGAACTTTGAGTATTGGCCCGTAAAGTCTTCGTGGTGCAGGTGTAGCCAGTCATACTGATCCAGGCCGTTCCCGAGCACGTCAGGGTCCCACACACGGGCATACGGAATGCCGGCGTATTCAAGCGCGAGCGTCACCGCATCGTCCCACGGCGACGAGTTGGGCGGTGTGTACACGGCCACCTCCGGTGCCTTTTCCAGGGGAACGGCCTCCATGTTGCCCTGCTCGATCCGGGCCCGGATGTCGGCCAGTCCTCGGCCCGACAACTCCTCGATCGAGACCCCCGCCACGGCCGCACGTCGCCTTCCTCGCTCCGAGTCGGGGAGAAGGAACGAGCCTCCCCGGTAGTTGAGAAGCCACTCCGCCCGGTCACCGTCCACGATCGCATGGTAGACCACACCGTACGCACGCAGATGGTTCGCCTGATGTCCGTCCATGGGAATCAGGAGCGTCTGTCCGTTCGCGGAACCGGACCCGACGAGGAACGCCATCGCCCCCAGAAGGAGAGTCCCCTTCATGCTCCGGGCACCCGACCCCGGAGTTCCGCCATCTCGCGCCGCGCTAGTGGGGCGAGTGCGCTGCCCGGGTACTCCACGACCAGCCGTTCGAGCCACGCCAGGGCCAGCTCTGGATCGCCGTTCTCGGCCGCCCGGGCTAGCGCCAGCATCGCCTCCGGCGCTTCCGGCGACTCCGGCCAGGTACGAACGAGTGTGGAGCGCAGGTCCCCGGCCTCGTCGACGAAGCCGGCTGCCTCGAGTTCACCCGCCGCCACGGCCGTCAGAGACGCGCCACCGTCCACACGCCCGGTTGACCATTCTCCCGCCAACTCTGTAATCGGGCGTGGATCGCCAGAGGCGATCGATCGCATCCCGCCACCCAACCGCGCCATGGCCAACGAATCCGCCCTCGCGATGATCGACACCCAGCGTAGAGAGCGAAGGCGCACCTCAGGGTCACTCGCCGGAACGGCTGCCGACAGCTCGAAATGAGCCAGGGCGGCACCGGGTCTCCCCTTTAGAATCTCGAATCTGCCCAGTACTGAGGCTCGTGTCGCCGCCTGCTCTGCATCCACGGGCGTCTCTGCCTCCAGGACCCGGCGAGCCCTGGCGAGCGAATCCACTTCAAGCCAGGCGTGTCCTGTCTCCACGGCCATTCTCCCGGTCGCGTCCCGGTCCGAGGGGTACACGAGCCGGTAGTCCGCCAGAAGCTCCTCCGCCTTCCGCGGGTCTCGCTCGACGCTGAGATGGTGGAGGCGCTGCAGCGAGAGCCGGTGTGCGTCCGATCCCGGTACCGAAGCCTTCAGGACGCTCTCGAACGAGTGCCGTGCCGCCTCCACATCTCCGGCCGAGTAGGCAAGATCCGCAGCCATCGCCGTCCAGTAGCCCGCACGGTCCCGACTGGCGCTCCTCTCTGACAGTCTCCTGGCCGCCCAGGCTGCGCCCGCCAGGTCCCCGGACGCTCGAGCCTGCTCCAGATAGCGCTCCAGTTCCTCCGCACCGTCTCGACGAGGCAGGCTTGTGAGCAGAGACTCCACGAGGTGCCTGGCCCATTCGAACTCCCCGAGCCTCAATGCCAGGTCCACACCACCCTTGATCTCGCTGACCGTAGCATCCTCACGCAGCTCCACCCGCAGCTCCTCGACACCTCGAGAGCGGTCTGTGTCGGGCTCCTGAAGCCGACGCAGCACGGCTTCCGTGCCCGGGTCTCCCCACGCCAGCATCGTCCGCCACTCCTTTGCGGCCCGGGCATAACCGCCCGTGCGCACATACAGATCCGCGAGCTCCTGGACAAAGGCCTTGTAGGACCGGAGCGACTCCCGGCCCTCCTCCAGGACTCGTATCGCGGCCGCCATCTGACCCTCGCGGGCGCGGAGTGCCGCCAACTCGGCATAGGCCGCCTGCTCATCGGGGGACGCTTCGACCCAGCGTCGGGCGACTGCCGTGGCGCTGTCCCTCAGACCCGCCCCCCACAGCGCCCGAATCCATACCTGTCTCGCCGCAGGCAATCCGAAGGGATCCTCGATTACCGCTCTCTCGGCCCATGGAAGGACGCGCCCTGGCTCGCCGCGTCGCTCGGAAATCCGTGATGCAAGGACGAGCGCCGATAGCGAGGTCGGTTGTTCCCGGAGCAGATCCTCGAGGACCGCCAGCGCCTCCTCCTCCCGTCCCGCCCTCTCCAACCGCTCCGCGTGAGACACCGCCCGGCTCTCACGAATCGCGACGGCCTCCGCTTGCTGTGCCGCGGCCGCCGGTGGATGCACAAGGAAGCACGCCAGCATCAGGAGCGCGCGACCCGCGCCGCGGCCAAGCGGGCGGACCCGGTCGCCGGTCAACGTCGATCCCCCGTTCCTCGATCGTCCGCGTTCAAGCGATCGAAGTACTCATACACCATTCGTCGCTGGGTCCCCGTGAGGCCTTTCAGGTCGCTCTCCGCCGGGTACGGGTACCTTGGCCCGGCCAGTACCGCCGGATCCGTTTCCGGGTCGACAACCGGACCCGTTCGACTCGCCGTCGCCGACTCCCGACGCCGAGGGTCATCGTCATCCCTTTGCAGGGTTCGGCCGGCATCCAGAAGACGCCGAAACAGACGTTCCTGCCGCGCCAGCGTCTGCCTGTCCAGGCCGCCTCCCGACATCCGCCGGGCCAGTTCCTCCGCCTCCGCGGCCAACTCCTCCGGTCGACCCGCCAGCTCGCCAGCCGCAGACCTCCCGGCAAGTTCCTCGAGCTCCCTTGCCAATTGGCGTTGCCTCCCGGCCAGCGCCTCCAGTTGCGCACCGGCCGGCTCGCCTCCCTGCATCAGGAGGAACAGCTCGCCCGTCTCACCATTCAATCCGGCCTGTCGTTGACCCAGCCGCGCCAGCCGCTCCAGGGCCTCTTCCATCCCTGTTCCCGATCCCGCCTCCGCCATCGAGCCGCGGCTCGCCACCAGCGTGCCCGCCAGATCGCTCAACGCCTCCACCGCCGCCTCTCCCCCCTCAACCGCCGCACCCCGTCGCGCCGCCCCAGCCGCCAGGCTCTGGCTCGTCGCATCCATCTGCTCTCCGGCTCGTGCGGCGGCGGCACCCGCTCGCCGGTCCAGGAGCGCCGTCTTCTTCCCCGCTTCCCCCAGCCCCTGCGTCAGGTTGTCGAGCCCCTGTCTCAACGCCGCCTCGCGACCCTGCAAACTCTGCGGTTGCTCGCCGGAGCGAAGTCGCTCCACGAGATCCGACTGTTCTCGCGCCAGCTCGAGAGCCTCCTGGGTGGCCCTCTCGACTGCGGCGATCGCCTCTGACTTCCAGTCTCGAGCCAGGGTCTCACCCGCCGCCGCCAACTGGCGCTCGGCCTGCTCGAGCGCCTCCAAAGCTTCCGCGGCCTGACTCGGCGGAGCGCGCTCCGAGTCATCTACCCCGACTTGCTTCCCCGCTTCGCTTCCGGCCCGGCTCAATTCCGAGGCCGCGCGCTCCATGTCGGCCTTGGCTCGGCGCGTCATGTCCCCCACGTTCCGTTCAGCCTTCGCGTCCAGTCGCGCGGCCAGGCTCTCGAGATCCCTCGCCAGGCTCTCCGCCTCGGCCGCCAGATCCTTCTCCTTCCGGACCCATTCCTCATCCGTCGTCTCACTCGACGCCATCCGACCCTGGCGATCTCCGAGCTCGCCAGCTCGCTCCCCGGCTCCCTTCAGCGACTGTTCGAGCGCTACCCTCTCCATGAGACCCAGGGCTCGCTCGAGCCGCTCATCCAGAGTCTCGGCGTCGCGCGTCAGCGAACTCACGGCCTCTCGGAGCGTCTCACGATCCAGTTCCCGGAGCGCTTGCTCGAGGTCCTGAATCCTCTCCGCCAGCCCGGACTGGAGGATCTCCCGATACAGATCCTCGAGCTGCTCCAGCTCCGCACGCAGCGTAGGATCCGGGAGTGCGGTTGCGTCCAGGTCCTGTCGCATCTCCCGAAGCCCGTCGGCCATAGTCCTGACGGCCTCCTCCATCGCGCGTGCCTCTCGCAGGAGTTCCCGCGCCTGTTCCGTGGATGCGAAGTCAGCGCGCTCCGCGCCCGGTCTCGGTCGGTCCGTCTCGATATCGCCGGTGGCTCGACGCTCGGCCGCACGCGCCTCCTCAGTCAAGCGATCGACCTGCTCGTTCAGTGCCCGTGCTTCCGTAGCCAGGGCCTCTACACGCGTTTCCGCTTCCGCTCTCGCATCGGCCAGGGTCGCGATCTCGACTCGAAACGTTTCAGACATGACCGCCGGATTCACGGGGTTGGCATCAGATGCGCTCGCGTGGTAGACGAGCGCGTCTCCCGGCAGCAACCCCTGCGCCGCCAGATCGAGTGATCGCCGGGCCGTCGCGCGCCTCCGGCCGCTACCGTCGTCCAGACGTACACGAACCGGACTGTCCCTTACACCGGCGGCGGATTCCCTCCACCAGACGAGGTGGAGACGGTGAATGCCATGGTCATCCCGCGCCTCAACGACCACGGTCAGCAACCCGTCCATCCCAAGCGTCAGGCTTTGGCCCGGGTATGTGACCGCGACTTCGGGCGCCTCGTCACTGACTACGGCGAGGTCGATCGGAGGGGGCATGCGAATACCGGGAACTGAGCCCGCCGGGACAGCCCGCCAACTGAGGAGTCCGCTTCTGGAGGCCATGAACTCGCCGCGGAGCGACGTGCCCTTCGCCACAAGCGGGATCCTCTCACCGCCAGCCCCGGCGCTCAGCTGCAGTTCCGCTTCCCGTACGGGGTGGTTGGTGCGGCCCCGCAGATCGACCACCGTGCCCTCCGGAACCGTGAGTGCGGCGACCGGACCCGGTACTTCGTCGGCCGCCCTCTCCAGGTAATCCGGATAGCGCAGGTGCGCTTCCGTGTCCGTGATCATCAGCGGGTCGAGGGGGACGACCTCAAAGGTGTCCGTTGCCTGGCCATGAGCGTCTTCGGCCCAATACCGGGTGCGGGCCCCTATCGGGCCGATCGAAACGTCCGAGATCCCGGCGCTGACGGAAGCCTCAGTCCTGCGGGCCGACTCCCCGCTCACTCCCCACACCACGACCACCGCTTCACGCTCGGGCGCCAGGACTCGAACGGTGAATCGGTCACCGCGGACCACCGTGCCACCGGCCGGTTGCAGCCCGAGTGGAGGAGGCGGCGGGGGAAAGCTGACGGACCACGGACGAGCCAGTGCCTCGCCCGCCTTGCGGCTGGCCGCCGGTCGGCTCATCGCCCCGGCCAGGACGAGGATCCCCAACACTCCCATCAGGCGGAGCACTCGTCGGCGCGAGCTCCGAATCCGCGCGTTGGAAACAGGCAGTAGTGCGACGGGAGTAGCCCCACCGACCCTGCGTGCGACTCTGTCGCGCTGGAGGGCGGCCAATGCGCTGGATCCATGGCGTTGCTCGCCCAGCTCCAACGCCCCGGTCAGCTCTCCCGGTGCAAGACCGACGGACCGTTCGATTTCGGTCGCCAGCGCCGACATGCGATTCGACCTGATCGATACGCCCGTCAAGCCGCCGGCCATGCCCACCAGGACCAGGGCAACTCCCGTAAGAAGGATGGGAACAAGAGAGCCAGGGGTCGTAATCCAACTCGACGGGACCCACATACCCGCCGCGCCGATCGCCAGGAGGCCCGCGGCGCCGGCTGCGACCCACCAGGCGGCCAGGTGACGCCGCGCGGCCCTGGCGGCTCGGGAGACTCTGGCAAGCTCCTCGGCCGCCTGCCTCGGTGTCACTTCCCTTCCACCACCCTGAGCGCCATCTCGTATGCCCGGTTCCGGGTCATTCCAAACTCCCCCTGCAACCGTCGCGCGATGCGACGGGTGGACTCACCCTTCCCGGCCATGTCCCGTGCCGCGAGCGCCGCCTCATCCTCGTCCACATCCTCCCCGTCCTCCCTCCTCGGCCTGCCTTCCAACACCACGGTGACCTCCCCGCGGACTTCCTCGCCACTGTAGTAGTCCGCCAGGGCCGCTACCGTTCCGTGTCGGACCTCCTCATACAACTTCGTCAGCTCACGGCACACCACGCATCCTCGGGCACCTGCACCCATCGACTCCCATTCACCGAGCAGGGCCCCGAGTCGGCCCGGCGCCTCGAAAGCCACCACGGTATGCGGTGCCTCGAGAGCCTGATCCATCCACACCTCACGCTGTCGGCCGCGGCGGGGTGCGAATCCGAGGAACAGAAAGCGGTCCGCTACCAGGCCGGAGACCGACAGCGCCGCCATGACGGCGGACGGCCCGGGGACCGGCTCGACCCGGAATCCAGCCTCAGCGGCGGCGGCAACCACTCGAACACCCGGATCGGAAATCGTCGGCGTCCCCGCATCCGTCACGAGGGCCAGGTTCTCTCCGTCTGCCAGACGATCGATGACCTCGCGGATGCGACGCACCTCGTTGTGCTCGTGCAAAGACCGAACGGGTTTCCGAAGACCGAATTGCCGCAGAAGGTTTCCGCTGTGACGAGTATCCTCGGCATACACGACGGCAACGGCCTCCAGCGTCGCCAGGGCCCGTTGCGACAGATCGGCGAGGTTGCCGATCGGAGTGCTGACCAGGTACAGGATTCCGCGCGTCATGTTAAGCAAGCGCCCTCCGCCCGACTCGCGGGGGAGGGCGCCCTCGTTATGCGGCCGCGGCAGTAGAATCCGTCAGACGTGCTGCTGGATCTTCTGCTCCAGATGAGATTTGGGCACCGCGCCGATCACCTGATCCACGAGCTCGCCGTCCTTGAAGTACAAGATGCTCGGAATCGACCGAATCCCGTAACGCTGGGACGTCAGTCGATTCGAATCCACATCCAGTTTTCCCACCTTGATTCTGCCGGCGTACTCGGTCGCCAGCTCAGCCACGACCGGGCCCACGAGACGGCAGGGGCCACACCATTCGGCCCAAAAGTCCACCATCGCAAGCCCCTCGCTCGATTCGATCTCCTGCGCGAAGTTCTCGTCTGTCAGAGTGACGAGCTCTACCATTGACACTGTGCTTCCTCGTTTCGAGTGGAAATGCTGCTACAACACCTCTAGTTTTGCGGCCCTTGTCGACGGGACCGCTCATCGGACCGGCACCCGTCAAGTCGGGCCACCTCCTCAGTCGAGAGACGGAATGGTCAAGATCGATCACATCGGAATCGCGGTCAATTCCCTGTCATCATCCGTTTCCGTCTTCTCCGCCGTGCTGGGTGAGAACCCATCCGGCCACGAGCTGGTTCCCACCGAGGGCGTCGACGTCGTCTTCTTCGGAGAAGGCGACGGACGGGTAGAGCTCCTCGAGCCCACAGGCCCCGATACGCCCATCGCCCGATTCCTTGAGCGCCACGGCCCAGGACTTCATCATGTGTGCCTGAGCGTCCCCGACCTCGCGGCCACGCTCCAGAGGCTCGTCGCCGGTGGCATCTCTCCCATACCATCGGGACGGCGCACCGGCGCCGGTCGGCGTCCCGTTGCCTTCATACACCCGAAAGATGCGGGCGGCGTCCTGCTGGAGCTGGTCGAAGCGGCCGACGACGGTTGACGAGAGCGCGGCACGTACCCCACCTCGACCCCCGTCACGGCACAGTGGATGTTGCCAGGGCGTCCACGTTA
>JBDHFS010000148.1:0-7693 GCA_039590285.1 Gemmatimonadota bacterium
GAGGAGGTTGGTCAGTGAGATCCGGGCCAGAGCCGTCAGAGACCAGGCCCTGGGATCGGCATTCCAGGCGGTGTAGCGGCGGGAGTCGTCGAAGTGTGGATCGTCGCCTGTTCACTACCCCTTGGGCCTGATGAACTCCTGGAATGGCGGGTAGTCGTGCAGAGACTCCAGGTCCATATCCCTGTGCAGGCGTACTGAGAACGGTCTCCCTCGGGCATAGGCTCTTCGTAAGAGGACCATGGCCCGCTCGCGTTCGCCCAGCAGCGATGCGATGCAGGCCTGCCAATAGGTATCCCGCCCGAAGTCCATAGGCGCGGCAAGTCCTTCGAGCTCCTGGCTGATGCTCAACGCGAGCTCCCGGTCACCTCGCCGGGCCGCCAGGACGCCCAGGTATCCTCTCAGGTTCACGTCGTTCGGTGTCTCGATGACGAGCAGGTCGAAGAGCTGCCGGGCTTCCTCCCAGAGCTCCCTCTGGTAGTAGGCCAGGGCCAGCCCGTAGCGGTGCCACCAGGCTGTTGCCTCTGCTGCCGGACGGTCCACATACCACTCGATGGCGCGATCCGCGAGGTTCAAGGAAGCCTGCCGCGAGCCGTGCGCACGAAGCTCGGCAGCTGCACCTCCCATCAGTTGGGCCGACGTTAAGCTTCCTTCCTGCGGGAGTGACAGGCTCTCCTCCAGACGTCGCTCGACCTCGTCGATCCGACTCAAGGCGGCCAGCGCGCGCAGCTCCGCGTCGAGCGGTCGCAGCCGCTCCGGATACGACTTGTGGACTCGTCGCGCCTCCCGGAGTTCCCCCCGGTAGTCGCCGAGCATGTGGTAGGCTTCCGTCAGAGTCAACGAATGAAAATAGTAATCCGATAGGTCCTCGGCGTCAGCGAGGACATCGACCGCCTCTTGCGGACGGTTCACCTTGAGCGCCTGCACTCCGACGTCGATCCCGCCCCTGGCGCGTGTCGCCTCGAGGGCAGCCATCTGGTCCCCGTGCATCACCGCCAGCTGCCAGTCGAGGGTGTTACGCTGATACTCGGTGAGTAGAGGACGCTGGGCGACGAGCAACTGCGCGTTGGAATCGGCCGCGGCCGGCTCACCCACGTTCCAGTGGGCGAAGACGATGTAGAAGCGGGGGGCTATGAAGGTCGAATCCAGCGCTACTGCGTTATAGAAGTACCCGAGCGCCTCACGCATCTGGTTTGAGTGCTCGAACATGCGAAGCCCCTCCAGGTATTCCCGGTAGGCCTCCAGCGAAGGTGGGTGGATCGCGGCGGTCGAGGCGCGGAGACTCGGCTCGAGCAGAACCGCAAGGGTTCGCACCACGCTGCGACGGAGCGAGTCAACCGCAGCGCCGGGATCGTCGAGCGACCCGCTGGCCGGGGCTACGGCGCTCAGAAGCCGTCCGTCCCGCGCGTCGATGACCTGAGCCTGAAGCTCTACCGAATCGCCCCGACGATAGTACGCTCCGGCGACGATCGTCCCGGCTCCCGTCGCCTCGGCCAGTGCGGTCGCGCCACCCTTCCCAGCCGATTCCGGGTCGGCAAAGTCAGGTCTGGGCGCCAGGCCGATGGTGCTCGGCACCACGTCGGCCAACCCGGATTCGACGAGGCCCTGGGTGATCCAATCGGCGGCCATGCGACCGAGCGGGTCGAGATCGGGATCGCCCGTCTGGTTGTCGAATACGGCCACCACCACCCGGCCCGGGTCGAGGACGGGGGCCTGCGAGCGGAACGCCCACGCGAGGCCGATGGCGATCGTCAGGCCCACCCCGACAAGCACGCCGAGTCGAAATCCCCTGCCGCGAGCCTTCAAACCTGCCGGACGCGCAGTCGAGACTGGCCCGGAGGAGGACGGCTCACTCGGCGGCTCGGCCGCTTGTGTCGGAAGCTCACGCACCTCACCCGCGGCGGTACCTGAGCCCGCCGCGCTTGATCGCTCCTGTCTGAGCTCCGTTCGCGAGCGAATCTCGTCGACCAGCCCCTGCGTCTCGGGCGAGGGCTGCAGTTCCAGTTCCTCCTCGAGGCGGCGAGCAAAGGCCTCGTACAGCCGCACCGCTCCCGATCGATCTCCCATCCTGTCCAGGAGCGCGATCGCTTGCGTCACCACACCTTCGTCGAACGGGGCCAGACCCGTGGCGCGGCGAGCCCAGTGTCCCGCCGCTGCAGCGTTGCCATCGCTGCCAGCCCGATCAGCCAGCTCACAGGCTGCCACGCACGCCCGCCGGCGCAGCTCTTCCCGCCGTTCGGCGAGCCACTGCTCGAATGCCGGAGCGCCGGAGACGAAGAACCCGGCCAGCAACTCGCCCCGATAGAGCTCCAGGGCCTGCTCTGCATCGCCCTGCTTCAACGCGTCGTCGAACGCTCCGATGTCGCTCCAGAACCTCTCCCCGTCGAGCCCGATCTCCTCCTCGCCGCGGCCTACAAGGACCCCCTCCCCGAGCGACTGCCTCAGGTAGTAGAGAGCTTGCCGCAACGCCCTGCGACCTCGCTTCTGGTCCGTCTCTCCCCAGAAGAGGCCGAGGAGAGTGTCTCTGCGGTGGAAGCCGCGTGGAGAAGCCGATGCCAGGACGGTAAGCAATCCGAGAAGCTTGGGTCGTGTGAGGATGGACTGCAGAGGCGTACCATCGGGCCTCTGCAGCTCCGGTGTGCCGAGCGACCGAAACGTGATCACGGCGAAGCCAGGTGAAGGCTCATGAGGCGTTACCTGCGAAATGACGCCTCGCGAGACAGCGGCGAGACGCCTCTATCCGAATGTCCCTTCAGAACGTAGCCGCGGCTCCAGCGTCAGGCAAACAATCGCTTTAGACGACCGGCTGAGCCCGGCGGAGACTGATGAAGAGGAGGCAACCGTGTTTCATCCAAGACATGCATTAGCACTCTTCGCGTCCGCCGCCGTCGCTGCGGCGTGCAGCGATTCCACCGGTCCGGGCGGGAACGATGATCCGGCCAGGACCGAGAACTTCGAGTGGAGCGGGCAGATCGCGCCGGGAGACGCGGTCGAAGTCAAGGGCCTGAGCGGAGACATACGGGCCACGCCAGCCGTCGGTAGCTCGGTCGTCGTCATGGCACGTAAGACGGGCGATCGAGACGATCCGTCCTCCGTGAGAATCGAAGTGTTGGAGCACGCGACTGGCGTGACCATCTGCGCGGTCTATCCGGACGTGCCGGGCCAACCGGCGAACCAGTGTTTGCCGGGCTTCCTCCAGGGAGGCCTGTCATCCCGCGGCAACGATGTCGAGGTGACTTTCGACGTCCAGGTGCCGGCCGGCTCAGACTTCGTCGGGGGGACGATCGGCGGAGACATCGAGGCTGACGGTCTAGACGGAGACGTCATCGCGAGGACGCTGGCCGGCAACATAGACATCACGACGTCCGGGCTGGCGGTGGGGACGACGATCGCAGGCAACGTCACCGCTTCCATCGGCCTGCCGGATTGGGACCGTGACCTGTCGTTCAGCTCACAGGATGGGGACGTCACGGTCCGAATCCCGAACGGCACGAACGCCCTGGTGTCGGCCATTGCCAGTGGAGCCATCTCCACCGACTTCCCGCTCACGATCACCAGCCAGGGTTCGTTCCGGCATATGTTCGGGAGCCTCGGAAGCGGCGGACGGAATCTGACCCTGTCCACGTCCAACGGGAATATCGCTTTGCGCGCGAACTAGCAGTACGCGCCAATGGGCCCGGCTCGGTCGGGCCGGAGGAAAGGCAGGTCACATGGCAACAGGTGAGCCTGCGGCTGTGATGCCTTCGCGACAGGCACAGGAGCTGAGCGAGGACATCAAGGTGGCGATCCTGGAGTTCCTGGAGCGGCACCCCCGCACGAGCTCCGACGTAATCCGGCAGGCGATGCGGTTGGTGGAGCGCGGGGCCTCGGAGCCACCGCCACCCTGACGTCCTCGCGCCGACAAGCAGCTCGTTTTCTCTAGTCCATGGGAGGTTCTGATGAATAGACCACTCTTCATTTCGGTTCTCGTGTCCGCCTGGGTCACCTTGCCGGCCCACGCGGCTGCGCAAGCGGGAGCGGTGGTCGGGGAAGGTGAACGCGTACGAATCTCGGCAACCGACTCCGGCGATCGGCAGTGCGTCGGTGAAGTGGTGGCCCACAGCTCCGACACCCTGACCGTGACCTGCTGGCAGCCGATGGCGCGGGAGTGGGAGGTCCTGGACTTCCCGGTCAGCTCGATCAACAGCCTCGAGGTGAATCGGGGCAGCAGGTCGAATGCGGGTAAGGGGGCGCTTCTGGGTGGCCTGATCGGTGGCGGTTTCGGTCTGGCCGCGGGAATCGCAGCCGCATCATACGACTGTACTGCCGACCCCTGGAATTGGAGTGGGTGCTCGTACTGGGGAGGGGCGGAGATTATTCCCCTGTCTACCATCACTTTCGGGCTTATCGGGGCCGGCGTCGGCGCTCTCATCGGCACGCTAAGCCGGACCGATGACTGGGAGCCGATCCCGCCGGATCGCCTCGGAGTGCGGGTTCTTCCAACGAGCGACGGTGTCGCGCTCGCCTTCTCGTTGGGCCTCTGAGTCGAGCGCACGTTGGGTGTCTTGCGACGGTGGGGCGTCTGGTCCAGTGACCGGGGCGGGCGCTCTAAGCCGCGCTCCCCTATATTGATTCCACCCCTCGTTCCTCTTCGAGGTGTCTATGCTCGACCTCCTGGTACGTCTGAAGTCAGCTCTCGAGGACCGCTACGCCGTTGAGTCGGAGATCGGCCGTGGCGGCATGGCCACCGTATTCCTCGCCGCGGACCTGAAACACCACCGCCAGGTCGCGATCAAGGTGTTGGATCCGGAGCTTGCAGCAGCCGTTGGGACGGAGAGGTTCTCTCGGGAGATCGAGATCGCAGCGATGCTCGATCACCCGCACATCCTGCCGGTCTACGATTCGGGCGAGGCCGACGGCCTGTTCTACTACGTGATGCCGCGCGTGGACGGTGAGTCGTTGCGGGACCGCCTGGAGCGTGAGAAGCAGCTGTCCGTCGAAGAGGCGCTCCGGATAACCCGGGAGGTAGCCGACGGACTGCAGCACGCTCACGAGCACGGGGTCGTCCACCGCGACATCAAGCCCGCCAACATCATGCTCTCAGGCGGGCATGCCCGCATCGCGGACTTCGGCGTGGCGCGGGCGATCGAGGATGCGGGCGGATCCAGAGTCACGGCACAGGGGTTGGCGGTCGGGAGCCCCGCCTACATGAGCCCGGAGCAGGCGGCCGGCGAGGACGCGGACAATCGTAGCGACATCTACGCCCTGGGCTGCGTCGTGTACGAAATGCTGGCCGGCGAGCCGCCGTTCACCGGCCCGACGGCCCATGCGATCCTGAGGCGGAAGTCGATCGAGTCGCCACCAAGCCTGAACCTGGTGCGGGAGACGGCTCCGCCGCCTCTTGACGCCGCCGTGGCGAAGGCGGTGGCCACGGTGCCCGCCGACCGGTTCGCAACGGCTCAGGCGTTCGCGGCCGCACTGGACACGCGTGCACCGAAGCAGAGACGACGGGCCGTGGTTCCGGTTCTGATCGCGGCGCTCATGCTGGCGGTCATCGCGGTATGGCAGGCGCGGCAGCGGCCGACTCCCGGCGGCCTCGATGGGCCGCGCCTTGGGTCTATCGCCGTACTTCCGTTCACGAATCGCGGCGGGAATGAAGACATCACGCCGTTCGTCGACGGCATTCACGACGATATCCTCACTCAGCTCTCGAAGATCGGCGATCTCAAGGTCATCTCCCGGACCTCGGTGATGAGGTACCGGGACACGGAGAAGAGTGCGGCGAACATCGCCGAAGAGCTCCGCGTGGCCACGCTCCTCGAGGGGGGTGTGCAGCGCGCCGGCGACCGAGTGAGAGTCAACGTTCAGCTCATCGACGCACGGACGGATGACCACCGGTGGGCGGAGACGTACGACCAGGAACTCACGGCGGCCAACGTGTTCGCCATCCAGACCGACCTCGCCCGGCAGATCGCGCGCGCGTTGCACGCGACGCTCAGCCCCGTCGTCAGCGAGCGGCTCGAGCGCCGGCCGACGGAGAGCCTGGAGGCGTACGACCTGTACGCCGAGGGGAGATACCTGTGGAATCAGCGGACGGCCGAGGGCATGTTCCGATCAATCGAGCTGTTTCAGCAGGCCATAGGCCTGGATTCGGCGTACGCACTTGCGCACGCCGGTCTGGCGGATTCGTACACCACTCTTTTCTCCTGGGGTTTCATACTCTGGGATGACGCCTTTCCCCAGATCGACGCGGCTCTGAACCGGGCGCTCGAGCTGGATCCTCTGCTGGGGCAGGCTCGGGCCACTCGGGCCATCTTCCTGGAGAATCAGCGCCTCTGGGGAGAAGCCGAACGTGAGTTCGTCCGTGCTCTCGAGCTGTCGCCCGGATACGCGACCGCCCATCACTGGCACGCGCTCCTGCTGGCGATGATCGGCCGCTTCGACGAAGCGCTGTCGGAGATCCGGCGAGCCGCAGAACTGGATCCGTTGTCTCCGATCATCAGCACCAACGTCGGGTGGCTGCACTCCCTGTCCCGCGACTACGAGACGGCCGTCGAGCAGCTGACGAGGACGGTGCAGAGAGAGCCTGACTTCTACTACGCTCACCTCCTCCTGGGCGACGCCCTCGCGGAGCTGGGACGTTACCCGGAGGCGATCGCCGCCTCCAGCCGCGGCACCGAGATGGCACCGCTGCCCAACGTGGAGCTGTGGCTGGCCCGGGTGTACGCGCGGGCCGGGCAGCGCGAAGAGGCGCTCCGAATCGTCGAAGAGCGCTCTCTCGGCGATCCGACGCGAATCGCCCTCGTGTACGTTGCCCTGGGTGAGACGGAGCAAGCCTTCCAATTGCTGGAGCGTGCGTTCGACACCGGGTCACCTTTCCTTGACGAGATGAAGGTCGAGCCAAGGTACGATCCCCTTCGTTCCGATCCCCGGTTCGATGAGATGCTGAGGCGGCTCGGGCTCCAGTAGTCTCATCCACCAGGCGGTTGCAGGCTGAGCCTAGTTTCGCTTTCCTCTCACGGCAGCGGGCGGGCGCGGAGTCAGCCCTTCCCACTATCCCGATCATCCGCGATCTTTGCCCGCATGACAGATACCCAGGGCTACCAGCGGTTCTTCGCGGAGCTGAAGCGCCGCCGCGTGTTCCGTGTGATGGCGGTGTACGGCATCGTAGGATTCGTTCTCCTCCAGATCGTGGACCTTGTCGTCCCCGCGCTCCTGCTACCGGAGTGGACCTACCGCTTCGTGGCGCTGATCCTCCTACTCGGTTTCCCGGTGGCGATGGTGCTCGCGTGGGCGCTGGAGATGACGCCGGAAGGGTTGCGGCGAACCGCGGAGCCTGCGCCGGACGAGCTGAAGGAGATCCTGGCGGCCCCGGCCTCGAAGCGCTGGCCGGCCGGCGTGCTCGCGCTCGTCGGCATGACCGCGCTGCTGGCCGGTGTGTGGTATGTGGGTAAGCAGTCGGCTCCGGCGTCGGGCGCAGATGCGGCGTCGGGCGTCTCGGGGACCTCGATCGCTGTGTTGCCCTTCGTCAACATGAGTTCCGACCCGGAGCAGGAGTATTTTTCCGATGGCATCTCCGAGGAGCTTCTGAACCTGCTGGCGAAGATCCCCGAGTTGCGGGTGACCTCGCGCTCATCGGCGTTTTCCTACAAGGGCCAGGACGTGAAGCTGGTGGATGTGGCCCGCGAACTGGGCGTGGCCCACATTCTCGAAGGAT
>JBDHFS010000149.1:0-7685 GCA_039590285.1 Gemmatimonadota bacterium
TCAGCAGGGTCTTCCACCACGTGGGAGTACCGACCACCGTGCCATCGGCGAGCACTCGGATGTTGTCTCCCTGCCAGAACGGGATGTCCCATCCTCCGAGGAAGAACACGGAAATCAAGGCTCCGGTGGTGATCAGGTGGAAATACTCGCCCAAAAAAAACATGCCGAACTTCATGGACGAGTATTCCGTGTGGTACCCGCCCACGATCTCCGCCTCCGCCTCCGGTAGATCGAACGGCACGCGGTTCGTCTCGGCGAGACCGGAGACCAGGAGGAAGAAGCCGGATAGCATCAGGGGGAGAATGAACCACATGCCGTACGTCGCCGGACCGGTAGAGAAGGACTGCTGCATCGAGACGAGAACGGGCATTCGGACATTGCCGGCAAGCATCAGCACCGGAACCAGGCTCATCGCCAGCCCGATCTCGTAGCTGATCATCTGTGCCGATCCACGCAGGCCACCCAGGAACGAGTACTTGCTGTTCGATGACCAGCCAGCCATCACCACCCCGTATACGGCCAGTGATGCTACGGCCAACACGTAAAGGAAACCTATGGGCACGTCGGCCACGATCATGTCCACACGGCCCCAGGGTGTCGGCAACGGGGATCCGATAGGAATGACTCCGAACAGAACCGTGGCCGGGAACAGCGCGAGGACAGGAGCGAGGAGGAAGAACTTCTTGTGTGCGGCCGCCGGGGTGACTTCCTCCTTCAGGATGAACTTGAGGCCATCGGCCATGACCTGGAGGAGGCCCAGAGGACCGACTCGGTTGGGGCCGCTCCTGTCCTGCATGAAACCGGCGACCTTCCGCTCCATGTACGTCGTGAGCGCAACACCGAGCAGAAGGATGATGAAGAAGACGATGGTCTTCAGAATCGTGGCGACGACGAAGGCCGTGCCGGTGACCGCCTCCATTCTGCCCCCTATTCCGCGGCGACGGCCGGCTGCCCGGCCTCGCTGAGAGGTACACCTCTGAGGCCGAGACCACGCCAGGTCAGACCCTGCATTCCCGTCGTGCCCGCCGCCATCACGGCGAATGCGTCGCCGATCTCCCGAACCGCGGTTCCCTCGCCAAGATTCTCGAGGAGACGGCTGAGGAACATCCAGGCGGGCCGGGCTACGCCCGGTGACCGGAGCGCCCGGTGGAACCGTTGTACGCGACCCTCGAAGTTGACGAACGTGCCATCGGTCTCCGGAACGGTCGCCGCCGGAAGGATCGCCGTTGCGTTTCGGGCCGCCGGAACCAGGTGCGACCCGATGTACAGGAAGAAGCCGGCGTCCGCCCCGTAATCCTCCGGCGCGTCTGAAAGCGCGTCGCCGAGGACCACCAGGGTCGCCCCGTCCGGTACATCCGGCAGCCCATCCGACCGACGGAAGTCGTGCAACTCAGCCCCGCTCGCGTTCGGCGCCCGCTCGGCCCGCAGCTTGAGCTTCGGGAACCCCGTCAGGGTGACCTCCTCTCCCCGCTCCACCTGGAATGTCCCACCCCGGATCCCGAGACGATCCAGCAGCGCGCGTGTGTAGAAGAGAGCTTCGTTCGACGCGCCCGCCGAGACGACCGCGACTCCACTGGAATCGCCCATTCGCTCAGCCACCCAGATCAGGGCTTCGTTCCAGCTGGCAGGCTCGAGCTCCTCCTCCCTGCGGATCATGGGTGCCTCGGCCCGCACCCCCCGGTTCGCCATGACCAGGCACCGCCGACCATGGTCGCACATCCAGTACGAATTCACGTCCGGGTTCAGGCGTGGCTTCGCACGGACGACCTGGTTCTCCTTGACGTTGATCTCGATGTTGCACCCGGACGAACATCCCGGGCAGATGCCCGGTGAAGAGTCCATATCCCAGGCCCTGGCCTTGAACACGAAATCCTCGTGTACCAGCGCTCCCACAGGACATACGTCCACGATATTGCCGCGGAAGGCATGGTCGAGGTCCTTGCCGGGAAACGTGTCGATGTAGGCCTTGTGTCCACGCTGGGCCACAACCAGGGCATTGTCACCCGCGATGTCTTCCATGAATCGGACACAGCGCGTACACACGATGCAGCGATCGCCGAAATAGAGGATGTCGTCCGCGACGCGGTCCCGGCCGAGGACCATCTTCGCCTCGGCATAGCGGCTGCGTAGCTGGCCCGTCTCGAAGGCGTAGTCCTGGAGCATGCACTGCCCCGCCGCGTCGCAGATCGGACAATCCAGGGGATGATTCAGGAGCAGGAACTCGATCACCGACTTGCGGGCCGTCTCGGCCGTCTCGCTCGTCGTGTACACTACCATCCCATCCCCGGCCGGGAACACACAGGACGGCTGGAGTTTCGGCTGTCCCTCGACCTCGACGAGGCACATTCGGCACTGCGCCGGACGGCTGGGAATTCCGGGGTGGTAGCAGTAGTGCGGCACGACCACGCCGGCATGCTCCGCAGCCTGAAGAAGCGTGGTGCCGGCCTCGACCGAGACCTCCACGCCGTCGATAGTCAGGGTGATGTGGTTCGCTGCGTCGCTCATCCGTCGGCGATCCCTCGATATGGCTCGAGTCTCAGCGCGTGATCAGCGCCTCGTATTCGTCTCTGAACTTGTCCAGCGAGGAGCGGAGCGGGAAGACGACGCTGTCCGCCAGCGGGCAGATCGTACGCCCCGTCATCTGCTCACACAGGTGGTACAGGGTGTCGAGGTCCTCGACCGTCCCCTCTCCCTCTTCGATGCGATGGAGAATCTGCGCGGTCCAGGATGTCCCCTCCCGGCACTGGACGCACTGGCCGCACGATTCGTGTGCGTAGAACTGAGCGATACGCCGCATCGCCCGAACGATGTTCGTGTCCTCGTTCATCACGATGGGGGACGCCGTACCCAGCGCGCTCCCGGCCTCCGCCAGCCCCTCGTAGCAGCCCGAGCAATCCAACTCGTCCGCCGTGAGCATGGCGGTGGAGGACCCACCCGGGATCACAGCCTTGATCTTCTTCCCGTTCGGGGCCCCGCCGCACACCTCGTAGATCACATCGGCGACGTTCACTCCGAGCGGGAGCTCATACGTGCCCGGCCGCTCGATGTGGCCGGAGCAGCACCACAGCTTCGTGCCGGGGCTCCTCGCGGTTCCCCACTGCCGGTACCAGTCGGCGCCCTCGGCCACGATCATCGGCACGGCCGCCAGAGTCTCGACGTTGTTCACAGTGGTGGGCCGGCCAAAAACTCCCGATTGCGCAGGGAACGGAGGCTTGATCCAGGGCTCCGCGCGTCCGCCCATGAGCGAGCTCATGAGTCCCGTCTCTTCACCCGCGATGTACGCCCCCGCTCCGAGATGGACCGTCACGTCGCAGGTCCAGCCGCTGCCGAGGATGTTCTGTCCCACGTAGCCGCCCTCGTAGGCCTCGACGACGGCGTCCCGCAGGATGCGGCTGAAGGGAAAGAACTCGCCGCGCACGTATATGTAGACGTGCTCTGTGCGGATCGCCCGCGCGGCGATGAGGCACCCCTCGATCAGGAGGTGCGGCACCCAGCGCAGGATCTCCCGGTCCTTGAAGGCGCCGGGCTCGCTCTCGTCCGCGTTGCAGCAGAGATAATGCGGTCCGTTCGGCTCCTTCGGCATGAAGCTCCACTTCACGCCCGTGGGGAAACCGGCGCCGCCCCGTCCTCTGAGTCCCGAGTCCTTGACCACGTCGGTGATCGCATCGGGCTCCATCTCCAGCGCCTTCGGGAGCGTCGCGTAGCCGCCCAGCTCCTTCCAACCCTCGAGCGTGCGCGCCCTCTCATCACCGAAGTGACGGGAGAGCGGCGTACCGACTTCCAGATCGTGGCTGTACGGGTACCCCATCGGTGTCGCCCGTTAATCCAGTTCGTGCAGGATCGCCGGAACCTGGTCCGGCGACACGTTCTCGAAATAGCGGTCGTTGACCTGGACCGCCGTCGCGAATCCACATGCCCCGAGGCACTCGGCCTCGATCACCGTATACCTGCCGTCCTCGGAGACCTCTCCCGCCCGCGTGCCTGTCTCGGAGAGGAACCGCTCGAATACCTCCTCCGCCCGGTCCAGGTGGCACGAAATGCACGTGCAGACCTGGATCAGGTGCCGCCCGACCGGGTGCTTGTTGTACATCGTGTAGAACGTGGCCACCGATCGGACAAAGGCAGGCGTGAGATCCAGCTCACCGGCGATCTCATCCATGTTCTCGTCCGACACCCAGCCGTTCCTCTCCTGGGCATATCCGAGCATCGGCAGGAGGGCTGCCCGTTTCTCCGGGTAGCGACTCACGGCCTTCTCCAGCCGATCCCGGCCCTCGGCGTCGTCGAACAACCGCTCGGTGGGCCGGATGTCTGCCACTTGGAAGGGCTGCGAGCTCGCAGCCGCTGGGTGTATGGGATTCTCCACCTGATCTCCGGTATCAGTCATCTATCGATCTCGCCAAGGACAATGTCGATCGACGCGTTGCACGCGATGACGTCGGATACGAGCCCGCCTTCCACCATGTGCGGAAGCGCAGCGAGGTTCACGAACGAGGGGCCTCGGAACCGGCATCGCACGGGTTTGGGACCGCCGTCGGCGATGAGCCCGAAACCGAGCTCGCCTTTGGTGGACTCGATCGAGTACCAGACGTCGCCCGCCGGAACCTGGAGACCCTCCATGACGAGCTTGAAGTGCGAGATCATCGCGTCGATCGAGGACATGGCCTCGCTCTTATCCGGAAGGACGACGGCCGGGTCCTGCACGTTGATCGGGCCGTCCGGCACCCGGTCCAGCGCCTGCTGGATGATCCTTACGCTCTGCCGCATTTCCTCCAGGCGCACCAGGTACCGATCGTACGTGTCGCCCACGGCCCCCACCGGTACGTCGAAGTCGTACTCATCGTACCCGAGGTAGGGACGAGCCTTGCGTACGTCGTAAGCCAGGCCGCTCCCTCTGAGGTTCGGGCCCGTGAGGCCGAGATTGAGCGCGGTCTCCGCGTCGATGACCCCGACGTCGATCATGCGGGACTGCCAGATCGAGTTGCGGGTGAGCAATTCCTCGGCCTCGTCAAGAGTCGCGGGAAGGCCGTTGACGTGCTCGCGACAGGCCTCCAACCAACCGACGGGAAGGTCCGCGAGCATGCCGCCGATTCGGGTCACGGAAGTGGTGATCCGACCGCCGCAGTAGGACTCGTGGAGATTGTAGATGCGCTCGCGCTCCTGGAACGTGTAGAGAAACACCGTCGTCGCGCCGATATCCATCGCGCCCGTCCCCAACCACAGAAGGTGTCCCAGTATCCGGTTCAACTCGCTCAGGATGACCCGGACGACCCGGCAGCGAGGGGTGATCTCTACTCCGAGCAGGCTCTCGACGGCGAGTGCATAGCCGATGTTGTACAGCATCGGGGAGAGGTAATCCATGCGATCCGTGTAGGGAATCACCTGGTTCCACTCTCGGTACTCGCACGTCTTTTCGAAGCCGGTGTGCAGATAGCCGATGTGCGGGATACAGCGGACGACTGTCTCACCATCGAGCTGCAAGACAAGTCGAAGCACTCCATGTGTCGCCGGATGCTGGGGCCCCATGTTGATGACCATCTTCTCACCGGCGAGATAGTCCTTCGCCTCCGATCCAACGGGAGCGTCAGCCGCCGCGGCGGATGTTTCCGCTTCCAGCATACCGGCCAGCGCGAGCTCTTCTCGGGCGTATACATCCTCCGTCGAACGATTGAGGGCACGCCTCACCTGCTCGGACCGTGTGAAGCGACCGCGCAGCGGGAAATCCTTCCGGAGCGGAAAACCCTCGTCGTAATTCTCCGGCATCAGGATTCGCCGAAGGTCCGGGTGACCTTCGAAATGCACCCCGTACATGTCGTAGACTTCACGCTCCAGCCAATCGGCCGCCCGGTACAGGTCCACGGCGCTCGGAATGGAGAGCTCCGAACGCGGCAGGAGGGCCACGAGCCGCAGCATGCGCCCGTGCTCCATGGACCACAGCTGATACCACACCTGGATCACGAGGTCACCCCCGGGATCGGCCCCCATCACGTCGAGCAGCAGGTCGTAACCCTGAGTTGAGTCCGTCTTCAGAAAGCTCAGCACCTCGTGGATTCGCGCCGGCTCGATCGTAACCACCGGAGTGGCGACCGGATCCATTCGGACCGCGCGGACCGACTCCCCGAAACGGCTCCTCAACGCCTGGACCGATGGGCTCTGTTCGGCATCAGTCGGCGGCTCCGCACCGATAACCAGGTCGGGCAACTGTTGGATAAGGGTTGGAGACATGACTCAGTCCTGGTGCTCCAGGAGACGCTCGCGGCGATCTCTGGGACGGGAGATGGCCGAGGAACCCTCGACTCCGCTGATCCGATTCTGCCGCGTCGAGTTTCCGAACGGCTGCGCCACGAGCTCGATGGCCTCGGGCGGCAAGTTCGGCCGACCGACGGAGTCCGCACCCTCTTCCCGGTGGAACGGGTTCGTGAGAGACTCTCCCTTGATCTTCTCCTGGATCATCATGAGGCCGTACAGGAGGCTTTCCGGTCGCGGCGGGCAGCCTGGAACGTAGACGTCGACCGGTATGATCTGGTCGATCCCCTGTACGATCGTGTAATTGTCGATCATGCCGCCCGAGCTCGCGCATGCTCCCATCGAGATGCACCACTTCGGCTGCGGCATCTGGTCCCAGATCCGCCTGAGAATCGGAGCCATCTTATAGGTCACGCGCCCCGCGACGATCATCAGGTCGGCCTGGCGGGGACTGAACGAAAAACGTTCGGCACCGAACCGCGCGATGTCGAACTTGGAACCGGCCGATGCCATCATCTCGATCGCGCAGCAAGCCGTTCCGAGCGGCATCGGCCACAGCGAATTGCGCCGTGACCAGTTGACGACGGCGTCGACCTTGGTCGTGAGCCACGACACGGGGGCGCCAGTCACTACGTCCCCAGCGGCCGGATCTACTGTCGGAAGCCGCTTTCGTTCAACGGCCATAGGTCAGTCCCACTCCAGCGCACCCTTCCTCCACGCGTAGGCCAGCCCTGCCGCGAGGACGAACATGAAGATGAACATCTCGATCAGCCCGAACAGGCCCAAGTCGCGGAAGATCACAGCCCAGGGCAGGAAGAAGATCGTCTCTATGTCGAAGACGATGAAGAGCATCGCGACGATGTAGAACTTTACCGAATAGCGCTCCCGAGTGTCACCCAGCGGGTCGATACCGGACTCATACGGCATCGCCTTGACGGCGCTGGGTCGGTATGCGCTCGCAAGGTGAGACAGCAGGAGGAACATGCCCGAGGTGAGCAATCCGACAACGAACAGTACCACGACGCCGACGTATGCCTGCTTCATCGCCTGTCCAGGCCGTTTGTGAAATTGTTCACGAATCGCGCCGAAAATAGCGTTGCCCGCCGGGCAGCGTCAAGCTAGCGAGCGCGGCCACCGCGAACACGCTATTCTGCTGTCATTTCAAGCGTTTCCGGCAAATCGACGAGTATCGTGCGGGGCCGCGTGACACAAGAGAGCATGGTAGGCGTTCAGGGACAAGAGGCGGGACGTATTGCATCGGTCGACGGACACCTTGCCTACGAGGCGGACGGTCCCCGGGCCGCTCCCCACCCCATCGTGTTCATTCACGGCCTCAGCGCGAACCGGACCTGCTGGCGTCCGGTGGCGAGCCTCCTCGGGCCGCCGCTGAGGACCGTCCTGCTCGATCTGCTGGCGAGAGGAGAGTCGGATCCGGCTCCCCT
>JBDHFS010000150.1:0-7666 GCA_039590285.1 Gemmatimonadota bacterium
ACCGGCGTGCCCTCATCCTCCGGAGGTTCCCAGGCGGACGGGGCGTCGTGACACGCCCACCCAACGCCGCCGAGGAGCGCGGCGGCCGCCAACGAGGCCAGGCGGTTCAAAACACCACCTCCAGGCCGATGCGAAGCTGCCTGGGCTCTCCAAAGAGTAGAGAGGGGTCGCTCGCGTCCAGGGCCGCGGCGAATCGTGCGGTCTCGAACTCGGTCCCCGTGATCCTGCCGTTGCCGTCGAGGTCCGCCAGCGGGGCGTAGCGTTCGGACTCCCGGGGAATCGGGAAGGTCGACGTCGCGGGCGCGTCGGACATCCCGAGGATCGTCCCCAGGGTCGGGGACAGGTTTCCACTGTCCCGCCGGAGAGCGATCACGTTGTCCTCGCCGAATACGTTGCGAGCGTCGAGAACGAGGCGTGTGACGCAACCGCCGCAACCGGGGATTCGGGCGAAGTCCCAGGTGAATCGGGCATCGAATACGCTCGTCCACGGCAGGCGCTCGACCTGGGGGGGCGGGTCCGCCGGATCCTCGGGCGTTCCCGTCTCGATCGGATACCCGCTGCGGATACGGGCCGTGACCGCGAGTCCGACCGGGGAGTCCGCCAGCCCACCACCTCCCATCGCCGGGCCCACACCCGCTGCGGCCGCCCGGCCGACGAGAAGCGCCCCGTCGATCGTGTGCCGCCGGTCGAAAGCGAGAGGATACTCCTGCGTCGCCCCAACCGGAACCGGGCCCGAGTCGTCAAACGCTCCGGACGTGATTCCCGTCGCCTCCGCGAGCGCGTAGCCTGCCCGGAGGACGAATCCTCGCCATCGACCGCGAGCCGTGATCTCGATTCCCTTCACCGTGCCTTTGTCACCGGTCGTGAATTGGCCGGGGGCCGATCCTCCGAGCGCGACGTTGCCGGTCACGAGGTCGGTCAGGTTCTTCAGATACGCGGTCACATCGAGAGAGACCACGTCGCCGAACAGCTGGCTCACCCCCATCTCGAACGCGTTTCCCTGCTCGAACGCCAGGTTCGGGTTGCCCTGCCTTCGGACGTCCGTGCGCAGGGAGTCTCCGATCGTATTGTCGATGAAGAACTGGAAGTCCGGCGGCTGTGCCACTCGCGCGTAGTTGAACCGGAAGGCGCTGCGGCCGGCCGAGTTGTCGAAGGCGCCGGCCATTCCGACCCGGGGCGTAGCGTTGACTTTCCAATCCGTCGACACGACCGGGGCCAGGAAGTCGGACCGGTTCTGGCTGAAGTCGAGCCCAGCCTGGAACCCTTCCACGCGGAAGCCGGCCGACAAGGTGAAAAGTGGATCCGGCCGAATGGAGGCGTCCACGAATCCGGCCAGTGTCGTTGGATAGAACCGCGCGTAGTTGGGCGCCGACCCGGCCAGGTAGGCCCGGGTGCGCTCATAGGTCTGGACTCGATAGAACTTGCCCTGGAACCCGGCCTGGTACGCACTCCCGCTCGCCGTGATCAGCTCGCCCACGAGGTCCGTTCCGAGGAAGTCGGATCGGCTGTAGGCGGCGAGCCCGGAGGTGCCGCTCGTCGTGAAGATGTTCTCGGAGGCCGCGCCGAACGGGGAGCCCGAAAGTCCGCCCGGAACACGGTAGCCCGGAACGGCCACCGTCGAATCGAGCTGCTGCTCGATGGGGAGCCGCACGAAATCCTCGCCGGCGAACTGGAAATCGGAGAAGCCGAACCCCAGAACCGTCGAGCGCCCGCTCACCTCCGCCGGATCCACGACGCCCAGGTAGCGATCCAGCCGCTGCAGAGCGATGCGCGCCGTGAAGCTCAGGGCCTGCCCGTTCTGCTGCGTGACGTGGTCGAGGATGAGCGTCCCCAGCCAGGCCTCCGTGCTGCGAGCGAGCTGGCTCTCGTCGTTGTACTTGAGCTCCGGTGTGTACAGCTCCCGCTGAAAGCGGTTTCGAAGCAGCGTGGCGGCCACGTTGAGTCGGCCCGAGAACGGCTTGTCGAGCCGCAGGAAGCCGATCAGCCCGTCACCCTGCTGGTACGGAAGGCCTTCCTGCTGGTAGGGGCAGTAGAGTGGCGCGGTCACCGTGCTGGACTGGTAGGCGTTGATCGCGGCCGCGACATCCGCGTCGGCTTCGTCCGGCTGTATGCACGTAAGCCCGCGGGCGCGCGGCTCCGCGTCCTGGAGGCCCTGTAGCTGCAGGTCCGCGAACAGGGTCGCCCCGGAGCCGAGGAACGGCAGGGGGCCGCCGCCCGAGATGTTGAAGGTGGTCTGCCCTACCGACGCCGATTCCGGGGACAGGCGATCCGTGAGCAGGAAGGCGGCGCCGTTCCAGCGGTTCGGGTCACCACGCCGTGTCGTGTAGGACACGACGCCTGACAGAGAGGCCCCATACTCGGCTCCGAAGCCGCCGGTTATCACTTCGATCTCGGACAGCGCCGTGGGAGAGAACCGGAGCCCCTGCCCCTCCGTCGCCCCCTCGACCTGGTTCTTGATGGCCATTCCGTCGACGAGATAGGTCTCCTGGCCCACCCGGCCACCCCGAAAGTGACCGTCCGACACGCCCGTCGTGAGCTCGACGGCCTGCTCCACCGTCGTCACCGGAAGCTCCCGCAGCACGGTTCCGGGTACGAGCTGGCGAGTCTCGCTCACCTCCGGTTCGATCAGAGGCAGTCGATCGGCCTCCACACGGATCGGCTCGACCGCCACGGCCGTGGGCTCGAGCTGAACAGCCAGCTCGGAAGCTCGACCGGCGCGCACGGCGACGGATTCCAGGTCGAGGAATTTATAGCCGACCAGCTCGACACGAACGTCGTGCCGGCCGGACGGGAGACCGGCCAGGACGAAGCGCCCGGCCTCTGACGTCAGCGTCGATCGGTCCAACGCTTCCACCCGAATCAACACATCGGCGAGGGGCTCGCCGGTGGACAGGTCGATGACGGAGCCCTGGATCCGCCCGGTTGTCTGTCCCGGCGCGGAGCCGGGAAGAAAGGCCAGCAGCAGGACGACGAGCGGTATCGTCCCCGGGGCCGCGAATCGCGCGAAGGCCGGGTGCGGCCTGGAGCGCCGCACCAGGCCGCCGCTACGCGTCAGCGGAATCGGCCGCACTCCGGGCAAGCCTCGCCGGGAAGTTCGCGGACGCGGGCTATTGGGTACGCCCCGATTCCCTCCATCGCCTCATCCAGCAGATTCCAGGTGAGAAAACCGTCGTCGGACCGCGGCTCTAACAGCATGACGATCAATCGACCCAGAGGTTGACGAACGGGGACGACCATGGAGCCGGCTCCGAGCTCGAGCGGCTCCTCCACCCATTCACCCCACACTTCCCGGGTCTGGTGGCCCTGGTATTCGCGCTCCGCCACACGGGTCGAGTCCACGCGGAACGACTCGGCAGCCAGCTTCACGTCCCGCTCCAGCCTGACCATCGAAGCGCCATGAGCCTCGAGCCTCTCGATCACGGTGTGCAGGTCTGACGGAATCACGTAGCCCGTGGGGGCCCGGACGGTCTCCGTTGGCAGGAACGTTCCGTAATCCGGCATGCGCTCGGCCAGGGCGACGTCCCGGCGACGGTAGATGAGCTGGCCCGTATACGGATTCCGCTCCTCATCGACATCCCCGAGGAGGACATCGATGGAGTCGCCCCGGGCCAACTCCGCCCGAAGGGCAATGTCCATGCCGGGCTCCGGAGAGGCGTCCGCCGCAGCGACCGCCTGGCGCACCCTCGTCGCGTTGGCGAAGGCGAACCCGATGATCTCCTCGACGAATCTGAGGTGGGCCAGGATGCGCTCCTCGAACGTGGCATAAGAGTAAGCCTCGCTCAGGATGCCGAAGCGGTTGCGGAGGCCCAGGTAATTCGTGGTGAAGCGTGGCCGGTGGTCGAAGGTGTACCAGCCGCGCTCGCCTTTCATTCCGAACGTCCCCGGGACGTTGCCGTAGTAGAAGAACTCCCAGCCGTACTCGCGCCGAACCGACTCCGTCACGGCGGGAAGCCATTCCTCCCGCAGCAGCCCTGTGATGGCCGGATCGGTGGAAGGGTGCAGGGGCGGCGCGTACGTCAGGTGGTACGCGTGGAACGTCCCGTTCGTGGTGTGAAGGTCTACGGCCACGTGCGGGTCGTACTCGCCGAGAAGTCGCGCGAGCGCCCGGGCCTCCGCCGACTCGAGCTTCACGTTGTCCCGGTTGAGGTCCAATCCGCGGGAGTTCGCCCGCTGGCCCATGCCGGCCAGGGGACCATGCTGCCGCGGGCGATTCCGAAGTCCAATCCGGTCGTTCCCGTCGGCGTTGTAGATCGGCGCGACCAGGATGACCAGGGAGTCCGCCCACTCGTCCTTTCGACCCCGGGCCAGGGTGCGGACGAGCGCTTGTGCCGCTTCCTTCCCGGCCACCTCGCCCGCGTGGATGTTTGCGAACACGAGGACCCGGGTGCGGTCGGACTCGCGCACCGTCGTCGCGGAAGGATCCGCCACGTCGCCGAACACCACGAGGGGCAGACTCCTGCCTGCCTCCGAGTATCCGAAGCCGGTGAGGTGCAGGAACGGGTGCGCTCCCTCGAGTGCGGCCAGGAAGCCGGTGACGTCGTCGTAGCGGGAGGTCTCGCGGTATTCCGAGCGCTCGGGCCTGGTGGCGGGCGGTTCCTGCGACTGAACAGGCATCGCCGCCAGGCACACCAGCATCGCGATGGCCGGCGGGCGACCGCTCAGCTTGGCACGCATCGGGGACTCGAGCCTCCTCCCCACGAACGCGGTGAGGCCGGCGCGCCCGGGGGGAGCGCGCCGGAGGAAGACGCAAGATATCGACCCGGCTGCCCCCCGCAACGTGCCGGAGGTACCCGCGTCAGGCTACGACAGGCCGAGGATCGTGATACCCAGAAGAGCCGGAATGAGGACCGCGACGAGCCATCCGAGAAAGGCGGTCAGGATCGCCTTGCCGGTGTCGAAGTCCAACGCCTGCCTGATGGCGACGATGCCCGTCACGAGCAGCCAGATCCCCACGATCGCCTGCACGACGCCTCCGATCGCGGGCAGGAACGCCAGGACGAGCAGGATGGCGGGCGCCTGGGCGTAGCCGAGGGTGCGGAGGAGCTCTCCCCAGGTGGCCGTGCCCTTGAACACCTTGTCGCCGATCAGGTACGTGATCCCGGCCCAGATCAGCCACCCGAACAGCGCGGCGACGACGCCGATGATGAGACCGGTGTTTCCATCGTCGGCTCCGCCGATGCCACGCGCCACGGCGGCCAGGATCACGACCATGGCGGCCTGCGTAGTCAGGCTCTCGTCGTGCTCGACCTCCTCGTAGGTCGCGACGTCCAGCATCGCCGCACCCCTCATGCGGTCCCACATGTTACGATCGGCCATGCCAACCTCCGTGGCGTCCGGGGAATCAGGCTCCCGCCGCATCCGCGGCGCGGGCGGCGTCGATGCCTGCCTCTTCGTTCACGGTTAATAATAACAGGCCTCCGGTCACGAACAGGAAGATCAGGCTCGCCATGCCGATCCGCTGTCCGTAGCGCAGGGCCAGCGCCCCTACCATGAGCGGTCCGGCAAATGAGGTGACCTTGCCCGAGAACGCGAAGAAACCGAAGAACTCTCCCTTGTGCCGCTCGGGAACGAATCTCGCCATGAGCGATCGGCTCACGGCCTGATTCGGCCCCACGAACACGGCGATGAGCAGGCCTGCCACCCACAGCCAGCCGCGAGTAGGCGCCCAGACCGCGAGGCAGGTCGCGGCGGTCAGACCGACGATCGTGACGAGCAGCGTTCTCTTTCCACCGAGACGGTCGTCCAGGGACCCGAAAGCCAGAGCTCCCAGACCGGCGACGACGTTGAGGGCGATTCCGAACTGAAGGACCTCCTCGTCGTTGAAGCCGAAAGTGCCCCCCGCGTACATGACGCCGAAGATGAAGACGGTGAGCAACGCGTCGTTGTAGACCAACCGCGCCGCCAGGAATTTCACGGTCTCGCGGTACCGGCTGATCTGTCGAAACGTATCCGCAACCTCACGGAAGGCACCCTTCGCCGTCGCGCGGGCTCCAGGTACCTTCTCCTTCACGAACAGGAACATCGGCAGGCTGAACACGAGCACCCAGACGGCGACGAGCAGGTTCGTGGCCCGAACGTTGAAGCCCTCCTGGGTAGGCAGAAACGCCAGGCGAGTCTCCGGCTTCACGAACACGTACAGGGCGATGACGGTCACCAGGAGGCCGCCCAGGTATCCGATCCCCCAGCCCCATCCGGACACACGGCCGAGTCTGTCGTCGGACACGATCTCCGGCAGATAGGCGTTGTACAGCACCGTCGCCAGCTCGAAGGCGACGTTGGCGACCACGTACACCGTCAAGGCGGTGAGGACCGCGTGTTTCTGCGACGGAGACACGAACGTGAGCAGCGCCGTGAAGGACGCGAACAGCAGTGTCAGGGTGATCAGGTAACGGCGCCGGCCGCTTCGATCCGCCGCGGCTCCGACGATCGGCGACAGGATGGCCACGAGCAGGGCGCTCGCCACCACACCGCGCGACCACAGGGACATTCCGATGTCCGGGTTCTCGGCGAAGCTGCGCTGGAAATACGTGTTGTACAGGAATGTGCCGAGCAGGGTGTTGAAGGCCGAGATGGCCCAGTCATACATGCACCACGACGTGATCGTTCGCCGGTCTCCTCCCGTTCCGGCGGCCATCATTCGGCAGGCTCCAGATGGAACCGGCTCACCCGCTGTACGCCGAGGTCATCGGCCGTCACCGCCCACACCGTGTCTCCACGCATGACGGGCTGCGGCGCCATCTGAAAATCGTCCGGCGCGAGGACCCGGCCCGTGTAGGTACCGTCCGGCTCGAACACGTCGAACTCGACGGGCTCACGGAACCGGTTCGCGGTGCGGCCCGTAGCTTCTTCTTCCTCCCTGGCCTCTTCCACGGTCATGAACTCCACGCTCTTCGAGTGAACCTGCACCCAGATCCGGCCGTCCTCCGCCACGAACAGCTCGTCGAACGGCGGCTTGATGTCGGGGATGTCGGGACCGTTCCAGCGCCATCCGGGAAACCGGCTCTTGAATCGCTCCTCCATCCGCTCCCGGAGTAGAGCAGCCTCGGTCCGATCGACGGACACGGGCTCCCACACCTTCTCGATGCGGAGCACCATGGGCTCGGTGTACAGATCGAAACTGTAGTCGGTGCTCAGACCGCCCACGAAATAACCGTGGGGGCTCACGGCCCACGTGATGCCCGGTCCGTAGGGCACCGAGCTCATGCTGCTGCTGTTCTCGCTCTCGCCGGACACGATCCACTCATCGAATTCGAAATCCGGAGGGGTCAGGGTGTCCACCGGAGCACCCCCGTCCGCGATCCGGGCAATCCCCCACTGCCATTCGGTCACCGTGACGCCGATGTTCTTCACGATAAGCGTGTACACGCGGCCCGCCGTGTCCACGGTCATCTGGTTCGACGTGTTGAAGCCGCCTCCGCCCGGGAGCATCCACCCGTCCAGGTACTCGCCGTCCGCCGAGTAGACCGACATGCGGCCGTTTCCAGGGTCGCGGAGCATGACGCGGCCGTCCGCCGCAACACGCAGCCCGCCGTCCGGATCCCCGTACTCCCCGGGTCCGCCGCCCTCCCGGCCGATGTCCCTCACCCACGTTCCGTCCGGGCCGAACTGCCGGAGCACGGGGACCTGATCGTCCACCAGGTAGATCTCGCCGCCGGGGCCCACGGCG
>JBDHFS010000151.1:0-7952 GCA_039590285.1 Gemmatimonadota bacterium
TCAGGGGCGCTTACAGCGCCGTCGAGCAGACTCGGAAAAGTGGACTCGTCGTGCATGCGGAGCTTGCCTCACGAGATAGGGCGCCTTGCCGCTGCAAGATGCAGATCACGGGCGACCGATGGAAGATGCGAGAGAAGCCGGTCGTTCCGTAGCCGATCGTGAAGCGGCAAGGCGGGCTAGAGGCCGCCGCCCCACCGGTACTGGTAGACCAGGATGAAGCTGTCGAAGTCGGCGCCCAGCCGGGTGGACGCGCCGCCGATGTAGGCCAGTTTCAAGGAGGAGCGCCGGGCGAGCGGGTAGGCCAGAGTGGCCCCGAACCGTGCGTTCTCCTGCCGTGTCGAGCCCTCCACTCCGTTCACGTTCGCCCGACATACGAGACGTTTCCCTGGATGGCCCACAGAGGATCCTGTTCCAGCGTGACGCCAAAGAAGTCCGCATTGTCGGCAAACAGCCACGCGGAGACAATTCCCTCCAGGGTCCAGCGTCCGAGGCTCCGGGACACACCCAGTCTTGGAATGAACGTCCACCGGTTCGTACCGAGGTTGATGAGTCTGGTGTTGTCGTACTGTCCCAGCGGAACGATCACCCGCAGGCTGGCCCCCACGATGGTCTCCTGCCTGTAGGTCATGAACCGCGGAATCTCGAGGGCCGGGGCGCCCACGAAGTTGACGGACAGGCGCACGGCCGGGTCGCCGAATCCCGTTGCCGAGCGTGTGGTGTCCTGGCCCGCGAGCGTTCCCTTCCAGTCTCCGAACGCGAACGGCACCACGGCATCCGCCTTCGCAGACATCCCGAAGAAGCTGAACGTCCGTACGTAGGCGCCGATCATGGAGTGAACCTTCCCCGTACCGTCCTCGAGAGGAATCGACGGGTCGAGAAGGACGTTCCCCAACGAGTAGCCGTAGCCCATGGCCGCGAAGTTCACGCTCACCGGCGAGGGCGAGAAGGCGCGCGGCTCGAGGTCCTGGGCGCTGAGGCGCGTCGCCGAGCCCGCCACGAGGAGCCCGGCGGCGAGGAGAAGGAGAAGGATCCCCCGCACGACCGGCATCCGAGTCATCAATTCAGCCACGCTCGATCACGGGTTGTACCAGATCGGTGACGTGTAGCCACGCTCCTGCGTGGTCATCTCCACCTCGTCCGGCATGTCGATCCCGAAACGGAAGGCGTCGTACGCCGTCCAGCGCGGCGTCGGAATCTCGATTACCCGGGCGTAGTAGAAGGCGCGCTCACTGGCATCGAAGTCGGGATCCTGCCACACGGCGATCAGCTCGGGGTCTCCGATCGTGTTGAGCCACGTGGCGTTCTCGACGTCGACCGTGTTGCCGACGGCTTCTCGGGCCCGTCCGTCCGAGCCGATCTCCCGGCCATCCGAGACCGCGACGTCGTACACCCGTTCGCGCAGCTCGCCAGCCGAGTCCAGCCAGCCTTTCACGATTTGAATCCGGTCCAGGTTGCCACCGAACGGATCCTTGAGGGCCGCAACCAGGAACGAGGGGGCCGCGCCGGAGGAGGAGCGCGACAGCTCGCCTCCCATCGGAACGCCCTTCGAGTATCCGGCCTGGCCGGGGAAGCGGCTTAGCGCGTCCGCTTCCGTGTAGTCAAACCCGCCGAAGAAACGGATCAGCATGCGGGAGCCGGTAGTAGCGTAGACTTCGCGGCGCATCATGGCATCCCATATGGCTTTGCGCGTGTTCTCCGTGGCCCACACGGCCGCGTATCCGGAGGACGCCATGTCCCAACCCATGAAGGCACTGCTTCCATCCGCTGCCCCGATCGCCACGTGTGCGGCGCGCTCCGGACTGGGTTCAACCCCCGAGTGCTTGCCGAAGAAATTCTCTTCTTCGACCGCCGGCAGCGACGTGTGCGAATCGGTGGAGCCAATCATTCCGAACTGGAACGGGTTGACTCCCAACTGCGCCTCCAGTTGCAGACCCAGCTTGAGGGCCGAGCGCCCGTACTCGTACTGCAGCATGTCCTCGGTCTTGGCCTGGCTCAGGTTCAGGTTCCCCAGGTCCCAGGTCTCGTAGTCGGCGAACTCGTCGTCGGGGGAGAGCAGCGGGTGCGCCTCCCCGTCGCCCTTGATCTGGGTCACTTCGTACACCGGCTCCCAGCGGTCCCGGGTCTCGGCGTAAGCCGTGGTGAGCGGATTCCCATCCATGTCCTGGAGCTCGAACATCATGCCGTTGGACAGGTTTCCGTTATGCGGGATCGCGAGGACCTCGCCACCGGTCTTCGCCTCGTAGTCGGCCATGTAGACCCACAGATCCTCCGGGTCGATGCTGGCCTCAGTCGTCATCGGGAGCTTCTGGCCCGCGCGGGTGGCGTCATCCCGGTACACGAGGACGCGGTGCAGGTTGTTTCCAGGAGGCGCGAGCGACGTCCACTCGTAGCCGATGAAAGCCGTGAACACTCCGGGCTCGTTGTACTTCTCTGCCGCTTCCAGGACGTCGTCCCATACGGGCCCGATGGACTCCGGGGCGTTGATCGGGAACGGCATCTGTCCCTTCGAGAACAGGTCGATGAGCTCGAGGGTCGCATCCACCGCCGCCTGGCCGCCTTCGTTGAACATCCGGTTCCACCGGCGTGCCGTCTCGTCCTTCATCAGCTCGGGATCGCCCTCGACGATCTTGGCGAACATCCCGTACCCGTCGGAGTGGTCCGCCACGACCACGAAGTCGAGCGGACGGGAAAGCTGCGCCCGCAGGCCATGAGATGTGACCACCTCTTCGCCGCGCGTGAACCGGTACGCCTCCTCGAGGCCGAGCCGGTTGCCGAACATCCCGGCATCCACGGAGAGGTTGGTATGCAGGTGCGTATCTCCCCAGAACACCTGCGTCGGGTACCCGCGACCGGCGTACGGCGAGTACTCCTGGTTCTGTAGCGTCCCGGCCGCGAATTCCTCGGCATTGCCGAAGTCCTGGGCCCAAGCGGGAAGGGCGAAGAACAGAGAAACGAGAGACAGAAGGACCGTCCTCACGGTGACGTATCGCATGGGAATACCCTACGCTGGAGGTGTGTAGAATCAGGGGTCATTCTAGCGTGCCCGGGGTCGTCAGTACAGGAGTTTCGACCCGATCCCAAGTCATCCCGGGGTGCCGGTCTACCTGAGCGCGCGCGCCTCGATAGCCGCGTCGTCGATCTCGATTTCGTAGCGTTCGCTCAGGCCCTCGTACAGCGCCTCGTTCGCCCGATCGCGTCGCATACGGTTGAAGTCCAGGACGAGTCGGTCGCGGACCTCCCCATAGTCCGGGACGCGACTCTCCACCCGATCCGTGATGTACACGAGATGCACGCCGTAGCCCGAGACCACCGGCCCGTGCCAGCCCGGCTCGAGCTCGAACACGCTCTGGACGAATCGTCCTCCGAACGCCTGCTGCACCTCCTGTGGGGAACGCAGGGAATACTCGTACGCCAGCATGAATCGATCGCCGCGGTCGGGCGCGGTAGAGGGTGGGGGGGTCTGGACCCGGAGCTCCGCCAGCACCCGCTCGGCATCTTCGAACACGGCCTCTCCCCTGCGGTCGGCGTTGAAATACACATGGGAGAAACTGATCCGAGGCGGAACGAGGTAGTCCTCCCGGTTCTCGTCGAAGAAGGCCCGCAGTTCCGGGTCGGTGGGATCCGCCAGGAGTGCCAGGTCCTGCGACAGGAGCTCCATCTTCTGGACCATTCGGCGCCGGACCACGATGTCGTTGACGTCGAGACCCAGCGCCTGCGCTTCCCTGTACAGCACTTCCTCCCGTACACGGGCGTCGACGAGGCCTTGCAGTTCCTCGGCCGTAGGTGGTCGCTGCCACTGGCGTTGCCACCCGTCCGCCAGGAGCTCGATCTCCGACTCGTCGATCACGATACGCCGTGCCTCACCCGCCACGAAGAGATCGCTCGCGACCGCGTACGTGAGGAACAGGGCGGCGCCAAGGATCGCGAAGTGCACAAGAGGTTCCCGCAGCCATTTCATCGGATTCGCTCCTGCTCGAGGACCTCGATCGAACGGATCTTCCAGGTCCCGTCCACGGGCTCGATGCCCACTCGGGCGTCGTACCGGTTCTGCCTGAAGTGCCTGTGCCCGAAGTGCGTCACGATCCCCCCGACGGTCCAGTTGCCTCGGACCGAGAAGCCGTCGCCGGTGCTCTCGATGTCCTGTGCTTCCTGGACTTCCACCGTTTCAACCCTGGCCTGCGCTCCACCCCTCTCCTCCATCTCGAGCGCCCTGCGCTGCTCGAGGTAGACATCGGTCAGGGTCTCCCCCGTGACGCTCACGGCCAGTCGATCGTAGATGGCCACCTCATCCTTGAACTCGAGGGCCCTGTACACGTTCGGCAACAGACCCGAGAGGATGCGCCGGGCCTGTCGTTCGGTGGGTACACGGCCTGCCGACCCCGGTACCGCGACCGCGGACCTTGCGACCGGGCCCACGACGAACGCGGCCGTGAGCACCATCCGGGCGAGCGCGATGGAGGCCGAGCGCCGGCGACCTCTCAGCCCTGACACGACCAGAATCAGCGATACCATCAGAAGGGGCAGCGAGAGCCATGGAATGGGGATCCGGGTCGGCTCGACCTCGACGGCGGCGACGCTCGGAATCGGGTCTTCGAAGAGCGCGTTCTCCCATCCGACGGATGTCCCCGATGGAGTCAGGATGGCGGACGACGTGTTCTCCGGATCGATCACCGTGATGGGCAGTTCCGTGACGATCTCGGGGAATGGATCCCAGGCCACTCGCACTTGTTCCGGCATACCCGCCGTCGGGTACGTCACGACCACGCCGACCACAGCTCCCGCGACGTCCTCTGGCACCGGGTTCGTGCGCGGCAGCGCTCCGGTCGGATCCACGGTCATGTAATCGACGCGCCGAACAAAGGGCTCCGGCGAGGAACCGTCGACGACGACGAGCGTCCCCCCGAGCACCAACCGGGCGAGGCTGTCGGCGACGGACTGCTGCTCCTCGATGGCGAGCGTCGATTCGGAGTCCAGTCCGAGCACCGCCGAGAGACCGCCCAACCGGAGCATGACCTCGTGGCGCACCTCGAACGGCTCCACCGCCAGGAAGCTCTGGATCGCGGCGTCGGGAACGGACGGAGCGAGGCGCTGGGAGGCCGCGGGTCCCGCCGTGGCAGCCGAGGAAGCGCGCGGGCCCGGAATGCCATCCGAGGCGGTCGCCGACGCGGAGGATGCCGGTCCCCCGAACGCGATCGAAAGAGCGAGAGCCATGCCCGCGGCTCCCGCAGCGTAGGCCAGTCCCGTCCGGGCTCGGCGCCTCGCAGACGGTCCGCTCGCCACCACATGGAGAAGCGCCCCGAGCCCGGCCGCTCCCAGCAGATGCACCGCGTCCATCCCCAGCGTCGCGACGACCAGCGAGCCGAATCCGGGCCCGGCGCCGAGATCCTGCGCCAGCAGGGCGCCGAGACCGAGCCCGTGGACCAGACCGGACGCGGATGCCAGCTTCCCCAGGCCGCGTCTCTGCTCCGGAACGCGCAGGGACTCGCGCGCCAGGAGGGCCACCCCGATCGCGAGGCCGATCTCCGCCGGGCCCGCCGGTAGCCCGGTGCCCAGGGCGGAGGACACGGCCACGGCCGCGAGCTGTCCGAGCGTGAAGAAGCTGACCAGGCGAACCGGCAACGCGATTCCACCGAGCAGCGCCAACGACAGAACGAGGCCGAGGTGAATCCAGCTGCGGATCGCGTGCGAGGCGCCGGCCACGACCGCCCGCTGTGCCCCGACCACCGGGTCGGGCGGCGCCGTCCCTTCGGGTACACGCCAGGGGCCGTCGCCCGGAGACAGGACGTGCGCGAACCGGTCCCCCGACAGCAGGTCCACCCGGATCACAGTGGTCAGAGCAAGATCCGGGAAGGGATAGCGCATACCGACATGCTGTCCGGTCAGCCCGGTATCGCACCGCCAGTCCCTCGACAGGAGCCAGGCGCCCGGCTGGTCCACGACGGTCCTCGGGCCGGCCGGTGCGCAGGTCTCAGGCAGGAGAGGTGCCGGAACGGCCCGCGCCGGCAGCGCCCTGGGCACTCGCCACTGAACGGCGTACAGGCCCGGAGATTTCTCGGTGACCTGCATGTGGGCGGGAGGACCCACGTCCGCCCGGGCGATCAGCGGTACGAGAGCGGCGCCGGTCGCCGCGAGGACGGCGACGCCCACCCACGCGACGAAGGGCCGGCCCGACCTTCCGGACCGGCCCCGCGTCCCACCGGCAGAGCGACCCGGTCTACTCTTCAGAAGTGACCTCTTCGCTCTCGGCGCCCTCCGCGCCCTCCGCGACCGGCGCCTCCGACCGGGCCTTCTCGACCACGCTGCCGAACCTCTCGCGCAGCGAGCCGCCCAGGACACCCAGGTGCTCCCTGATCTCGCCCATCTGCTCGCCCAGCTTGTGGCCGAGCTCCTCCATCGAGTCGCCCATCCCTGTCTTCATGAACGGGTACTTGAAGTCGGTTGGCGGGACGAATGTCTCCTTGATCGAGCGCGGCGACACCCAGCGTACCAGGTTCATGAAAGACCCGGCCTTGTCGTTCGTGCCGCTGGCGCGCGCACCACCGAACGGCTGCTGGCCCACGACGGCGCCCGTCGGCTTGTCGTTGATGTAGAAATTCCCGGCCGCGCAGCGCAGGGTGGCCATGGCCTCGCGGGTTGCGGCGCGATCCCGCGAGAACACCGCTCCGGTGAGCGCGTACGGCGAAGTGTGATCCACCAGGTCCAGCGTCTCGGACCATTCCTCCGCCGCATACACGTGAACCGTGAGCACCGGCCCGAAGATCTCCTCGCACATCGTCTTATAGGCCGGATCGCTGGCGAGGATGACGGTGGGCTCGATGAAGAACCCCTTCTCGTCCGAGTAGCCGCCTCCGAACAGGATTTCCGCGTCGTCGGACGACTTCGCGTGCTCGATGTAGCCCGTGATGTCCCTGTACGCGGCCCCGTCGATCACGGCGCAGAAGAAGTTCTCGAAATCGCGCGGGTCGCCCATCTTGATCTCGGCCATCATCGCGCCGAGCTTCTCCTTCGCCTCCGGCCACATCCCTTCCGAAATGTACGCGCGGGAGGCGGCGCTGCACTTCTGCCCCTGGTACTCGAAGGCGCCCCGGACCATAGCGGTCACAACCGCGTCGACGTCCGCCGAGGGGTGCGCGACGATGAAGTTCTTCCCGCCCGTCTCACCGACGATCCGCGGATACGAGCGATAGTTCTCCAGGTTTTCGGCCACCTTCTTCCACAGGAGCTGGAAGATCTCCGTCGACCCCGTGAAATGGATCCCTGCGAGATGCTGGCTCGCTAGCAGCTTGTCAGTAATCTGGCTCGAGTTCCCGGGCAGGAAATTGATGACTCCCGGCGGCAGGCCGGCTTCCTGCAACAGTCGCATCAGGTAGTACGAGCTGAACAGCGACGTCCGTGCGGGCTTCCAGATCGCTACGTTGCCCATCAGCGCCGGGGCCGTCGGCAGGTTGGCGCCGATCGACGTGAAGTTGAAGGGGGAGATGGCGTACACGAAGCCCTCGAGCGGCCGGTAGTCCGTCATGTTCCAGATCCCCGGCGACGAGATCGGCTGGTTGGAGTACAGCTCGCGCGCGTAGTGCACGTTGAAGCGCCAGAAGTCGATGATCTCACACGCACTGTCGATCTCGGCCTGGGAACATGTCTTGCTCTGGCCGAGCATGGTCGACGCATTAAGGACCTGTCGCCAGTCGCCGGCCAGCAGGTCGGCAGCCTTGAGCAGCACGGCCGCGCGGTCTTGCCACGGCCAGCTGGACCACTCGGTCCAGGCCTCCATGCACGAATCGATCGCCATCTGCATGTGCTCGTCCGTGGCCTTGTGATAGCGAGCCAGCACGTGCGCGTGGTCGTGGGGCATCACGACTTCCGCCGTGTCGCCCGTGGTGTAGTCCTTCCCTCCGATGATGATCGGGATCTCGACGACCTCGGCGGCCATCTGGTCGAGCATCTTCTTGAGG
>JBDHFS010000152.1:0-7601 GCA_039590285.1 Gemmatimonadota bacterium
CCTGCTCGCCGACGAGCCCACCGGTAACCTGGACTCGACCAACGGCGAGGCGGTCATGGATCTCCTCAAGGAGCTCCACTCCGAAGGGTCCACCATCCTCATGGTGACCCACGACCCCCGCTACTCCCGGTACGCCGAGCGTACCATCCACCTCTTCGACGGACGCGTGGTGCGCGAGGAGAACCGAGCCAACCCTGAAACGGCTTCCGGTGTCTCAATGGCTGAAGCGACCGGCTGAGCGACCGGGCGCCGAGAGAGTCGGCGGGCGCGGGCGACCGGGATGTGGGGTGAGGATGCGGATCGAGTGGTCGTGACAGAAGCCCCGCCCGCCGGCCTCGACTGGCACGAAGGCTCCGGCCACATGGCCGGGGCCTTCGTGCATCGGCAAGCCGCGCACTGAACGCGGAGCGTCCCATCGGTGTTCAAGAACGAGGCGAATCGAAGCCCCTGGGACGCGTCCTCAACGAGTTGAAGCGAATGTCACGCCTCATCACTGTCGCGCTCGTCGCTCTGGCAGCGTTGCCGCCCCTGCCGCGATCACTCGCGGCCCAGAGGGTGGCCGACGCAACGGTCGCGGAGTCGGTCGCGGAGCTGCACAGGTTGATCAACCGCCAGCGCATGGCCGCAGGGTGCGACCCTGTGGGGTGGCATGAGCCCACGGCGCGCGTAGCGGAAGCGCACAGTCGGGATATGGCTGAGCGCGACTACTTCGACCACGTATCGCCCGATGGAACGGACCTCACCGTGCGACTCCTGGCCGGCGGCGTGACCTGGCACGGAAGAGTGGCGGAAAACATCGCCCTTACGACCGCCGGAGCCCCTTCGGCGATCGAACTGTGGATGGACAGCCCGCCCCACCGGGCGAACATCCGGGAGTGCTCATTCACGCACCAGGGAATCGGACTGTATCTCTACCGCTGGACCCAGGTTCTCGTGGAGCGGCCGGCGGCCATCGAATAGAGGCGGCTCTCACCACCCGGTGGACGGGTGTGGATAGCGCGCAACACCCGAATCCTGGCGACGGGCGGGCTTGTACGACCGCCCTCGGAAGCTCGGCGCATCGAGTTTTCCACACGCTCGGCCGGGTGTGTCAGGCGTCGCGGCGACACCGTCTCCAATGGCAGTCCGACCCACGGGTCTTTACAGACACACCCCTTGATGTTATTCTACAAGCCCTTTGGCAGTTATACCCGGGCCAGTCGCTCGTGGGTCACCAATAGGCGGGGCTATTGGAGGTCGCGATGGCGATGTGGAAAACCCGGCTTCGGCGTATGCCCGAAGCCGTCAGGCGGGTGACCCTCACGGTCACCTCGCGATGCACCGCCGCGACAGCACGACTGTTGCGCGTGAACCACGGTTCAGGGCTCGTGGAGTTCGCCCTGGTCCTTCCTCTTTTGTTGACCCTCATCTTCGGAATTGTCGAGTTCGGACGGCTCGGTATGTCGCATCTTACCGCCAAGCACGCCGTCGCGGAGGCGGTGCGTTACGCGGTGACCGGCCGGCAGCTGACGGATCCGGACACCGGCGATCCGATCGCCCGCTCCGAGACCATCCGTCAGGTCCTGGAAGAAAACATGGGCTCGTTGGCCCTTGCCGACAGCATCGTTCTCGATCCGGCGGACGGCGGCGGACCCGAGGACGTGGTCACGGTCAGGGTCTCGTTCACATACGAGTACTTCCTCCCCGGACTGGCTAACGTGCTCCCGCCAGTGGACTTCACCGTACGGACGGCGATGAAGAATGAACCTTTCATTCGGTAGGCCCGATATGAGCGATGCGCGCGGTCAGGCGGTGGCGGAGTTCGCGCTGGTCGTTCCGTTGATTCTCTTCCTCTTCCTGGGAATGGTGGAGATCGGGAACGCGATGGCGGTGTCGCACACGCTCTCGAAGCTGACCCGGGAGGGGGCCAACATCGCCTCGCGTGGCACCAGCCTGGACACGGTGCTCACCGTGGTCGCGGCCAACGGTGACGAGATCCGTCTGGGCCGACGCGGAGGATCCGTCGTGACTCGCGTCGAGATGCGCGTCGACGGCCCACTCATCCTCGACCAGGTCTCCACTCCCGGCTTCGAGGACCACAGCAGAATGGGCACCATCGGTCAGAGCCCGGTGGCGCTGGCGTCGATCGGCCTGGAGCGTGGCAGCACCCACTACGTGGTGGAGATCTTCTACTACTACCGGCCGGTCACGCCGTTCGCACGTCTTTTCGAAAGCGCCCTTAAAGACCCCATCTACGAGCGGGCCGTCTTCTAGACCCGCTACCAGGGACGAAGGTCCGAAAAGGAGCCGCAATGCGCATCATCGCTTCGCTACGCTCAGCCCTGTCGCAGCTCATGCGCCGGTCCGTCCGGCGCGTGCCGGGCGAGCAGGGCGCCGTCATGGTGATCGTTGCCGGCGGAATGGTAGTCCTCCTCGGAATGGCCGGCCTCGTGCTGGACTCCGGAAGGGCGTTTCTGGTGAAGGCGGAGCTGTCTCGAGCCGTAGACGCCGGTGTTCTCGCAGGTGCCCGTGCGATTCGGGCTGGCCAGGCCACGGCGCGCCGACAGGCCATCGCCGTGGCAAGCGCCAATGGTGTGTCCGTGGGAGAACAGGGTGTAACGATCGATGTGGGGTTCGGGCTCACTCCGGAGGGTGAGCCAACCGTCACGGTCACGGCGCGGAGGCCCTTGCGAACCGCGCTCATGCGTCTGGTCGGAAGGGACGTGGTCGAGATCGCGTCCACGGCCACGGCCGTCGTTCCGCCGATCGATATGGTACTCGTGATAGACCAGTCGACGTCTCTTCTGGACATGGGCGCCTGGCCGCCCCTCAAGGAAGCGGCCAAGGAGCTCATTACCTACTTCGACGACGACATGGACCAGGTAGGCCTGGTCTCTTTCGGCGTTCGAGCTACGGACCGCTACCAGATGTCCGGCGCGTTCAGCTTCGACATCGATCGGGCGATCGACAACATCGATCCCATCTACTGGACCAATGCGGCCGAGGGTCTGAGGTTGGCCAGGCGGCAGATCACGGGCCCGGCGGTGCGAGAACGTGCGGTCAGGATCGTGATCTTCTTCACGGACGGTCAGCCGACGGCGGCCCGAACGCTCGTCGGGGGCGAAGACCGGGTGATCACGGCTCGCGACCGCGATCGGACGGGGCAGACGATCGGCGGGTATTACGACAACCCGGACGCGATCCCGATGGATCAGGTGCGATCCGCCGATGGTTGCCGGACCGGCGACGACCGGTACTTCTGTCCGGAGTGGACCGAGGCCGGCCCGGGTCCGCACGGACCGATCGCCCGCAGTATGGCGCGCTTCAAGACTCTCGCGGAGGCCTCGCGCATAAGGGCCGAAGACGTGTTCATCTATACGATCGCGCTGGGCAATCCCAACGCACTCAACGAGTTGATGCGTCCGGACCTGGATCTGCTCGCGCGGGTGGCGAACGAGCACGAGATCTCGGATCCCGACCAGCCCCGGGGACGGACCTACTTCGCGCCGTCTGTATCGGAGCTGCGGTCGGTGTTCAGACAGGTGGCCCAGGACCTGGTGGTCCGCCTGTCCCACTGAGCACGGGTGGGCGGCGGGTAGGGTGCGGCGTTGCGGGGCGTCGCCCCTGCCCGCCGTGTGCCCGCGGCCGGAAGCTTCAGCGGCCCCACGACTCTCCACGCCAGCACATCTCCCAGAACCGCCATTCGTACCGGCTCGACAGCACGAACAGTTCCGTGAGACGTCGTCTTCGCGCCGTATCCGCGTTTTCGGCCAGGCGATCCATCTCCGCGCGCAGCCAGTCGGCGGCCTGCCGGAATTCGGACGATGCGTATTGTTCGATCCAGTCGGCGTATCGCTGATCCGACGGCGGCGAGCCCGCAGCGAGCCGCTCCGCGACATGCACGTAACCCCATGCGCAAGGCAGTAGCGCCGCTACCAGGTCCGCCAGGTCGCCATCCGCCGCTGTGCGTACGAGGAAGTCCGTGTACGCGCGGGTGGTGGGCCACATCTCTTCCGCTTCGAGATCCTCTTTCGAGATTCCGAACCGGGCGGCGTATTCCCGGTGGAGAGCCATCTCGGTATTCAGGGTGAGGTGGAGCGCCGAGGCGTGCCAGCTCATCGATTCGAGCCTGTCGGCCTTCGTCACGGCCCACGCGAACACTCGAGAGAATTCGACAAGATACAGGTAGTCTTGGCGGACCCACCGCTCGAAGATCGCCGGATCGAGGGTGCCGTCGCCGATGCCCCGCACGAACGGATGCTCCAGCTGGGCGTCCCATACGGCGCGCGCGGCTTCGTAAAGATCGTCTGTGAACCCCAAGCGACCTCCGGGCTCCCGTCGTGGGCTAGTTCGTGGAGGGGCTGCCGGGCCAGTCCTCTCCTGTCATCGCCATCTCCCAGAACGCGATCTCGTACCGGACCGTGGTCTCGAAGGCCTCCACCATGCGATCCAGTCGCTCGGGGCCCGCCTCGGCTGCCAGCTTGTCCAGCTCCAGCTCCAGATATGCCACATACGCGCCGAACTCCGCGCCGGCCCAGTTTTCCACGAACGGCCACCAGGGAGAGCTCCGATCCAGACCTTCGCGCACCATCTTCCAAGAGTCGTGGTACGCCTTCTCGGCCGAGTACAGAACCGTGTACGCTTCCTCGTACGACGCGTTCTGCGCCGTGGCCAGGAGGAACTGGATGTACGCGTGAGTGGTGAACGCCGGCTGAGTCCCCTTGAGCTTTACTCCCACGGCTTCCGCTCTTTCCTCGAACAACCGAAGTTCCCGGATCAGCGCACCAATGGCCTGCGTCATGGGCTCCCAGTGGCTCGCGGGTCCCTTCGGAATCAGCGCGGCGAGGAACGGGATGGCCGCCTCCACGAACAGGTAGTCCTGCCTCATCCAGTTCGCGAAGGTCACGTTCGGGATCGTTCCGTCCCGGGTCTCGACGAGAAAAGGATGGCTCAGCATCCGCTCCCACAACGGAGCCAGCCGTTTCAGCTGCGTGGCACAGAAGCTCATGTACACTCCTCGCGCGGTGGCGGCGCGCCCGTCATGTCTCCCCGTCCCCACACCCAGCTGGCGATCCCGTAGCGGGCCAGCGCCCCCAGAGCACCGCCGGGCGCGACGGACGCCAGCGTCACGTTCCGCCGCCCGTTTCGATCAGCTCGCCTTCAGGAGTGCCTTCATGTAATCGCGGTTGAGCATCGCGATCACGTCGATCTTGATCTCCTTCGGGCATGCGTTCTCACACGCTCCGTGATTGGTGCACGTGCCGAACTGCTCTGCCTCCATCGTCAGGATCATGTTCAACACCCGGCGATAGCGCTCCGGCTGACCCTGCGGAAGCAGGTTCAGGTGCGCGGCCTTGGCCGACGTGAACAGCATGGCCGACGCGTTGGGGCAGGCGGCTACGCAGGCGCCGCACCCGATGCAGGACGCGGCGTCCATGGACTTCTCTGCGTTCACCTGCTGCACCGGTATGGCGTTGGCATCCGGAGCGCTGCCCGTTCGGACGCTGACATATCCACCCGCCGCCACGATACGGTCGAAGGCGGAGCGATCCACGAACAGGTCCTTCTGTACGGGGAACCCGTCCGCCCGCCACGGCTCGATCCAGATCTCGTCCCCGTCGCTGTACTCCCGCATGTGGAGCTGGCACACCGTGGTGCGCTTCCAGGGCCCGTGCGGCCGGCCGTTGATCACCATCCCGCACGTTCCACAGATCCCCTCACGACAGTCGCTGTCGAACGCGATCGGCTCCTCACCCTTCGACTCGAGCTCCTCGTTCACCACGTCGAGCATCTCGAGGAAGGACATGTGCTCGCTGGCGTCCGTCTCGTAGGACACGAACCGCCCCCTGGCAGAGGCCTCCGCCTGCCGCCACACGTGAAGCTTGAGTTTCATTATGTGTAGCTCCTCTGCGTGGGAGGAACGTATTCAAACTCCAGCGGCTCCCGGTGCTCAACGGGTGGGCTGTCGGCACCGGTGTACTCCCACACGCTCACGTGCGTGAAGTTCTCGTCGTCTCGCCTGGCCTCGCCCTCCGGAGTCTGGTGTTCGTCGCGGAAGTGCCCACCGCACGATTCTTCGCGCACCAGCGCATCGAGGCACATGACCTCGGCCAGCTCGAGGAAGTCCGCGACGCGGCCGGCCCGCTCGAGCGTCTGGTTGATCGACCCCCCTTCCCCCACCACCTTCGCGTTCTCCCAGAATTCCTGCCTGAGCACGGGGATCTTCTTCAGGGCTTCCTTGAGCCCTGTGGCGTTGCGCCCCATGCCGCAGTGGTCCCAGACGATTCGGCCGAGCTCCTTGTGGAAGGAGTTGATCGTCCGGTCACCGTCGAGAGCCAGCAACCGAACGATTCTCGATTCGACCTCCTCCAGGGTTCCGCGCACCTCCACGTTGTCCTCGGCCACCGGGTCCAACTTCGCCTGCGCCAGGTAGTCAGCGATCGTGTACGGAAGGACGAAATAGCCGTCCGCCACACCCTGCATGAGCGCGCTCGCGCCCAGCCGGTTCGCTCCGTGGTCCGAGAAGTTGGCCTCACCGATCGCGTACAGCCCCGGGACGGTGGTCATCAGGTTGTAGTCGACCCAAAGGCCACCCATGGTGTAGTGCGGCGCCGGGTAGATGCGCATCGGCACCTTGTAGGGGTCCTCGCCGGTGATGCGCTCGTACATCTCGAACAGGTTGCCGTACCGGGCTTCGATCACGTCCGCGCCCAGCCGCTGGATGGCGTCCTCGAAGTCGAGGTAGACGCCCAGCTTCGTCTCGCCGACGCCCTTCCCCTGGTCGCACATGTCCTTGGCCCGCCGGGACGCGAGGTCGCGAGGAACGAGGTTTCCGAACGCCGGATACATGCGCTCCAGATAGTAATCGCGCTCGTCCTCGGGAATGTCGCCGGGCGCCCGGTCGTCGCCGGCGGTCTTGGACACCCAGATGCGGCCGTCGTTGCGCAACGACTCGCTCATCAGGGTGAGCTTCGACTGGTAGTCACCGGCTACCGGGATGCAGGTCGGATGGATCTGAGTGTAGCAGGGGTTCGCGAATCCCGCCCCTCGCCGGTATGCCCGCCACGCCGCCGTCACGTTGCAGTACATGGCGTTCGTGGACAGGTAGAAGGCGTTCGAGTATCCGCCCGTGCCCAGGGCCACCGCGTCGCCGAGGTGTACGTCGATCTTCCCGGTCACCAGGTGACGAGTCACGATTCCGCGCGCCTGGCCGTCCACCACGACGACATCCAGCATCTCATTCTGGTTATACAACTTAACCTGGCCCCGGTGAACTTCTTTCATAAGGGCCTGATAGGCGCCGAGCAGCAGCTGTTGGCCCGTCTGGCCCCGCGCGTAGAACGTTCGCGACACCTGTGCGCCGCCGAACGACCGATTGGCCAGGAGGCCGCCGTACTCACGGGCGAACGGGATCCCCTGAGCCACGCACTGGTCGATGATCTCGTTCGAGACCTCCGCCAGCCGGTACACGTTGGCCTCCCGGGCGCGAAAGTCGCCGCCCTTCACTGTGTCGTAGAACAGCCGGAAGATGCTGTCGCCGTCTCCCTGGTAGTTCTTGGCGGCGTTGATCCCGCCCTGCGCGGCTATGCTGTGCGCGCGCCGCGGGCTGTCATGGTAGGTGA
>JBDHFS010000153.1:0-7475 GCA_039590285.1 Gemmatimonadota bacterium
GCCACTCCACGTCGTGGCCACGGACGAAGCGGCGGAGAGAAGTGATTTCGAGCCTCTGTCGAGCGACCTCCTCTCGGCCTTCGGACCCGGAATCGCGCTCCACCTGAGGGCCCGCCGAATGGGCGCAGCGCGGCTGCACGACCTGGCGACGTCTCTCAGCGCGGTAGCCGGCCACTCGGGTGCCTGGTGCGTCGTCAACGGGAGAATCGATGTCGCGATCACCGCGGGCGCACATGCCGTACAGCTGGGGTACGGTGCGCTGTCCGTGCCTCTGGCGCGGTCGCTGCTGGCGGGCCGGGCATGGGTGGGAGCGTCGGTGCACACGTCGGATGAAGCCCACGCCCGCGCCGCGGAGGGAGCCGATTACCTGATCGCGGGTACCGTTTTCCGGACCGCGACGCACCCGGAGCGGGAGGCATCCGGGCTCGATCTGGTGCGATCCTGCGCGTCGTGTGGGATCCCCGTCGTGGGCATCGGCGGCATCGATCGGGCCAACGCCGCCGCCGTGCTGCGGGCGGGCGCCATCGGGGTCGCCGTGGTGGGAGCCGTCTGGACATCCGGGGATCCTCTGGCCGCCGCGGCCGGTTTACTCGACGTGCTCACCGCCGGACGCCCCGCCTGAGCGGGGTGTCGGCAGGGTTACGAGGGAGCGAGGGCGATGTTGCGAGTGGAAGTCAACGGCAAGCCGAGAGATGTGGAAGACGGGCGCACCGTGGAGGGTCTGCTGGAGGACCTGGAGCTGGACGGGCGTCTCGTGGTCGTGGAGCTGAATCGGCACATTGTCCGTCGAACGGAGATCGCGGACGTGATGTTGCAGGATGGAGACCGCATCGAGATCGTCCACTTTGTGGGCGGTGGTTGAACCCATGCACGAATCGTGGCGAGTGAAGACATGACAACGGGGACGATGGACCGACGGCGGGTGGATGCGGACGCGCTCGTCATCGGAGACAGGACATTCCGCTCGCGCCTGATCGTCGGAACAGGCAAGTACAAGAGCCACGAGGAGACGGTCGAAGCGGTTCGCGCCTCGGGCGCCGAGATGGTAACGGTCGCCGTCCGGCGCGTGGACCTGGACGCCACCAGGCAGGAAAGCCTCCTCCACCACCTCGATCCGGCGGAGTTCTTCCTCCTCCCGAACACTGCCGGCTGCTACACGGCCGAGGACGCCGTGCGCTACGCCCGGCTCGGGCGCGAGGCGGGTCTCAGCGACTGGGTGAAGCTGGAGGTCATCGGCGATCAGGAGACCCTGTTGCCGGACACGGAGGCGCTGCTCGAGGCGACGCGCACCCTGGTGGCGGAGGGCTTCATCGTGCTCCCCTACACGAACGACGATCTGATCACGGCGCTGAAGCTCGAGGAGGCGGGGGCCGCCGCCGTCATGCCGCTGGCCTCGCCGATCGGAAGCGGACTGGGCCTCCTCAATCCGCTGAACATCCGGATCCTCAAGAGCCGTCTCTCGGTACCGGTGATCGTCGATGCGGGTGTCGGCACCGCCTCCGACGCCTGCGCCACCATGGAACAGGGAGTGGATGGCATTCTGATGAACACGGCACTGGCGGCGGCCGAGCGCCCCGTATTGATGGCCCGCGCCATGCGCCAGGCGGTCGAGGCAGGCCGCTCCGCCTGGCTGGCCGGCCGCATGCCGAAGCGCCAGGTGGCCGTACCGTCGAGTCCGTCCGCGGGCATGTTGGATTGAGCCAGTCGGAGGCAGCGGCGGCGACCGATCCGCGCCTCGCCGCCTTTCACATTCTGGCGGACGTCCGCGCCGGCGAATACGCCGACCGTGCCGCCTCCCGCCGCCTATCGAATCTCGACACGCGGGACCGCGCCCTGGCGCAGGAGCTGGCCTACGGGGCCGTGCGCCTGCGGGGACGCCTCGACGCGGAGCTCGCCGCCCTCCTCGACCGGCCCCTGGACCGCATCGAGCCCGCGGTGCTCGACTGCCTCCGACTGGGACTGTATCAGCTTCGCGAGACCCGAATCCCCGATCACGCATCCGTCGACGCCGCGGTCCGGTGCGTCCAGCGGTTCGGTGGTCGTGGGGCGGCCGGTCTGGCCAACGCCGTGCTCCGGCGGGCGGCGCGGGACGGAGTTCCTGCCGCCGCATTCCCGGATCCAGAGCGCGATTCCGCGGGTCACCTCGCCACGTGGGGCTCGCATCCCAGGTGGCTCGTGGATCGGTGGCTGGAGAGGTGGCCGCTTGCCTCCGTTCGACGTCTGATCGAGAATGATAACAGGGCGCCGCGCGTCACCCTTCGTGTGCTGGAAGGGGCGGACCTTTCGGGCGTCGAATCGGGTGCCCAGTCAGGCATCGGGCTGGGCATGAAGCTCGAGGCCGTGCCTGGCTGGCGAGCCATGTATTGGCTCGAAGAGGGTCGACCGGAACAGGCGATCCGGGAGCTTCGGGCAGTCATACAGGATCCCGCCGCCTCGGCCGTGGTAGACTACGTGGGAGAACGGGTCGCGGGTCCCGTTGTGGATCTGTGCGCTGCCCCCGGAGGCAAGGCAATCGGCCTGGCCGCCGCGGCGCCTGCGGCGCGTCCGTTCGTGGCGGCGGACGTGAGCCAGCGGCGACTCGGGAGGCTTCGGGCGACCGTCGCAAGGGTCGCGCTGGACGTGCATGCGGTGTGCATGGATGGTCGTAGTCCGGCCGTGGCGAAGGCCAATACGGTGCTTCTGGATGCGCCGTGCACGGGCACAGGAGTACTGCGCCGCCGTCCGGACGCGCGATGGCGGATCACGCCGGAGGGACTGGCGTCGTTGGTGGTCCTTCAGCGGGATCTGCTCGATGGTGCGGCCGGGATCGTTGCGCCGGGCGGATTGCTGGTTTACTCCACCTGCTCGCTCGAGCCGGAGGAGAACGAGCGTCAGGTGTCGGGGTTCCTGGCCCGGCATCCCGACTTCGAACGCGAAGAGCCCGGACCCGGCCGGATCCGGGAGGGGTTGGTGGACGAGCGCGGCGACCTCCGGGTCGAACCATGGTCGACGGACACGGATGGAGCGTTTGCCAGCCGGTTGAGAAGGAAGACCGGCTGAGGCGGAAGGGAATCGGAGGATGAGTTACAGGCGACGTCGAGGGCTGGGGCGTGGACGGGCGGGAAAGGGAGGCGACCGCGGTGCGGAAGCTCCACAACCCCCCGCGAGGGAAGGTGAGGACCTGGAGCGAGCCGCCGACATGACGGAGCCCGAGTCCGAGGCGCCGATCGTCTCGGCCGAGGACACGCCCGGTGCCTCGTCGGCCTCCGGCGCGGTGCCCGCGGGCACCGCCGCGGAAGCGGAAGCGCCCCGGGCCCAGACCCTCGCCGAGCTCTTCGCGCCGCCTCCCCCGCGGGAGCCCAACGAAGGGACCGACGGGCGACGCCGCACCCGCTGGCTGATCTCGATCGGGCTGGTCGCGGCCTTCTTCGGGGGGGGCTACCTGGTGGCCGCCCAGTGGGTGTTTCCCGGCGGCCGTCCCTCGGAAGATCCGTCGCTCGTACAGGTTCCCGAACTTGTGGGCCTGACGGAGGAGGAAGCGCAGGGAAGGTTGGACCGCCTGGGCCTGGAGTACACGGTGCGGTCGGGAGTCACCCACCACCTCGCGCCGGAGGGCGCCGTACTCGCGCAGGATCCTCTTCCCGGCCAGTACACGCGTCCTGGCGCGCCAGTCTACGTGTCCATGAGCCGAGGGCCGGAGCTCCACGTGCTTCCCGACGTCGCCGGATTGTCGGAGAGGCAGGCCGTCATCGTGCTGGAGAGGCTCGGCTTCTCCGTCGTCGTGGATCGAGTGACGCACACGCTGGAGCCGGGCAGGGCCATCGAAACGATTCCCGAAGCCGGAACCGAGCTGGCCGTGCCCACCGAAGTGACCCTTATCGCGAGCGAGGGTCGCCCGGTGGTCCAGGTGCCCGACCTGGTCGGCCTGCACGTGGACGACGCGGCCGGAGCACTAACGGATGCGGGACTCGACCTCGGCGCGATCACGTACGATCCGCTGGCAGCCGAGGCCCCGGGGCGGATCGTCGGCCAGTATCCGCCGGCTGGCTACAGCCTCAGGGAGGGCGGCCGGATCGAAGTAAGGGTCGCGGGCGACGTGAGTAGAGTGGACCGCACCCGCGAGTGGTTCGAGCGGGACGATCCCAACCGATGACCGGGGCAGGCGCGAGGTGAACTGGCAGTCGTTTCTGCGCGACAACTGGCTGTACAAGCTGGCAGCGCTGTTCATCGTCTTCCTGCTGTGGCTGGATCTCACGGCCGGCGAGCGGCAGTCGCAGGAAGTGGCCACGCGCGTGATCGTCGAGGTGCAGGATTCGGCCTGGGTGCTCGTGGACGCTCCCGACGAGGTGGCCACCACGTTTCAGGGCAGGAATCGGGAGCTTCTCGCGCTCATGGCCGGGGAGCCGGAGATCCGGATCGGGATCCGCGAAGTGACCGGCCCCACGATGCGGGTACCGCTGGATGCCGACCTGGTCACGTACGACCGTGACCTCGGCGCCCGAGCCACCCTGGTCGTCCCCACGTCCATCGAGTTGGCGTTCGAGCGCCTGACCGAGCGCCGCGTGGCCGTCACGCCGGATCTCGTGACCGTTCCCGCGCTGGGGTTCACGGTCGTGCGGCCCCTGCTTCTTGATCCCGACAGCGTAACGGTCCGGGGAGGGGAGTCTCAGGTCGAGCGGGTGGACCAGGTGGCGACGCGCCGGGTCACGCTGGAGGACCTGGAGCACCCGGTCATGCGCGACGTTCCGCTCGAGATTCCGGCCGGCGTGAGGAACATCCAGCTGGATCCGCCCTCCGTTCTCGTCACCGTGCCGGTCGACTCACTCGTCGTACGGCAGATCCGGCTTCCAGTTCGCGTGACGGGACAGGCGGCCGGTCGTGTTTCGGTGGATCCCGACACCGTGGATGCCGTCGTACGCGGGGCCTGGACGGCCGTCCGCCGACAGCTCGACTCGATCCCGTGGGCCATCGTCCGGGTGGACTCGCCCCCCTCCGGTCCGCGAACGGTTCCGGTGGAGGTCGAGATTACATCGGGTGGCTTCGTGTCGGTCACCCCGAATCCGGCCGAGGTCACGGTCCGGCCGGGAGGTTCGTGACGGGTGGACTTCCGGGGCGGGCCCGTCCTCGGGATCGAATCATCGTGCGATGAGACCTCGGCGGCCGTGGTCGCGGACGGAGCCATTCTCGGTCACGTCATCCTGTCCCAGGACGCTCACGCACTGTTCGGAGGCGTGGTTCCGGAGATCGCCGCCCGCCAGCACCTGATCCACATCGACGCAGTGGTGGAGCGCACGCTCGAGGAAGCGGGCGTCCGACAGACCGATCTGGCCGGAGTCGGGGTGACCGCCGGACCGGGTCTGATCGGTGCCCTGCTGGTCGGCCTGAACTGGGCCAAGGGTTTCGCGTTTTCACTGGGAATCCCGGTACTCGGGGTGCACCACATGGAGGCGCACCTGTTCGCGAATTCGCTGGAGTCTCCGGAAGCCACGCCGCCGTTCGTGGCGCTGCTCATATCCGGCGGTCACACGCTGCTCCTGCACGCGCCGGAATGGGGCACGTACCGTTTGCTCGGGAGCACGAGGGACGACGCCGTGGGGGAGGCTTTCGACAAGGTGGCTCGCCGCATGGGCCTCGGATTCCCGGGCGGGCCGGAGATCGAGAGAGTGGCCCGCGAGGGGAGCCCGGGGCGATTCCGGCTGCCACGGCCCATGCTGTCGAGCAAAGACGGGCCGGCCGACCCCGCGTACTTCGATTTCTCGTTCAGCGGGCTGAAGACGGCCGTCTCGCTGCTGGTCGGGAAAGTGGAGGCGGGGGGCGAAGAGGCGATGGCCCAGGCTCTTCCGGACCTCGCCGCCGAGTTTCAGGAAGCGGTAGTGGAGGTACTGACAACCAAGACGGTGCGGGCTACGGTTCACACGGGCTGCCGACGCGTGCTGATCGGGGGCGGTGTAGCGCGGAACGGCTATCTGCGGGACCGGCTGGCACGCGTGCTTGAGCCGGACGGTCGCCTGCTCGCCCCGCCGCCCAGGCTGTCCACGGACAACGCCGCGATGGTGGCCCGGCTGGCGGAGTATCGTCTCGGGCTGGGAGAGGCAAGTGGCTCGGATCTGAACGCCGATCCGTCCTTGCCGTTTCCCGGGCTCGTGGCACGGGCCTGACGGGGGCGACGCGACCATGGCGATTCGATGCGGGAATCCTGTGACGACCGTCGCACGAGACCAGAGAGCCGAGAGGGGTCATGTATCCTGAGCTGATCACGCTCGACCTGCCCGTGCTGGGCCGCTTCACGATCACCTCTTTCGGGGTGATGATGGCCATCGCGTTTCTGGCCGGCTATCAGGTGATCCGCGTCGAGCTCAAACGACTGGGAAGGGACCCCCAGCTGGCCGGTGACATTCTGCTCGGCGCTCTCATAGGCGGGATCCTGGGGGCCAAGATCTACTACGTGCTGCTCAACTGGCCCCTCACGGTTCGGGATCCCATAGGGATGCTGGCGAGCCGCTCGGGCCTCGTATGGTACGGTGGTCTGATCGGCGGCGCCCTGGGCGTGATCTGGCTGCTTCGGCGTCGCGGAGAGAGCGTGGCCCGGACCGCGGACGTTGCGGCCCCGGCCCTGGCCCTCTCGTATGCGCTCGGACGTGTGGGCTGTTTCCTGGTCGGGGATGACTACGGCCGTCCCACCGACAGCTGGATCGGGATCGCCTTTCCTTCCGGGGCGCCGCCGTCGACGGCGGGCAACCTGAGACGCGGCTTCGGGGTGGACATTCCGGCGGCGGTACCCGACGCACAGGTGCTGTCGGTGTTCCCCACGCAGTTGTTCGAGACGGCCATCTCGCTGTTCATCTTCCTGGTACTGTGGAAGCTCCGATTCAAAGACCGGCCGGCCGGATGGCTATTCTCGCTGTGGCTGGTTCTCGCGGGCCTCGAGCGCCTGTTCATCGAGTTCTTCCGGGCCAAGGACGACCGGTTCTTCGGCGCCCTCTCCCTGGCCCAGGTGATCAGTGTCGGCGTGATCGCCCTCGGCGCATGGATTATGACCCGACTCAGAGGTCGATCGGAGGCGCGGGCGTGACGCGTCACGGTCCGGGGGGCGACGGCCCCGGGCCGCCGGAAGGGAGACCACGGCTCCCGTGATCCCGTCGCCGTCGGTGTTCCATCGGCTCCTGGCTCTATGCGCCGTCCTGGTGACCCTGCCGGGTAGCGCCGCGGGCCAGACCCCGGAAGACCCGGAGGTTGTCGAGATCACGTTCATGGGGAACGAGGCTTTCTCGGACGCGGATCTCCAGAACGCCATCCTCACGAAGCCGACCCACTGCCGGACCTTCCTGTTCGTGTTCCCGCTTCCCCTGTGCCCTCTCACGAACTGGGGTCTCGCCCACGTGAGAGAGTTCCTGGACGGCGGAGAGCTCCCCCTGGATCTGCTCCGTCTCCGTCTCTACTACCGACAGAGAGGCTTTCGGCAGGCGCAGGTGGATTCGACCGTGGTGCGGGAGAAC
>JBDHFS010000154.1:0-7259 GCA_039590285.1 Gemmatimonadota bacterium
CGGCCCAGATCGCCCGCCTCTTCCCGGCCGGCGTCGGCCAGTCGCTTCCGCAACTCGTCGGTGTCCGCGGATCGGGCATCGAAGCCGGCGTGCTCCCCTATGGCGTCGAAGAAGGTCAGCCGACGCCACGGTCGCGAGAGATTGACCGAATGGCCCGCATACTCGACCTCCAGTCCGCCGACGACGGCCAGGGCCGTATCCGTGACAAGGCGTTCCGCCGTCTCCATCATGGTTTCGTAATCGGCGTACGCCTGGTACAGCTCGAGCATGGTGAACTCTGGATTGTGCGTCCGGTCGATCCCCTCGTTGCGGAAATTCTTGGAGACTTCGTATACCCGATCCAGCTGGCCCACGATGAGTCTCTTCAGGTAGAGTTCGTCCGCGATCCGCAGGTACAGGGTCCGGTCGAGTGTGTTGTGATGGGTCATGAAGGGACGCGCGAATGCCCCGCCGTACACCGGCTGCAGTATCGGAGTCTCTACCTCGACGAAACCGTCACCGTCGAGCAGGGAGCGTAGGTGGGTTATGATCCGGGCCCGAGTGAGGAAGACCTCACGAACAGCGGGGTTGACCGCCAGGTCCGCGTAGCGTTGTCTGTACCGGGCCTCCATGTCTGCGAAGCCGCTGTGGACGATGGTCTCACCGCTATCCGCGATTTCGGTCTTTCCCATCGGAAGTGGCCGGAGCGACTTCGCGAGCAACTGCACCGATTCAGCCCGGACCGTGACCTCACCCGTGCGAGTCCGAAACAGCTCTCCTGGCACTCCGATCCAGTCACCGAGATCCACCAGCTTGAGCAGCTCGCCGTCAGTCTCGCTCAGGTGGTCCCGCCGGAAGTACACCTGGAGTCTTCCCGAGCGATCTACGAGGTGGGCGAACGCGCTCTTACCCATATCCCGCAGCGACGCGACCCGTCCCGCGACGCACACTCGGGGTCCCTCGCCGTCTCCCGTGAAGGAGCCCAGCGCCGACGCGAGGTCATGCGTGGGGTCGAAGGAATAGGCATATGGCTCGATCCCGAGATCGCGCAGACGCCCCAGCTTCGCGAACCGATCCCGGATGGGCTTCGGCCGCTCCTCCGCCTGATACCATTCTCGCACGGGAAGCCCGTCGCGCAATCCGGTCTCGTCAGAGCCGCTCACGATTCGGCCGATCCCTTCTGTCTCAGGAAGCCCTCGATGAAGCGGTGAATGTCACCGTCGAGCACGCCATCCGCGTTTCCGACTTCAACGTCGGTGCGGTGGTCCTTGACCATCGTGTAGGGCTGCAGCACGTACGACCGTATCTGGTTACCCCAGGCGATATCCGTCTTGGAGTCTTCCAGGGCCTGGCGTTCCGCCTCCTTCTCCTGCATGGCTCTCTGGTACAGGGCCGCCTGGAGCATCTTCATGGCTTTCGCCCTGTTCTTGTGCTGACTCCGCTCTTGCTGGCACGAGACGACGACGCCCGTGGGAATATGCGTGATCCGCACAGCAGAATCCGTCTTGTTTACGTGCTGACCCCCGGCGCCTGAGGCCCGGTACGTGTCAACGCGAAGGTCTGACTCGTCTATCTCGATCTCGATGTCGTCGTCGACCACAGGATAGACGAACACTGAGGCGAAGGAGGTGTGTCGTCTCCCCTGGGCGTCGAAGGGCGAGATGCGCACCAACCGATGGACTCCGCTCTCCGCTCCGAGATAGCCGAAGGCATGATCTCCACTGATTTCCAGGGTCGCGGATTTGATGCCCGCTTCGTCGCCCGGCTGCATTTCCAGGACCTCGACCTGGTATCCTCTGCGCTCCGCGTATCTGGAGTACATGCGAAGCAACATTTCGGCCCAGTCCTGGGATTCGGTTCCGCCAGCTCCAGGATGTACGGTCAGGAGTGCATGACGGTGGGCGTCGGCACCACGGAGCATGTTCCGCAGCTCGAGTTCGGCGAGTCCCTCCTGGATGGAAGCCGTCTCCTGCACCAGCTCGGTCGCCAGGTCTTCGTCCTCGGCATCCGTCAGCAGGTCGGCGAGCTCGGTCAGGTCATCGATGCGACCGGACAACGCTGTCCACGGCCGCGTCCAGGCCTTGAGCGCGTTGGAGCGATTGATGACACGGCGAGCCGCCTCCGGCTGATCCCAGAACCCCGGAGTGGCCATCTTCTGCTCGAGATCCTCGAGCTCCTTCTCCTTCGACGCGAGGTCAAAGAAACCCCCGTAGCTCGTCGAGACGTCTTCTCAACTCGTTTATCTCTTCCAGCTTCGTCTCGGAGACTGCCATCCGATGTTCTCCGTGCCCTGACGGGCGTCTATTCTCTCAAGGCGACTGCACATTGCCAAGACGGGGTCCCGCCGTCGCGGAAACCCCGTCCGCGGCGAGTGTAGCCGGACCGCTGGTCCGGGTCAAGCAGGCTTCTTCACCGCCTCAAGGTCGATGTTTCGAGTCTCCGTGTCGACCCTCACCACCTGAACCGTGAGTCGGTCGCCAAGGCGGAAGCGAGTCCTCGTTCGACGACCGATGACCGCGTGGGCATCGGCATCGAATCGGTAGTAGTCATCTACCAGAGAGGACAGGCGGACCAGGCCCTCCGTCAGCACCTCATCGAGCAACACGAACAGGCCGAAGCTGGTCACCCCGCTGATCGTTCCCTCAAACCAGTCCCCGACGTGCCTTTCCATATAGAGGATCTTCTTCGCGTCGAGGGACTCTCGCTCTGCTTCCTGAGCGCGTCTCTCCCGGGCCGAGGAATGGAGGGCCACCCTTTCCAGGGCCGCAGGATCTGCCGACGATCGGCCTCCCCTCATCCAACGAACCACCTCCCGATGGACGGCCAGGTCGGGGTAGCGACGTATGGGAGACGTGAAATGCAGGTAGGCTCCGGACGCAAGGCCGAAATGGCCCACGTTATCGGTGGCGTACCGGGCCTGTCGCATCGAACGCAGCGTCACGGCCGAAATCAGGTATTCGTGGGGCTTCCCTCTCGCCGCCTCGACCAATGCGGCGAGGTCCGCGGGCCTGACAGGGCCGGACGGCAACGAGTGGCCGAAGAATGAGGCCAGCTCGCGCAGCTTCTGGATGCGATCCGGATCAGGAGCTTCATGAATGCGATAAACAACCGGCAGACCATCCTCGGCCCCCAGGTCGGCGATGGTCTCGTTAGCCAGTATCATCAAGTCCTCGACTATGCGGTGTGATTCGAGCCTGGTTCGCTCGCTGATCTCGAGCGGCACCCCCGCCTCGTCGAGCCGGACTTGGGCCTCCGGCACGGAGAAGTCAATGGAGCCTGCCTTCCTGCGCGCCCGACGCAACCGATGGCTCACGTTGGCCAGGGCCAGAAGGGCCTCGTAAAGCCCTGTCCCGGCGGCAGCGTCTTCTTCGCCTTGAGATTCCAGGTGTGCCTGCGCCTGGGAATAGGAGAGCCGGTACGAACTGCGGATCACGCCTCGAACCACCCGATGCTCTACGGCCTCCCCGTCCGAGTCGAATCGGAATACGATCGACAGGGTCAGCCGATCCTCTCCCGGTACGAGGGAGCACAGCCCGGCCGAGAGGGTCTCGGGGAGCATCGGGATGACGCGGTCCACCAGGTAGACGCTGGTTCCCCGCTCCAGGGCTTCCCGGTCTATCGCGCTGCCCTCCTTGACGTACCAGGCGACGTCAGCGATGTGGACGCCTACTTCGATCCCTTTCTCGACATGGGTAACGGAGAGCGCATCGTCATGATCGCGAGCGTCGGCGGGATCGATTGTAAAGCACAACGTGTCCCTGAAGTCCTCCCGTCCAGAGAGATCCTCTGTCCGAATGCCGCGACGCGCCGCTTTCTCCGCTTCCCGGCGCACGTCCGCGGGGAAATCGAGAGGTAGCTGCTGACCGAGGAGGATCGAGAGTACATCGAGGCCGGGATCTCCGGGTCTACCCAGCACCCGGACCACTTCCCCGACGGGGCGCACCTCATCTTTTCCCCACTCCCGAATCTCGACGAGCACCACATCTCCTTCTCTCGCCGCGCCCCGCTGCGAGTCCGGGATGAATATGTCGGAGGGGAGTGCCGGCTCCTGTGGCACGACCGTGCCGTATCCCGGTCGGCCATGGAAGATGCCGACGACCTGTTTCCACGCGCGGTCGAGTATCCTGACGAGTCGGCCCTCGGGGTTGCGACCTGGCAGCCTTCTCTCCACCCGGACGGCCACCCGGTCCCCCTGCACCGCTGAGCCGAGGTGCCGGCGGGGAACGAACACGTCTTTCCGACCCGCCTCATCGGGAATGACGAAGCCATCTCCCGCCCGGGTCAGATCGACCACTCCGGCGACCAACTCGAAGCGTCCGGGCAGTGCGTAGCGTCCCTTGCGCTGGCGGAAGACTTCTCCGTCCCGTTCCATTTCCCGCAACGTGCGTCGAAAGGCGCGGTAGGAACCCGCGCCGACGCGCAGGCGGCGGGCAAGTTCGCGCGCGCGCAGCGGACCCTCCCGTGCCTCCTCCAGACATCGGCGGATCTCACTTCGGGTCGGTCGATCGTCCATGGCCGCGAAGCCGCTATCGGCTCAGAACAGGAAAGCCAGCGAGAGCTGGAATGGTGAGTCGGAGTCGAAACCCGCGAAGTCGTCGAAGGCCCGCCCCATGTCCAAGGCGAGACGGTCGTATCGAAGACCGATTCCCAGGGCCAGCCCGCTGCGACCGGCGGACGCCCACGCGTATCCGGCCCGCAGATACAGGATGCGCCGCAGGGAGAACTCCGTCCCGAGGTAGCCCTCGAGGTCGTCGAACTCCGACACCGTCTGCTGCATGTCCCCCTGGAGCAGCACCCCGAAACGCTCTTCCTCCGGCATCAGGCTGCCAGTGACATCGAAGCCGGCTCCGAGGCGCAGCCGGGTCGGCATCGGGTCCGAGGTGCCGGCGTCACCGAATCGGACGCCGGTTCCCAAATTGCGCAGAACGAGGCCCAGACTAAGTCCCCGGGCCGAAGGGATCTCTATTACGGTGCCGAGGTCGAACGCATGTCCCGTTGAGCGCTGGTCGAACCCTCCACAGTCATCGGAACAGGCTGAAGAAAGGCGGACGAACTTGTAGTTGATTCCCAGGTCGACATCGGGTGTCAGCGCGTAGCCCGCCGTCACGATGAACGCATCATCCTGCAGGTCTAGCGTCCCGATATCCTGGTTGCCGTTATCCCGCGCTTCGATCGTCCCCATGTCGAAGTGGTAGTACGTCAACCCGAGCTCGGCCTTTCTCCAGTTCCACAGGAAGCCGAGCACCTGTGTGCTGGTCCCGAAATCGTTGGCTACGTGAAAGAACAGCGCTGAACGATCCAGAGCAGCCACGGACGCTGGATTCCAGAGCACCCCCTCGGCCTCGGCACGGGATGCGGTGATGGCACCAGCCAGGCCCACCGAGCGGGCTCCGATGGGGGTCAGGAGGAAGCGGGCCGTTTCGCGAGTCGAGCTCTCCGAGCGGAGCGACTCTTCGGACGCCGCGTTCTGACCGGATAAGGCAACCGGGACCAACAGCCCGAACAGAGCGATGATGGCTCCCCTAGATAGGTTCGGCCTCATCGATCAGCATCACGGGGATATCGTCCTCGACCCGATAGCGGAGGCGGCAGGAGTGGCACAGAAGCGCCTGCTCCTGCTCGCGGTACTCGAGCTCGCTCCGACACTTCGGGCACACGAGGATCTCCAGCAGCTTGGTATCGAGTGACATGGCTCACCTGGTTTCGGGCGGGAGGTTATACCCGAACAGCTTAAGACGGCCACGACGCCGCCGCCAGTTGGGGCTGACCTTGACTCTCAAATCCAGGTACACGGGCCTTTCGAGCAGTCGCTCGATCTTGATTCGGGCCTTCCTTCCGAGATTCCGTATCATGGTTCCGCCGCGCCCGATAACGATTCCCTTCTGCGACTCTCTCTCCACGTGGATGTGGGCCGAGATATACACGGGATCCTCCGATTCGCGGAATTCCTCGACTGTGACTGCTATGGAGTACGGCAGTTCCTCGGAAAGCTCTTCGAAGCACGCCTCCCGGACGAACTCGGCCGCGAAATGTCGTACAGGAGCTGTGGCGACGTCATCCACTGGATACAGCGGCGGGGATTCGGGAAGCAGTCCGAGGATGATCTCGCGGAGTCTGTCGACGCCGATTCCAGTGGTAGCTATCGTGGATACGTCCGCGCTCCAGGCGCTTGACGCCAGCAGCCGTTCCCGTAGCGAGCCTTCGCCCTCAGCCAACCGGTCGATCTTGTTCAGACACAGCACGGCGGGAACGCCGAGCGGGGGTCGATAGTCGGCCGCGTGCTCAACACTGCGTGGCCAACCCGCATCGACGACGTACAGAAGCACATCCGCATCGATCCGTGCCAGCTGCGCCTCCGACTGCATCGAGTCGTGCAGCCGGTAACGCGGTTCCAGGAGACCGGGCGTGTCCACGAACACCGCCTGGTGGGACTCGTCCGAGAAGATGCCGAGCAGTCTCTGCCGGGTCGTCTGCGCCTTGTGGCTAACAATGCTGAGGCGCTGACCGACGAGCCGGTTGAGGAGTGTGGATTTGCCGACGTTGGGCAGACCCACGATGGCGCACATGCCCGCAAGAAAGGCGGCCGCATGCTGGTCGTCTGCGCGCGTCTCATCCATGTGGTCAAGTTGCGGAGCGGCCAGCGGCCCCACAACACCGGAGTGTAGCCCTGCGCTCACGCCCTGGCTGTCGCTGCTCCACCCGGTTGCGTCCCTGCTCGACCATCCGGGGCCGCAGATCCAGAATGGTCTCCCGGCCCTGCCGCGAGCGGACTCGAAGAGATCCCCTCCTTCTGGCCCCCGGGCGAGCAGAATCTCCAGGACGCCGTTTGTTGCTCTCTTATTAGGTTAAATGGACGCCTATAACTAGTTGACAAATTGTCAATTGGTATAGCCCTACTCGCGTCTGCCTATCTGCTGCGCGGACGCCCGCGCCGGGGCGCGAAACAGCGATTCCGTCGTGGCTCACCTCGGATCGGCGGCTCCGGCTCGGGTAGGGCTCCCGTCTCTCTCGAAGATCACGGTACCAGCGCAGCGTCGGTGACTCTCAAGGTAGTGACGCGTGCTCAACCGAAGGAGGTCATCACGCGTGTACTCGGGGTCGAGTATCAGGAACCGGGGTCGGGCAGCCGCGATGGCGCCGACTTCCTCCGCGACGTCGATCTGCATCGCTTCTATATGCCGCTGTTCGACGATAAGCGCGGGGTGTACGTAGCGATTCGGAGGCAACCGATCGAGCAGGTGGTACACAATTTGGTGCTTCCCTACATACAACTCGTCCCG
>JBDHFS010000155.1:0-7234 GCA_039590285.1 Gemmatimonadota bacterium
GGGAACCCGCGGGAACAACCTTACGACACGCGCGTAATAATCGCACGCTGGAAAGGAAGACGCGCTCGCCATCGGCGGGGAGTGAAAACTCAACGGGCTCTGGCATTCGAGATGCACTGCGATCATTTCGTCGAGCGATACTCCGAGTTCCGGGACGGCACCCTCGTCCCTGAGCAGATGGAGACGTGCACGGCTCATGTCGAGAGCTGTCCGCGCTGCGCTCGATACGACCATGTGATGCAGCGCGGCCTCGCGATCCTCGCCGATGTCCCTTCCGCCGAAAGCTCCGACGACTTCATGCCCCGACTCCGGCACCGTCTGTACAACGTGGATTGTGGCCTGGTCGAGAGCCGTCGGCGGTTTGGTGGAAGCGCTGCCCTGATCGGCGTGGCCGCCGTCGGACTGCTGGCACTGTTCTGGCTTCCGTTCGCCGCGAACGTCCCGATGGAGATGGAGCTGCCCGCGGTTTCGGCGCAGCTGCGGCCGGCCGGGCCCGACGAGGTCCCGTCGCTCTTCCGCAGCGGTCCGTTCGTGACTACCCTCCTGCTCGAAGACGATGTTTCCCTGGACGGAGATCTCCCGGAGTTCGAGTGGCCGCCTCGTCCGCAAGCGCAGTTCGCCGTTGCCATAGGTGCTTCCTACCTGAGGTCGGAGGCCGAGCTCTTCCGTCGCTGAACGCGGCACCGCGCCTCCGTCGAGCACCGGGCCGCCAGGTGTTCCCGTGAGCCTCGCCGCGGACCGGCGTCTCCGCAGTCTGATCGACGGTGGCGATGTCGAAGGCGTGTTCTTCTTCCATGGCGACGCCGCCCGCTTGCGAGACGACGCCGCCAGAATGCTGGTCGACGCCGCCGTGGATCCCGCCACCCGCGACTTCAACCTCGATGCTTACCGGGGCTCGGAGGTCAGTCCCGAGACCCTGGCGGCAGCGCTCGCCATGCCGCCCGTGATGGCGCCGCGCCGCGTCGTGGCCCTGTACGGCGCGGAGCGATTGACGCCCACGGGATGCTCCGTCGTGGAGGCCGTGCTGGAGAAGACACCGCCGGAGCTGACGTTCGTGGTTACGGCGACGATCCCGAAGGGCTCGAAGAAAGCCTTCTACCGCAAGATGAAGCAGGGCGCCGAGTCCCTGGAATGGGCGGCGCCCCGGGACAGCGAGATTCCGGGCTGGCTGATGGAGAGAGCGCCCGAGAAACATGGGCTGGAGCTGGACACCCGGGCCGCGGAGGCCCTTGCGGCAGCCGTGGGGGCCGATCTCGGCGTGCTGGAATCAGAGCTCGAGAAGCTGGCAACCACGGGCGACGGGCGGACGGTAACGCTGGAGCGCGTCGCGGATCTCGTTCCGAATGTCCGGCCCGTGAATCGGTGGGCCTGGCTCGACGCCGTGGCGGATCGCGACTACTCCGGGGCGCTGGCGGATCTGCCGAACCTTCTGACGGCGCCGGACGCCAGCGCGGTGGGTCTTCTCAACGCCATGATCGATCACCACGTATTGCTCGGTGTGGCGGTAGAGGGCGGCGCGGGGCTGCTGGAACGGACGCTGAGCGAGGTGGGAAAGCCGTACCTCAAGTTCAAGGCTCGCACGTACGCGCGGCAGGCTCAACGCTGGACTGGTGAAGAAATCGACGAAGCACTGCGGCTCCTTCGGCGGGCCGATGCGCGGGCCAAGACCACCGGTGGGCGTGACGGAGCCGTGCTCCAGGAGCTCCTGCTGGCGCTGCAGGCGATGCGTGCGCGGGTGGGAGCGTGATCTACCGGGGAACGACGTGGCGGCGATGGATCCGCGCTTTGCCACCGCTCTCGGCCGTCGCGCCGCTGGTCCTCTCCGTCGCGGGTCCGGTCATCGCTCAGTCGGCGCCCACCCTGGATGCCGTAGAGAGATCGGCGGACGCTGGGGAGATCGGCGAGGCGAGACGATTGCTCTCGGGCTGGTTCGGGTCGCCCGAAGCCGCGGAGCGCACGGCCGACGTGAGCCGTGCGCGGTTCCTGAGGGCCAGGCTGGGAGATGACCTCGATTCCGCTCGCGTGGACTATCTGTGGGTGGCCGTGCGCGGAGACACACGGTACGGCGCGGCGGCGCGCCTCCGCCTGGCGCAGCTGTACCTGGCCGAGGGACGTCTGGATCGGGCGGAGGGAGACCTGGAGCGGTTGAGAGCAGACTTTCCCGGTAGTCCCCTGATCCTTTCCTCTTGGTTGTGGACCGGTAACGTGCGATCCGCGGCGGGCGATCCCGCGCGTGCATGCGCCGCGTGGGAGAGAGCCGCGTCGGCCTCCCCCGTCCGGACGACGGAAGCCGATCGCGACCTGGCGCTTTCCGCGCTCGAGCGCTGCGGAACCGGAGCCACGACGGCGGTTCCGGCGGCGTTCACGGTGCAGCTGGGCGCGTTCCGATCGCGGGAGGCGGCCCTGGACCTCAGGACCAGGGTGACCGGGGCGGGGACCAGCGCTCGACTGGTCGAGCCCACGGATCCGGACGGGCTGTTCCGTGTACGTTCGGGTCGCTTCGTAGGCCGGGAGGAGGCGGCCCGGCACGCCGTTCGTCTGGCGGGCGATGGATTCGAAGGCATTGTCGTTCCGGAGGAAGATTGAGCAGACCCGCGGCCAACACGCCGCTCATTCAGCAGTATCTGGACATCAAGGCGCGCCACGCTGACTCCATCCTGTTCTTCCGCGTCGGCGACTTCTACGAGATGTTCTTCGAGGATGCCGAAGAGGGAAGCCGCCTTCTCGGGATCACCCTGACGTCCCGGAACAACGGATCGTCGGACGTGCCGCTGGCCGGCGTCCCGGCCAAGGCGATCGACGAGTACCTTCCGCGGCTGGTCCGCCAGGGCCGGCGCGTGGCCATCTGCGAGCAGGTTGAAGATCCCGCCGAGGCTGATGGAATCGTACGTCGCGAGGTGATCGAGGTGGTCACCCCGGGGGCTACGCTGAGCGATTCACTGCTGAGCGCGGACCGCAACAACTTCGTCGCGGCCGTGGCGGGATCGGATCCCGTGGGGATCGCCACCGCGGACCTGTCCACGGGGGAGATCGAGGTCCGGGAATGCCCGGTTGAAGCCGTGCAGGACGAGCTCGCCCGGCTCGAACCGGCCGAGCTCGTACGACCGGCGGGCTCGACCGCCGGAGGATCAGGGCCGTGGGTCGTCACCGAGCGCGAGCCGTGGAGATTCGAGGCCGATTTCGGGGCGGAAACGGTCAAGCGAGCGTTCGGCGTCCGGGATGTGGCCGGTTTCGGTCTGTCGGCTGACGGGACTCCGCACCTGCTCGGAGCCGTAGGCGCCGCGGTCGCGTATCTGGAAGAAGTGCGACCGGGTGGCACCGGTCATCTTCGAACCCCCCGCGTGGAGCGCTCGGGCCGACACCTGCACCTGGACGAGATGACGCGGCGGAACCTCGAAGTCGTGGAGCCGCTGCGCGATGCCTCGGGCGCCACCCTTCTCGAGGTGCTGGATCGGACGCTCACTCCGATGGGCCGCCGCCTGCTCCGACGCCGCCTGCTCGCCCCCCTGGTCGACCTACCGGAGATCGAAGCCCGGCTGCAGGCGGTCGGCGAGCTGCACTCGGATGCTGAGGCGCGGCGCCGGATGCGCCAGGCCCTCAAGGGTGTGCAGGATCTGGAACGGCTGGCCGCCAAAGTTTCCGCGGGCCGGGTCGGACCTCGCGAGCTCATCGGCTTGGCCCGGTCGTTGATGGCGCTACCCGATATCCGGGCGGCGGCCGGCCAGACGGAGTCTCCACGGCTGACGGAACTGCTCCACGACCTCGACACCCTGGACGATGTGGTGGAGGAGATCGAGGCCGCCGTCGATCCCGAGGCTCCGGCCCAACTGTCGGCGGGAGGTGTCATCCGGTCCGGCCACTCGGCCGAGCTAGACGAGCTCCGTGGCCTGCGCGACGGAGCCGTCGAGTGGATCGCCCGTCATCAGCAGTCGGAGCGCGAGCGGACGGGCATCGAGAGCCTGAAGATCGGCTACAACAAGGTCTTCGGCTATTACATCGAGGTCACCCGGGCGAACCAGGATCGCGTGCCGGAGGACTACCTGCGAAAGCAGACTCTCACCAATGCGGAGCGTTACGTCACGCCCGAGCTGAAAGAGTGGGAGGAGAAGATCAACGACGCCGACGCCGGGATCGCGTCGGTCGAGCTCCGTCTGTTCAACGGCCTCCGGGAGTCGCTCGCCAGCCGCACCGAACGCCTCCAGCGGACCGCAGAGAGGGTGGCCGAGCTGGACGTCACCGCCGCCCTGGCGGATGCCGCGGAGAGAAACGGCTACGTCAGACCCGAGATGCACGACGGCTTCGGTCTCGAGATCCGGGCCGGCCGCCACCCGGTGGTCGAGCGGATGATCGCTCGCGAGGACTTCATCCCCAATGACGTGGTCCTGGAGCGGGACGCTTTCGCCATGGTGCTCACGGGACCCAACATGGCCGGCAAGTCGACCTTGCTCAGGCAGGTGGGTCTCATCGTGCTCATGGCGCAGAGCGGGTCCTTCATTCCGGCGGATTCAGCTCGTATCGGCCTGTGCGACAGGGTGTTCACCAGGGTCGGGGCCTCCGACAGCCTGGCGAGCGGCCAGAGCACGTTCATGGTGGAGATGACCGAGACGGCCACCATCCTCAACGGGGCGACCGAGAGGAGCCTGATCCTGCTCGACGAGATCGGACGCGGCACCTCCACGTACGACGGGGTCGCGATCGCGTGGGCCGTCACGGAGTTCATCCACGATCGCCTCGGGGCCCGCACCATTTTCGCCACGCACTATCACGAGCTGGTCGAGCTTGCCGACATGCTCCACGGCGTAACGGCATGGAACGTGGCCGTGCGAGAGACAGGCGAGGATATCGTGTTCCTGCGCCGCCTGGAGCCCGGCGGCTGTGACCGGTCCTACGGTGTTCACGTCGCGCGTCTCGCGGGCGTCCCCCGCGAGGTGATCGACCGGGCTTTCTCCGTTCTGCATGAGCTGGAAGACGGCCCCGGCGGAGGCACGCGGCTCAGTCATCTCGGTGAGCGCGAGCGCGGTCAGCTGACCCTGTTCGACCTGCGCCCGAGCCGGGTGCTGGAGCGGCTCGAGGGGCTGGATCCGGAGCGGCTCACCCCCATCGAGGCGCTCGTCGTCCTTTCCGAGCTGCGCCGGATGGCGGAGGAGGAAGGCGCATGACAGGGGTACGGTTGTCCGGGGCATGGTCGGTCCCGGCGCTGACCGCCCTGGCGAGCCTGGGCATCGCCGGGTGCGCCGACACGGTCAACCCCGTGGCCGGCGGACTGCGCATCGGCGTCCAGAACGCGCCTCTCAAGCCGCCGGCCCGAGTCGACACGCTCCACCCCTTCGAGTATCCGCAATCGGCCTGGGCCCACGGGGCGAGCGGCACTACCGTGCTCAAGATCCTCATCTCCGCTGACGGCACCGTGGATTCGGCCTTCGTCCTGGAATCCAGCGGCGATCCGGCCCTCGACTCGGCCGCCGTGGTGAACTCGCGTCGGCTGGAATGGGAGCCGGCGGAGCAGGGCGGCACGCCGATTCCGATATGGGGCCGCCTTCCCGTCGTATATCCGCAGCAGGAGGAAGAACCGAGGAATGACCCATAGACCGCACCCGCAGCCGTACGACAACGTCCTGCAGACCATCGGGTGGACGCCGCTCATCCGCCTGAACCGTGTGGTGGATGGTGCCCGCACACCGGTGTTCCTGAAGGCCGAGTCGTTCAATCCGGGCGGATCGGTCAAGGACCGGATCGGCATCGCCCTGATCGAGGCGGCCGAACGCGAGGGCCTGCTCGGGCCCGGCGGCACGGTCGTGGAGGGCACATCAGGCAACACGGGGATCGGCCTGGCCGTCGCGGCGGCCGTGAAGGGCTATCGGTGCGTGTTCACGATCCCGGACAAGATGAGCGACGAAAAGGTTCGATTGCTTCGCGCGTTCGGGGCCGAGGTGATCATAGTCCCGACCGTCGAGGCGGATCACCCGGAATACTATGGCAACGTGGCCCGCCGCATCGCGGACGAGACTCCCGGAGCCTTCCTGGCGGACCAGTTCTACAACCCCGTGAATCCCGAGGCCCACTATCGCACCACGGGACCGGAGATCTGGGAGCAGACGAACGGTGCCGTGACTCACTTCGTGGCCTCGCCGGGCACCGGTGGTACGATCAGCGGCGCGGCGCGCTTCCTGAAGGAGAAGAACCCGGAGATCAGGGTGATCGCGGGCGACCCGGAGGGCTCCGTCCTGGCCCGCTTCTTTCAAACCGGCGAGCTGGGCGCGGGGGAGCAGTACAAGGTCGAGGGAATAGGCAACGACAAGCTTCCCGGTACGCTGCACATGGAATGGATCGATGAATTCCGGACCGTCGACGACAGGACGGCCTTTCACATGGCGCGGCGGTTGACGCGTGAGGAGGGCATGTTCGTCGGCGGCTCCACCGGCCTCATCGTGCACGCGGCAGCCGAGATCGCGCGCGAAGTCGACGATCCCGAGGCCTGCGTCGTGGCACTCCTGTGTGACACCGGCGAGCGCTATCTCTCAAAGGTGTTCAACGACGAATGGCTGGAGGCCAACGGCATGGGTGACCTCGTGGATGCGGTCCCGGTGGCGGGCGGCCGTAGGGAGGGAGAACCGGCATGAACCTGGCCGTCGTTCTGGGAGGAACCAACGAGGAACGCAACGTCTCCCTGGCCACCGGCCGGGCCGTCGTCGCGGCCCTGCGCGAGCGGGGACACGAGGTGGTGGCCGTGGACCCCGCGCACGGAGTGATTCCGCGGGAAGAGGAAACGCACATGCTGGGCGGTGCCGTGGGAGTGGATCCCCCGTCCCTGGCGGAGCTCGCCCGGCTGGGGGGATCCGCCGTCGGAGCCGCCCTCGCCGAGCTGCCGGCGATCCGCCGGGCGGACGCGGTATTTCTGGCACTGCACGGTGAGGGCGGAGAGGACGGCACCGTCCAGGGCCTGCTCGATCTCGCGGGCGTGGCTTATACGGGAAGCGGCTGCCTGGGCTCGGCCGTCGCCTTCGACAAGCGGATCTCGAAGGAGCTGCTCGTGCGCGCGGGGGTGCCGACGCCGGAGTGGACCGCGGCCGTCGCCGATCCGGATGAGATCGTGGCGGAGCTGGGGCTGCCGCTCGTCGTGAAGCCATCTTCCGGCGGCTCCACGGTAGGCCTTACCGTGGTTCGCTCGGCGGAGGACCTGTCGGCCGCCATGATCCTGGCCGCGGAATACGACCCGGATGTTCTGTGCGAGCGG
>JBDHFS010000156.1:0-7088 GCA_039590285.1 Gemmatimonadota bacterium
AACAAGTACTACCTGGGGAACCTCTCGAACCTGGGTCGTTACCTTCAGGCGCCGGGAGACACGGCGGCCCTTCTCAACGGCGAGGACCCGCTGGGGCTGGCTACGTTCCGCATGCGAGGGGCCGGCTGGAGCTTTGCCCGGTACCTGCTCGACCGCTTCGGGACGGCGGCCGACGAGTGGCAGTGGACGCAGGCCCTTCTCACCGACGTGGATGCGGCGGTCGACTCCCGCCGGTCGATCGGCAACGTCTTCAGCATTCCGTTCGACCAGCTGGCGGCCGACTGGAGCGCCATGTTCTCGGTGGAGGACCGTTCCGATCTGAGCGGCGCGCCCCGGGAGTCACTGGAGATGACCTCCTACCAGCTGCGCGCCGTGTACGACGACCCGATCATCGGCAGCATTGCCAGCCCGACGCGTGCCTGGCCGCTCTCCCCCACGCGGCGGGCCCTCGGCCAGCCCGGCAGCGTCCGCATGGACCTGTTCACGGGCACGGCCGCGTACGTGACCCTCGGGTCGGACGCGGCCACCGGCCCGGCCGGCCTGCGGCTGATGGAGGCGGGTTCCGGGGCGGATCTCAGCTCTTCCATCATGCCGTACATGGTGATCGTGCGCACGAAGTAGGGCTCGCGACCGACGTGAGGCGTGGAGGCGGCCATCCCTGGGCGACCGGGGTGGCCGCCCTCTTCTTGCCGCCCCCGGAGGCCTTCCGCAGTTTCGCGGACATGGATGACTCCGAGAGCCACGTGCTCGAGCCTGCCGTTCAGGGGCTCGTCGACCGGTTCCGAGCCGGAGAGCCCCTCGCCCTGGCCCGCTGCATCACGCGGGTGGAGAACCAGGTCGGCGGGTTCGAGGACCTGCTGCACGAGCTGCATGAAGGAGTGGGTCGGGCGAGGCGGACAGGCCTCACTGGCCCTCCGGGAGCCGGCAAATCGACTCTCACGGCGGCTCTCGCCAGACACCTGCGCGATCGCGGCGAAACGGTGGGGATCGTGGCCGTGGATCCGAGCAGCCCGTTTACCGGCGGCGCCCTGCTGGGCGATCGCGTCCGCATGGATGACCTGGTCACGGAACCCGGGATCTTCATCCGTTCCATGGCCAGCCGCGGCTCGCACGGCGGCCTGGCCACCACGACGCGAGAGGCGGCCGATCTCATGGACGCCTTCGGCTTTGACCACGTCCTTCTCGAGACGGTCGGCGTGGGCCAATCCGAGCTGGAGGTGGCCACCAACGCCGATACTACAGTGGTGGTGCTCGTGCCCGAGTCCGGGGACGGAATCCAGGCCATGAAGGCCGGTCTGATGGAGGTGGCGGACCTCTTCGTGGTGAACAAGGCCGATCGTCCGGGAGCCGATCGGCTGAAGAAAGAGATCGAGGTCGTGCAGGCGATCCGTACCGGAACCTCCGTCCCGACACCGGCGCATCACGGGATCGATCTGTCACGGCTGGCGGGAGAGGCTACCGGCGCGGGCTCGGACCTGGAGTCGATGCACAGTTCCGATCCACCGGGTGAAGCGCCCGATGAAGAGCCGTGGGAAGCGCCGGTCCTCAAGTGTACCGCTTCGCAGGGCGAGGGGATCGTGGAGCTCGTGGCCCGTCTCGACGATCACTTCGCGTGGTTGCAGAAGAGCGGTCGATTGGGGGACCGGCGCCATCTGGCGGCCCTCGAGCACGCTCACCGGGTGCTCGAGAGGAGCGTTGAACGAGGCGCCACCCGTGTCTGGCGGGATTGGGTCGCAGGGGAGGGCTCCGACCCTGCCACGGATCTCGGTTCTCCGTACGCTATCGCGCGCATTCTCGCGGCACGCCTGGCCGCCGGAACAGCCGATTCGGGAGCCTGACCACATAGGGCAAGGACCGGGAAGAGAGGCGGGATCGGTCGCCGAACTGGAACGCCCTCCCGGACAGTGCGTATATTGCGGCGGCGGGCGGCCTTTCCAGTTTGCGCCGGCCGCGAGCCCCTCGGAAAGCACGGGCTCGCCCCGACGAAAGTTCATTTGCCGCCGGCCACATCCCGAGTCTCGAAAGGATGCCGATGAGCCACGCAATAAATACGGGCCCGCCGGGCGCGGCCGACCTGGAAAGGGAAGTGGAGCGCCGTCGGGCGGAGCTGGCGGAGCTCGAGGCCCGCCTCGCCGCCTGGGACGGCGTCCGGTCGGCCACTCAGACCAGAGAGGACACGGAGTTCACGACGGTATCCGGGCAGCCGGTACAGGCCCTGTACACGCCGCTCGACACAGCCGGCGACGACTACATGAGGGACATTGGCTTGCCCGGCGAATACCCGTTTACGCGCGGACCGTACGCGACCATGTACCGCACCCGCCTGTGGACCAAGCGCCTGTTCTCAGGCTTCGCCACCGCCGAGGAGACGAACGAGCGGTACAAGTTCCTTCTCCAGAGGGGCACGACGGGCCTCTCCGTGGCCTTCGACTTCCCGACTCTGATGGGCTACGACTCGGACGATCCGCTCTCGGAGGGCGAGGTCGGTAAGTGCGGCGTGGCGATCACGAGCCTGGCCGACATGGAGACCCTGTTCGACGGTATCCCGCTGGACAGGGTCTCGGTGTCCATGACGATCAACGGACCCGCGATCATGCTGTACTGCTTTCTCCTGGTCGCGGCGGAGAAGCAGGGGGTGCCGTTCGAGAAGGTCACCGGGACGATCCAGAACGACATCCTGAAGGAATACCAGGCCCAGCATGCGTGGATCTACCCGCCGAAGCCGGCGCTCAAGATCATCACGGACATCTTCGAGTGGTCCTCGCAACACGCGCCCCGCTTCAACACGATCTCCATCTCGGGCTATCACATCCGGGAGGCAGGGGCTACGGCTGTCGAAGAGCTCGCGTTCACCCTGAAGAATGGATTCACGTACGTGGAGGAAGGCATCGCGCGCGGGCTCGACGTGGACGAGTTCGCGCCGCGTCTGTCGTTCTTCTGGGACGTGCACAACGATTTCTTCGAGGAGATCGCCAAATTCAGGGCAGGCCGGCGCATCTGGGCGCGCCACATGAGGGACGTATACGGTGCCCAGAGGCCTGAGAGCTGGCGCCTGCGCACACACGCCCAGACGGCCGGGGTGACCCTGACGGCTCAGCAGCCGCATAACAACATCGTCCGCGTCGCGTACCAGGGACTGGCGGCCGTCCTCGGAGGGACTCAATCCCTGCACACGAATGCCATGGACGAGACACTGGCCCTTCCCACCGAGCACGCCGTGCGGATAGCCTTGCGCACGCAACAGATCCTCGCGTTCGAGACGGGTGTTCCCAACACGATCGACCCGCTGGCGGGGTCCTACTTCGTCGAGAGCCTGACCGACGAGCTCGAAGCGCAGGCCGAGGCGATCTTCGCGGAGATCGATGGACTGGGCGGAGTAGTGGCCGGAATAGAGTCGGGCTATTTCCAGGCCCGGATCGCCCGATCGGCCAGACGCTTCCAGGACGAAGTCGAGGCCAGGCGCCGGCTGATCGTGGGTATGAACTCCTTCGCCGAGGAGGACGAGCCGGACATCGAGATCCTCAGGATCGACGGGTCCGCGGGGGAAGAGCAGGGCAAGCGTCTCGCGGAACTGCGGAGCACCAGGGATTCCGACCGGGTGCGGCACACGCTCGCGGCTCTCACCGAGGCCGCCGAACACGACGACAACCTGATGCCCCCCATGCTGGATGCGGTTCGTGCCTATGCGACCCTGGGTGAGATCAGGGAAGCGTTGGAGAAAGTGTACGGCAGGTTCCAGGAACCCGTGGCCTTTTGAGGCGGGTGGCCTCCGGGTACCTTGAATGCGCCACGCGGGGCGACGTGTCCCCCGCGGCCCTCCGACTCCATCCGGAGCGATTCCGTAATGGGTGAGAGAAAGATCCGCGTGCTGGTCGCCAAGCCCGGTCTCGACGGGCATGACCGTGGAGCCAAGGTCATCGCCGCGTCCCTGAGGGATGCCGGCATGGAGGTGATCTACACCGGTCTGCACCAGACTCCCGAGAAGATAGCCGCCACGGCCCTGCAGGAGGATGTGGACGTCGTGGCCCTATCGATTCTGTCCGGTGCCCACATGACGCTGTTTCCTCGCGTCCAGACTCTCTTGCGAGAGAGCGGAATGGACGACGTGCTCGTCACGGGCGGCGGGATCATCCCACCGGAGGACGTGGACGCCCTGCAAGCGATGGGCATCGGCCGGCTATTCGGGCCCGGAACCGCGACGAGTGAGGCCGCCGACTACATCCGGGGCTGGTTCCAGGAGCACCGGGCGGACGAAGACGCGTGATGTCCGGCGCATCCCGCATGCGGACCATGGTGGACGAGGTCCGGGCGCTCGAGGACCGGCTACGCCACGGGGGCGGTCCGGAACGAATCAAGCGACAGCACGAACAGGGCAAGCTCACGGCCCGCGAACGAATCGATCTCCTGATTGATCCGGGAGGCGGTTTCCTGGAGATCGGCCTCCTCCTCGCCTACGACCAGTACGATGGCAATGCACCCGCCGTGGGCGTGGTCACCGGCGTAGGTGAGGTCTGCGGTCGTCCCGTCGTGATCGTGGCGAACGACGCCACCGTGAAGGCGGGAAGCTGGTGGCCGGAGACGATACCCAAGAAGCTGCGGGCCCAGGAGATCGCCATGCGCTGCCGCGTACCGATCATCTACCTGGTCGACTCTTCGGGGATCAATCTTCCATACCAGGCTGGCGTCTTTCCCGGCAAGTACGGCGCCAGTCGCCTGTTCTACTACAACTCCATCATGCGGCACTATCTCGACGTGCCCCAGATCTCGGCCGTCATGGGGCCGTGCATCGCTGGTGGCGCTTATCTACCGGCCCTGTCCGACGTCATCGTGATGGTGGATGGCACGAGCTTCATGGGACTCGGCGGTCCCAACCTGGTGAAAGGCGCTACCGGCCAGGACGTTGACGGCGAGTTGCTGGGTGGCGCGGCCACTCACAACAGGATCAGCGGCGTGGCGCACTACGAGGTTCCGGATGACGAGGCCTGCATCGCCCGCATCCGAGACCTCGTCGCGGACCTGCCACCGGCCCGGCTGCCGACACCGGTCGATCCGCCGGTTCCGCCCCTTCGGCCTGCCGAACAGGCGTACGAGCTGATGCCTCAGGATCATCGGCAGCCCTACGAGATGGAGTCGATTCTCGACACCTTTCTGGACGCCGGGCGGTTCGACGAGTTCCAGGCCGGCTACGCGCGGGAAATGCTCACGTCGGTGGCTCGATTGAACGGCCGCAGGATCGGGGTGATAGCCAACCGCCGGGGCATGTTCAAAGACACGAAGGGCGGCCGACCCAGGTTCGGCGGGATCATCTATGCCGACAGCGCCGAGAAGGTCGCCTACTTCATGGACATGTGCGACCGACACCGGATCCCTCTGCTGTATGTACAGGACGTCAGCGGCTTCATGGTCGGCAAGGAGGCTGAGCACTCCGGTATCATTCGGGCCGGCGCGATGATGGTCGAGGCCATGTCGGTGGCCCGTGTTCCGAAGATCGTTCTCACGACCGGCCACGCGAGCGGGGCGGGGTACTACGCGATGGCGGGACAGGGCTTCGATCCCGACTTCATCTTCACGTGGCCCACCGGCCGCATGGGGGTCATGGAGGGCGAGTCGGCCGTGCGCGCAGTTCACGGTCCCAAGATCGACCGGGCCGCCGAGAAGGGGGAACCGCTCGACGAGGATACCGTAGCCGCGATCGACGCCACGCGTGCCGAGTACGAGATGGCCCTCGACGCTCGCTACGCCGCCGCTCGCGGTTATGTAGACGCGATCATCGCACCCGAGGAGACACGCGACGTTCTCGACCTGGCCCTGCGGACCGCGCTCGAGAACCCGGCTCCCCACATCGGACCTTTCACGCTGCCGGACGACGCGTGAGTACGACGGGGGCGGCGAGCGTTCAAGGCTCCCGCAGAGTCCGCGTCGCATCGGGCCAGGGTTTTTGGGGAGACTGGCAGGAAGCGCCCAAGCTCCAGGTACGCCGCGGCCCCATCGACTACCTTATGCTCGACTATCTGGCCGAGATCACGATGTCCATCATGCAGAAGCAGAGGACAAAGGATCCCTCGGCCGGGTACGCGCGGGATTTCGTGCCCCTCATCCTGGAGCTGGCCCCCGACCTGATCGACGGAGATGTGCGAGTGATCAGCAACGCCGGCGGCGTTAACCCTGAAGCATGCCGGGACGCGCTGGTCGAGGGCCTGGGCGGCATCGACACTCGACGTCCCCTGCGATTAGCGATCCTGACGGGCGACGACCTCATGCCCCGCCTGGAGGAGTTGACCGCCGCGGGGCACGAGCTGAAGAACATGGAAACGGGCGCGCCCCTGTCCGATGTGTTGAACCGCGTGTACAGCGCGAACGCGTATATCGGCATGGAGCCCATCCTCGATGCCCTGCGGCGTGATGCGGATATCGTGATCACGGGCCGCTCGACCGACACGGCGCTCACGTACGCGCCATTGGTTCACGAGTTCGGCTGGGCCGCCGACGACTGGGACCGTATCGCTGCCGGCGTGGTCGCCGGACACATCAACGAGTGTGGAGCCCAGGCGGCCGGCGGGAACACACTGTTCGATTGGGAAACGGTCGACCTCACCGTTCCAGGATACCCGATCGTCGAAGCCGAAGAGGACGGCAGCTTCATCGTCACCAAGCATCCCGACCTCGGTGGCCGGGTAACGTGGGCCACCGTCACGGAGCAGCTCGTATACGAGATGGGGGACCCGGCCGACTACATCACGCCGGATTGCGTAGCTGATTTCGGATCGGTGCGCGTAGCGGACCTCGGCTCTGATCGTGTACGAATATGCGATGTTCGAGGCGGACCGCGAACGCATCTATTGAAGGTCTCCATAGCCTATCACTCGGGCTACAAGGCCACCGGAACCCTCACCTATGCCTGGCCCGATGCCCTGGCCAAGGCGCGCAGGGCCGACGGGATTCTCCGAGCCCGTCTGGATCGCGCCGGTCTGCGTTTCGATGAGGTCCGCACGGAGTTCGTGGGTGCAGGCGCGTGCCTCAGCCTCGAACCGGGCCCCTCGGCCTCCGATCTGCCTGAGGTCGGGCTCCGGGTTGGTGTCAGGGCCGCG
>JBDHFS010000157.1:0-13750 GCA_039590285.1 Gemmatimonadota bacterium
CTCGCTTCCCGGGCGGCGTGCTCGGACTGCCACCACAGCGGAGCCATAGCCTGTGAGCGGTGTCATGCCGGGGGGGCGCGCGCGCCCGCCGGGACCATCGCCACGGAGACGGGCGATTTCCCTCATCCGACGCACGTGGCTCTCGGCTTTCCATGCGCCACCTGCCACGGCGACAGTCCGGGGACGCCGAGCTCCGGTCTGTGCCAGAACTGCCATGGGGCGCACCATCAGCCGGAGGCGACCTGCCTCAGCTGTCACAGGGGAGGGGTACAGGCGATCCACCCGGTCGTGGCCCACCAGGGATGCGCCATCTGCCACGGCGAAGCGATCGAAGGTGTGGACGAATGGTCTCGCAACGTGTGCAGCGTATGCCACGCCGACAGGGTAGACCACAACGCCCCCGTGGCGTGCGAGATGTGCCATGAGGTCCCGGTTCTGGGACAATCGGCCACCTCCGAGTGACACCGACGATCCGTCGCGTGCGCGCCCCGGCCGCGGTCGAGGCATTTCTCACTCGTAAAGCGAACTAATACAAGAGATTACTGCGATTACGCGGTGGAGCGCCCCCCGGACGTCGTGACGTCCGCTTCGCGGCACGAATGGTGCTGCTCAATCCCGCCGGAGCCTCCCTCGCTCCACCGCAACGGGAAGAAGTCCGACATGCTGAGCCTTTGGCCCCGACTCGCTTGTAGCCTGGTGGCCGTTCTGGGCGTAGCGATATCTGCCACCGGCCTATCCGCGCAGGAGAACAGGTTCTGCCTGGCCTGCCACGGAGACACCGCCAACTTCGCCGGGCTGGCCGATTCAGCCCGCCTCGTGGTCACGCAGGAGGAGTTCGCCAATTCTGTGCACGGCGGCTTCGGCATGTCCTGCGTGACGTGTCACCAGGGTTTCGACTACCCGCACCCCGAAGAGTACTCGCCGGTACCCTGCGGCGGTTGTCACACGTCGGAGGGACGCCAGTACGTCGAGAGCGTGCACGGGTACGCCCAGGTGAGGGGCAACCCCAGGGCGCCGACGTGCGCCGGTTGTCACGGCGACCACGATATTCGCCGCAGCACGGATCCGGAGGCCCGTACCTACCACGCCCACGTCGCCGAGACGTGCACGGAGTGCCACAGCACGGGCGGCCTGCTCACCGATCAGTACCTCAAGCTGCCGACGCCGGCTCTCCAGTACGCCCGCTCCGTCCATGGAACCGCCAACGGAAACGGAGACTCGGGTGCCGCCACGTGCACGGACTGCCACGGAGTACACGATCTCAAGGGGCACTCCGACCCCGAGTCGAAGATCAACCGTCGCAACGTGTCCGCGACGTGCGGCGCCTGTCACGGAGCGATCACCGAGGAGTACGACCGCTCGATCCACGGAAGAGCGGTGGCCGCGGGTGTGAGCGACAGCCCCACGTGCACGGACTGCCACGGGGAGCACCTCATCCTGCATCCGGACGATCCGGATGCCGGGACGCACTCGGGCCATCTGGCGACCCAGTTGTGCGGCGACTGTCACAACGACCCCGTGATCATCGCCAAGTACGCCCTGCAGGAGGAGGTCGTCCTCTCGTACAGAGACAGCTATCACGGATGGGCCACGCGACGGGCGAGCCAGACCTCGGCCACGTGTGTAAGCTGCCACACCACACACCTCGTCTTGCCCGCGGCCGATCCGCTTTCGTCCGTGGCGCCGGAAAACGTGGTCGCCACGTGCCGGCAGTGTCACGAAGGGGCGGATGAGGCCTTCGCGCGCTCGTACGACCACCTGGCCGCATCGGCCGCGACGAACAAGGGCCGGCGGATCGTGCGCGCCATCTACATCATCCTGATCGCCGTCGTCATCGGCGGCATGGCCATCCACAACGCGATCATCTTCAACTACTACATGGTCGAAAAGCGCCGGAGGGATGGGGCCGAGCGAGGTTTTCTCCGCTTCGACAAGATCCAGATCGCACAGCACGCCATGCTGGCGACCTCGTTCATTCTGCTCGTGATCACAGGGTTCGCTCTCCGATACCCCGAAGCGGGGTGGGTGCGCGTGACCGGCCTCGCCCATCTGGCGGAGCCGGTGCGCTCGACGTTGCACCGCGTCCTGGGCGTCGGATTGATCCTGTTCGGAGTCGTTCACGTCCTCTACATCCTGTTGGTGAGACGCGGGCGGGACGAGTTCAAGGCGATGACGCCGAACGCGACGGACGCCAAGGACTTCGTGGACAACATGCGCTTCTACACGTGGCGCTCTCCCGATCGGGCCCGATTCGGACGCTACGACTACACACAGAAGGCTGAGTACTGGGCGCTGGTGTGGGGAACCGTGCTCATGGCGCTCACTGGCATCGTCCTGTGGTTCCCCGCATGGGCCACCGGGCTGTTCCCGACCTGGATCGTGTCCATATCCGAGACCATCCACTTCTACGAGGCCTGGTTGGCCACACTGGCCATCGTCGTGTGGCACTTCTTCTTCGTGCTCTTCCACCCGGAGGTCTATCCGATGAGCTGGATCTGGCTGACGGGAAAGATGCCGGAGCACGAGGCCCGGGCGGTTCACGGACGCTGGTACGACGAGGAGCTCGCGGCCGGCCGCGACGAGAAGAACAGGCTGACTCATGGCCCGGGGAGCGGGACGCCCGATTCCGAGGAGACGGAAGCGCCCTCGGAACCCGTGACGTTCTGACCCATTATGGGGAGGACCCGCTCGCGGTTCTCCCCACTTATCTCCATGAAATCACGGTCTTTAAGGGTCTGGTCGCTTGCGTCCGCTTCTTGCAGTGATAGCGATCATACGGCGCCTGGAACCTCTTCGCCCGCTCGGCGGCGGGGATGCCGAGGCACGATGAGCAAACCGACCGGAGATCCGATGGACGCTCGGACCCCGAGTACGCCTATGGGACGCCTGGCCATGACGGCCGTGGCGACGGGAATGCTGGTAGTCTTCCCGGGTCGCGCGGCGGCACAGGAGATCGACTGCCTGATGTGCCACGAAAACCCGGCCTTCTGGGAGAGCCGGGACGACGGCGATCGTTTCGTGGTCACTCGTGAAGCACTTGAGGAGTCGGTCCACGGCCGGCTGCGCTGCGTGGATTGCCATGAAGGCCTCACGTTCCCGCACCCGGACGACCGGCAGCCCGCCAACTGCGGGCGCTGCCACGGCACACAGAGGAACCAGCACAACCAGTCCCTGCACGGTCTGGCCGCACGACGGGGCGATCCGCTCGCCCCGTCGTGCGCCTCGTGCCACGGCACCCACGACGTTCGCGCCTCCACGGAGCCCGGGTCTCAGACCTCGGTAATGAACATCCCCTTCCTGTGCGGCGAGTGCCACCAGGAGGGAACCGAGGTGTCTCTGACGCGCGATATCCCGCAGGACCGGGTCCTCGAGAACTATTCGATGTCGATTCACGGCACGGGCCTGTTCCGACAGGGGCTCACCGTGACCGCCGTCTGCACGTCGTGCCACACTTCGCATCTCATCCTGCCGCACACGGATGAGCGCTCCAGCATCCACGTGGACAACGTCGTCGGGACGTGCATGCAGTGCCACGGACGAATCGAGGAAGTGCACCTCCAGTTCATCGAGGGACGGCTGTGGGAGGAGGAGCCCCACAAGATCCCGGCCTGTGTGGACTGCCATCAGCCGCACAAGATCCGGCGCGTGTTCTACGATGCGGGGGTCGCCAACCAGGATTGCCTCGAGTGCCACGGCGATCCCGAGTTCGTCGTAGATGACGGTATTCAGAGCCGGTCTCTGTACGTGGATGTGGCGACGCACGAGGCGTCGACTCACGCGGAGACGCCGTGCTCGCAGTGCCACGTCCAGGTGACACCGATATTCGACGAGCGTCCCTGCGAGACCGTCGACGAAGCCGTGGACTGCTCCATCTGCCACCCCGTGCAGGTGGAGGAGTTCGGCGCCAGCTCACACGGGATGCTGCGGGCCGAGGGGGACTTCGACGCCCCCACGTGCAACGACTGTCACCAGCGACACTCCGTCACGGAACAGACGAACCCGGCCTCCCCGACGTACCCGCGCAACGTCCCCGAGCTGTGCGCCCGGTGCCACAACGCCGGAGAGCCCGCGGCGAGGCGCATACAGCGCACGGGTCCGGACATCGTCCTGGGCTACGAGATGAGCATCCACGGCAAGGGATTACTCGAAAGCGGTCTCGTGGTCACCGCGACGTGCACCGACTGCCACGGGGCGCACACGGAACTTCCGGCCTCCGAAGCGGCGGCGCGCATCAACCCCAACAACGTCGCGAGCACCTGCGGCGAGTGCCATCACGGAATCGAGGAGCAGTTCCGCGAGAGCGTGCACTGGCCGGAGGACGGCAACTTCGAGAACGCCGGAGGCGAGCACTCGTACCCGACGTGCGAGGACTGCCATACGTCCCACACGATCAGCCGCACGGATCGCGACGACTTCCGCATGCTCATGATGAGCCAGTGCGGGCGGTGTCACGAAGAGGAGTCGGAGACGTTCTTCGACACCTACCACGGAAAGGTCTCGAGAGTCGGGGGAGCGAGCGCGGCCAAGTGTTACGACTGTCATGGCACGCACAACATCCTTCCGACCAACGAGCCGGCGTCCACGCTCAGCCGGCGCAACATCGTGGAAACGTGCGCCCAGTGTCACTCGGGTGCCAACCGCCGCTTCACCGGCTACCTGACACACGCCACGCACCACGACCCGGAACGCTATCCGTGGCTCTTCTGGACTTTCTGGTTCATGGCGAGTCTCCTCATCGGCACGCTGACGGTCGCCACCCTGCATACGGCCGCCTGGCTGTGGCGCCTGTGGCGCTCGCCGGAGGACTGGAAGCACGAACACGAGCCGGTCGATCCCTCGGCGGAGCCACAGCCGGAGTACCGCCGGTTCACCAAGTTCCAGCGATCACTTCACGGCGTGATGATGGTCAGCTTCATGCTGTTGGCGGCGACGGGGATGGCGCTCAAGTTCTCGCACATGGGCTGGGCGCAGGCATTCGCCTGGATCCTGGGCGGATTCGAAGCCATGGGAGTGTGGCACCGTTTGGGCGCGGTGGCCCTGTTTACGGTGTTCTTCATTCATCTGTTCGATGCGAGGAAGCAGAAGATCCGCGCCGGCCAGACGTGGCTGCAGTTCATCACGTCGCGAGACTCTCTGGTATTCAACAAGTACGACGTCGCGGAGTTCGCCGGCTCGATCAGGTGGTTCCTCGGCCGGGGGCCGCGACCGCAGTACGGACGCTATACGTATTGGGAGAAGTTCGACTACTTCGCCGTGTTCTGGGGGATGTTCGTGATCGGCTCCACGGGCTTCCTGCTCTGGTTCCCCGAGCTGTTCACGGTCGTCCTGCCGGGCTGGCTGGTGAACGTGGCCACGATCATCCACAGTGATGAAGCGCTGCTGGCCGTGGCGTTCATCTTCACCATCCACTTCTTCAACACGCACTTCCGGCTGGACAAGTTCCCGATGGATCCGGTGATCTTCACGGGCCGGGTGCCGGTTGAAGAGCTCAAGCGGGACAAGCCGCGCGAGTACGAGCGGATGGTGGCCAGTGGTGAGTTCGAGAAGCGCCTCGTCCCGCCGTATCCGCGCCGCGTAGAGATGATATTCCGAATCATCGGGTTCACGATGCTCGGAACCGGCATCATCATCATCCTCCACATCGTATACTCGGCCCTGTTCGGATATCGGTAGCCTTGCCCCGGGGGTCGGTAGAAAGGGCCGGCTCCCGCTACCGCAGTGGATGGGCGAGCGGGCTTGATCCGGATCGCCTACTGGTGTCATGTTCATGCAGCCGTCCGGGTTGCGCCGAAATCGGTAACCTCAAGCGCGTCGGAGCAGGACCATGATCGTCCATCGCCGGCCGTTCTTCGTGTTCATCGTCTGCGTGCTGTTGCTCCCCGGTGCGGGTCTGGGACAGGGCGTGCGTGGAGAGGTCGCCCTCAACTGGGGCTGGCTCCAGCTTCGACCCTACGCGACTGACAGCGTCTCCGAATCCGTCGTCGGCGGCTCGGGCCTCCAGCGCCAGCTCGCGGACGGAACCGTCGTCCTGTGCGTCGACGACGACTATTGCCGCTGGTACGAGAGTCAGGGCGACGCCGAGAACATCATGCCGTTCACGCAGGACCTGCGGTTCGCCGGCTGGACCGGTGTGCAGGGCCTGTCGTTCCACGGCCAGATGCGCACGCGGCTGGGAAGCGATGACCTGTGGCCGCGCACCGAGCAGAAGTTCGATCTGATGAGCGGTTACCTGAAATACAGCAGCTCGGCTATGCAGATCAAAGCGGGTCGCCTGTATCGCAGGTCGGGCGTCGGTCTGTACAACTTCGACGGCGCGTCGATCGTGTGGAGACAACTGGGCTGGCTGTGGCTGGATGCGTATGGAGGGTGGAGCCTGGCGCGTGGCGTCAACGCACCGCGAAACGGAGATCTGTACGCGGAGGCGGACCTGCTGGCCACGGACCGTCGGGGCTATCTGTTCGGCGGCGAGATCGGATTCCGTGGCGGCAAGGTGTTCTCGGGCTCGGCGACGTACCAACGGGAGCTCCGCACCGACCGGGCGGCTCTGTATAGCGAGCGAGCCGCCGTCAACTTGCGGGCCCTGGTCTCGAACTGGGCGTTCGACGGGTCGGCCAGCTACGATTTCGCGTTCGACCAGGTGAACGACGCCAGGGTGCGCATCACCACGCCCGCTTTCGCCGGTATCAGGCTGGCGGCGCAGGCGAGGCACTACACCCCGTTCTTCGACTACTGGACCATCTGGAGCTCGTTCTCGCCGGTCGGTTTCAACGAGGGCCGACTCTCCGCCACGTGGACGTCCCGGGACATCCCGCTCCTCATAGAGGGGGGCGGCGCGTACCGGGAGTACGAGGACGCCGAGACAGGGGCATCGAGCACGACGGTCAAGAATGACGGGTGGCGGGGCTTCGGACGCATCATGTGGAGCCCGAATCGGTGGTACGTGGACGGCCGGTACCGGGCCGAGCAGGGGTTCGGCGCGTCGCGATACGGAGGCGACCTGGTCCTGGGGCGGTACCTCGACCAGAGGTCCGTTTCCTACATCGCGCTTCGGGGCACGTCCACCGAAATGATCTCGGAGTTCCGCGGGCCCTGTACGAGGACTGGACCGAGGGTCGAGCCACGCTCGGGCTCCGCTGGCGATTCAATACGGGAGGAAACCGATGAGGCGGCTTGCATACCTGGGCGCACTCGCCCTCACGGTCGGAGCCGGAGCGCTCGTCGCCGCCTCCTGGAGCGGTGTGCAGGAATTCCCGCATGAGAAGCACGCGGCGCTGGCCTCGGGTGACGGATGCCAGAACTGTCATGCCGGTATCTACTCGGGTGACGCAGGCCAGAACGTCTCGGTACAGCCCGGGCTGTGCGCCGGTTGCCACAACGGCCAGGCGTTGGTCGAGGTAGGCTGGCAGGGCTACACGCCGACGGAAAGCGGCCTCAAGTTCACGCACGCCGAGCATCCGCCGCTCGGGTGCTCCACGTGCCACTCGGTCGCCGGTTCCGAAGAGGACATGGCCGTTCAGGCCGCGCAGCCCGAGACTTGCCTGCCGTGCCACGGCGGCGGGGCTACGGAGCACCTCGCAGTCGGCGAGAATCCATGCGAGCTCTGCCACACGAATCCGAAACCCGGACACACACCGGACTGGAAGACCCAGCACGGAACGGCGGCGGCCGCCAGCCTTCCCGACTGCGCGTCCTGCCACACCGAAGTGTTCTGTGTGGAGTGCCACGATGGGCCGGTGAACCCTGGCTACGAGTACCACCCCGCCAACTTCGTCATGCGGCACGCGGCGGAGGCGTGGTCGTCCGTGATGGAGTGCGCCGAGTGCCACTCCACCGAAGTGTTCTGTCGCGACTGCCACTCGACCCAGGGCGTGGCCCAGGACGGAGGCGCCAACGGCGGATACCACGACGGCGTGGCGAACTGGCTGCAGCAGCATGGCTCGGCCGCTCGACAGGACCTGGAAAGCTGCGTTTCCTGCCACCAGCAGACGGAATGCATGGCCTGCCACTCGGCCAAAGCCGGCTGGCGGATCAATCCGCATGGCCCGGATTTCGATGCGGACCGGGCGGCGGACCGGAGCCGGCAGTCGTGTTCGTACTGTCACTTCGGTTTCGAGCTGGACCCTTAACGAGGCTGAACGAAACCCCGTAAGAGGCGATCTGAAGGACCCTGAGCGGGGTCGCTTCGCGGAGTGTCGCGGAGCCGTGACCGGACGGCCGGAGCCGCCGGGTTCTTGGTCTTTCATACGTTAAAGCGAGTGTCGAATGCGAGCCGAAACGTGGCCTGACAGGCTACGCCTGGCTTCATCCTTGTGCGCGACCCTCTTTCTCGCGTGGGGCACCGCGGGAAACGCCGTTGCCCAGGGCCCGGCCGCGCCGACGCAGAACGCCACGGCCGGGGCGGCCGTGTTCGGCGAAAAGGGGTGCGTGGCCTGTCACAGCGTGGCAGGCGAGGGTGACACTTTGGGACCCGACCTCAAGTCCGCTTCCCTGGGCCGCTCGTTCGATGACCTGGCGGCCGCACTGTGGAATCATCTTCCCGCCATGACGGATCGAATGGACGAGCTCGGGATCGACAGCCCGCGACTCAGTCCGCAGGAGGCCGGCGACCTCATCGCCTTCCTGTACACGCTCGACTACTTCGAGCCGCCGGGCGATCCCGGGCGCGGCGAAGCCCTGTTCCAGGAGCTGTCGTGCATCCGCTGCCACCGCGTAGGGGGAGTGGGAGGCGTCGTCGGGCCGGACCTGGACTACATCGGAGCCAGGGGCGTCCCCATAGAGTTGGCGACGGCCATGTGGAACCACGCTCCGGCGATGTCGGCGGCGGCGGAGGTGAGGGGCATAGAACGGCCCACGTTCAGCGGGTCGCAGCTCGTTGACCTGATCGCGTATCTGAAGTCGGCCTCGCGAGGGCGTGCGGACGAGGACCTGTATGTCCTTCCGGGTCACGCGGACGACGGCCGCAGGGTGATGGACGACAAGGGGTGCACCGATTGTCACGGGGTGCCGGGGAGCGGCGGAGGGGGAGCGACGGACCTGGCGGGAAGGTCCCGGCGGTTCAGCCTCACGGACTTCGTCGCGGCGATGTGGAACAAGGGACCCGCGATGAGCGCGGCTGCCGATCGCATGGGGCTCGAGCTTCCCGAGCTCGCCTCCGAGGAATTGTCGGACGTGGTGGCGTACCTGTACTCCGTCGATTACTTCGAGGGCCCGGGCAGCGCCCGGCGGGGACGGGACCTGCTTCGAACCGCCGGTTGCCTCGGGTGTCATTCGCTGGCCGGCAGCGGGGCCGGGGTTGCGTCGGACCTGGCGAACGTCTCCGGCGTGGATCGCCCGGCCTCTGTGGTCGCGGCCCTGTGGAACCATACCCGGGTCGGCCGGACCTTTGCGGAAGTCACTGAGAACGCGTGGCCCGAGATGACCGGAGAACAGATGGAGGATCTGATCGCCTTCTTCCAGGCTGGTTCGCCATGAGACCAGGACTGAGGATCGGTTCCGCGGGAGTCGCGGCGCTGGTGCTGGCCGGAGGCGCTCTCGTGAGCCCCGTACACGTCAGCGCGCAGGAGGACGCCGACAGCTGCCGCGCATGTCACAGCGCCCTCACCGGGCTGCTGGGCGCGCCGGCCGGGAGCTTCGCCGAAGACGTGCACGCCCAGGCGGGTTTCGGGTGCTCCGCCTGCCACGGCGGCGACCCGACCGTGGCCGGCCTGGAAGCCATGGATCCGGACAAGGGGTACATCGGTATCCCGACCGCTCCCGACGTCCCCGGCCTTTGCGGTCGGTGCCATTCCAACGCCGGCTTCATGCGCCAGTACAATCCGTCCCTGCGAGTCGACCAGGAAGCCGAATACGTCACCTCCGTTCACGGACAGCAGCTGCTCGGAGCGGGTGACGAGGCCGTCGCCACGTGCAGCAGCTGTCACATGGCACATTCCATCCGGCCGGCCAACGATCCCCGGTCCAGCGTGAACCCGCTACGCGTGGCGGACACGTGCGGCCGCTGTCACTCGGACTCCGAGCACATGGAGCCGTACGGAATCCCGACGGACCAGCAGGCGAAGTACGAGGGCAGCGTTCACTGGTACACGATGAGCGAGGGCGGAGATACGTCCGCTCCGACCTGCAACGACTGCCACGGCAATCACGGGGCCGCGCCGCCGGGCGTTTCGTGGGTCGGCAACGTGTGCGGCCAGTGCCACGTGGTGATGGCAGAGCACTTCCAGGAGAGCCACCACTCCGAGACCTTCGCGGCGATGGGTGTGCCCGGCTGTGCGTTCTGCCACCAGAACCACGAGATCGCCCCGGCGAGCGATGAGATGCTGGGCATAGGCGAGGGGGCGGTGTGCAGGTCGTGCCACAGCGAGGGGGACACGGGAGGAACGGCGGCTGCAGGGATGCGCGGAATGATCGATACGCTTCGAGGGGAGATCGATTCGGCGACGACCGTGCTCCACGCGGCGGAAAACGCGGGCATGGAAGTGAGCGCCTCGCTGGCCGCTCTCAGCGACGCGCAGAGCGCGCTCGTCAAGGCGCGCGCCGCCCTGCACTCCTTCGACCCCGAAGTGGTGGCCGCGGAGGTGGAGCCGGGGTCGGAGATCTCGGGAGAGGCCCTGGCAAAGGGCGAAGAGGCGCTCCGGGATCTGCAGATTCGGCGTATCGGCCTGGCGATCTCCGTGCTGATCATCGCCGGCCTCATCACCGGGCTCATCCTGAAGATCAGAGAGATGGAGCGACCCGCGTGAGCCGCGGGCCGTCGACATCGGGGACGGAGCGAAGGAGCGACGCGATGGCAGGTGAGAGCGGTTCGGGAACGTCGTCCAGGCGGAAGTTCGTGAACTGGCTTCTGGGCACGAGCGCCGCCGGATACGTGGCGGCGGTCATCTACCCGATCAGCCGATACCTCATTCCACCGCCGGCCGGAGAGTCTGCGGCGACGTCCGTGACGTTGCCGTTTCCGGCGGCGGAGATCCTTCCGAACAGCGCGCGCGCTTTCCGATTCGGGAACAAGCCGGGGATCCTCGTCCGGACAGAGACGGGGGATCTGCGCGCGTTCTCGGCCATCTGCACGCACCTCGACTGTACGGTCCAGTTCCGGGAGGACATCTCACGTATCTGGTGTGCGTGCCACAACGGGCATTTCGACCTGACGGGACGAAACGTGCAGGGACCGCCGCCGCGGCCGCTCGATGACTACGAAGTCAACGTGCGTGACGACGAAATCGTGGTCAGCAAGAGGACCTGATGACGAACGATCGACGCTGGTACCGGCGGCTGTTCGGCTGGCTCGACGACCGGGTCGGTCTGGCGCCCGTTTCGGAGCTGGCCCGCAAGAAGGACGTGCCGATTCACCGGCACACGATCTGGTACTACCTGGGCGGGATGAGCCTCTTCCTGTTCCTGTGTCAGCTCGTGAGCGGCATGCTGCTGCTGTTCTACTACCGCCCCAGCGCCGGGGAGGCGTACGAATCCGTGCAGTTCATCATGGCGGAGGTCCAGTTCGGATGGCTGGTCCGATCGCTCCACGCGTGGGCCGCGAACCTGATGGTGTTCACCGTCTTCATCCACCTGTTCAGCGTCTTCCTGTTGAAAGCATACCGCGCGCCCCGCGACCTGACGTGGATGAGCGGTGTGATCCTGTTCGTGCTCACACTGGCGTTCGGATTCACGGGTTACCTGCTGCCGTGGAACGAGCTGGCGTACTTCGCCACAAAGGTGGGCACCGAGATCGTCGGAGTCGTGCCCCTGATCGGAGGCTTCGTGCGTACTCTGGCCCGAGGCGGTGAGGACGTCACGGGCGCTACGCTCACCCGATTCTACGCCATCCACGTGGCCCTGCTGCCCGCCTTCACGATCGTGATGGTCGGCCTGCACCTGATGCTCGTGCAGCGGCACGGCATGAGCGTTCCGCCCGACGTGGAACGGAAAGGGTCCACGAGGGGCTCCATGAAGTTCGTCCCCGGCTTCCTGCTCCGGGACATGGTGGGCTGGCTGGTGGCCCTGGCCCTTCTCGGAGCGCTCGCCGCGTTCTTCCCGGCGCACCTCGGTGACAAGGCGGATCCGTTCGCGCCGGCCCCGGCGGGAATCAAGCCCGAATGGTACTTCATGTACATGTTCCACACGCTGAAGCTGCTTCCGTCCCACATCCTGGGGCTGGAAGGGGAGATGCTGGGCGTGATGCTCTTCGGGCTGGCCGGCGTCTTCCTGCTGCTGCTGCCCCTGCTGGACCGAAGGCGGGGGCCGGGGGAAGCGAGCCGTCTGTTCACCATGATCGCTCTCGCGATGATCGCCTACATCATCGTCCTCACGGTGATGGGCTACACGGCCAATCCCACGCAATAGCCGCGCGCGGCGCGGCTGTCGGTGCCTGGATCGTTCCGAGACGGACTGTCCCACGATCCCGCGGGTGTCGGTTCAATGTGTCCCACCGGAGGCACCTCCGGATCGGATGTCGTGGGGCATTCTGTGCGATCCCCCCCGGATTCTGTACATGGCATCGATGTTGCGCGGGCTACGACCGAGCCCCTGAGGCGGGGATCGTCCTCTTACACCCGAGCACGAGCGCGCCATGCCCCAACAGGTTACGCGCCTCGGCATCGCCTTCGTCGTCATGGCGATCGTATTCGTCTTCGTGCGGCAGAGGCTGGTGCCGGAGACTTTCGGTGACGCGGGCCACTTCCGGGCCGCCGCCGTCGATTCCATCGCGGCCCAACCGCTCGCCTATGCCGGACACGAAGCATGCACCATGTGCCATGGGCCGATAGCCCAGAAGCGAAGCGCCTCCAACCATTCCGGGGTCTCGTGCGAGGTGTGTCACGGACCCGCAGCCGGGCACGTTGCCTCACCCGGGTCGGTGAAGCCGCCCGCTCCGCGTGAGAGAGGGTTCTGCCCCCTGTGCCACGGCTACAACGCGTCCAGGCCGTCGGGCTTTCCGCAGATCGATCCGGTGGCCCACAATCCAACGGTCCCCTGCATGACGTGCCACGACCCGCATGCTCCCGAACCTCCCGTGGTTCCTGGCGCGTGTCGGGCCTGTCATGGCCAGATCGCGAGCCAGAAGGCCGTGTCGCATCACGCTGCGCTGCCGTGCCTCACTTGCCACGAGGCGCCGGACGAGCACAAGTCAGCGCCGCGAGCCGCACGGGCCGGCAAGCCGTCCGCGCGTGCTTTCTGCGGCGGCTGTCACGCCGGGGACGCGGTCAGTCCGGCTCACATCCCCAGGATCGACATGTCCACGCACGGAGAAGGCTATCTCTGCTGGCAGTGCCACTATCCGCACCACCCGGAGGCCCAGTGACCGCGCGTGCCCCGGGCGGGCCCGACCCGGATGGCTCGCGGACGAGCCCTTCGGTCGACCGCCGGGACTTCCTGTGGGAAGCTCTGAAGGCAAGCCTCGGCGTGCCCATCGCCCTCGGCGTCATCCGGGTCCCCGAAGTCTCCGGCATGCAGGAGGGTGGCGACGAAGAGGCCGAGCGTATCTACGGCATGGGGATCGACGTCCGGAAGTGCATCGGGTGCGGTCGCTGCGCGCAGGCCTGCAAGAACGAGAACGACGTGCCCGACGAGCCGCACTTCTTCAACACGTGGGTCGAGCGCTACGTGATCCGCAGTGACGGCGAGATCATGGTCGACAGCCCGAATGGAGGAATCGATGGCTTTCCTCCGATCGAGGAAGAGGGCGGCACCCTGCGCACGTTCTTCGTTCCCAAGTTGTGCAACCACTGTGAGGAGGCCCCGTGCGTTCAGGTCTGTCCGG
>JBDHFS010000158.1:0-7063 GCA_039590285.1 Gemmatimonadota bacterium
CGCCATGGCGCCGCCCCTTTCGTGTTCATGACCCCGTTCGTCCCCGGATCAGCTGATGTCGGTGAAACCGGGATCCGGGATGAGCACGGCGGACATCACCGAGGAGTGCCACAGGAGGCCTACTCCTCTCCAATGCCACGTGTTGATGGCCTGTTCACCTTTGTTCTTCAAGCGAGTCGCCCGATTCAGCAACGCCAACTGAAGGTCCGTCGGATCGTCCCCGACGGCCTCCCCGGCCGTGACGATCCCTTCTTCCGCCAGACTCAGCAGTCGCAGCGCGTCCTCGACCGTCGGACGCTCCCCGTTCAGGACGGCGTGCAAGGCGACGCCCTCGGCACGATGCGCTTGCACGACCGCGCGGCGGTACCATCCCTGGCTGAAGGCGAACACGGCTCGGCGCTGCAGCTCGCCCGCCCTGAACAGCAGCACCTCCTGCGTCTGGGTGGGCTCCTCGATCACACCCTCCGCAAGCCGCACAGCCTCACCGCCCATGGCCACGGAAAGCCTGGCGTGGCCCTCGGGATTCCGCACGAAGTCCCGGTGACGGTGCCGCATGCGATCGGTGATCTGTAGCGCCAGGACGAGCCGTTCACCGGCTCCCACCAGGTCCCCCCCGTCCCTCAGGGCATGCGCTTCATCCACAAGCTCGCGCAGCCTGGCTTCGAGGTCCGAGAGACGCTCGAATTCGTCATCGGCCTCGCCGATCCGCTCGAGCAGACGCTCCACGCGTCCGAACAGCTCGTCGATCGCGGCTTCGCCGCCGCGGCCGATCATGGCCGCGACAAGCACGCGGCGGCACTCGACCGCCTTGGCCCGTGCACCTTCCTCATCGCCATTCCTGAGAAGCTGCCGAGCATCCCGGAAGCACTGCCTGGAGTCACTGAATGGGCCGGGGCCGTCGCCCGAGCTGCCCATGGACAGAGCCATATCTTCGGCCACGACGTCGGCCAGCATCTCGTCGCCCACGACCTGGAGCTCCAGGTCTGCATCGACACCCAGATCGACGGAACCGCCTCCCAGCGAACCCGGGTCGGTCGGACCGTCGTCGCACGCCCATGCTCCGCAGGCGATCAGGCCGGCGAGCATCAGTATCCGCAGTCGATTCATCATCACGCGTCCTCCCTATTTGGCCGACCAGCACCGGCCGTCTTAGGCATTCGAGGCAGTTCGAAGAGAAAGACGACCCGCGGGAGGAGGAGGTCACATCCGCCAAGGGCCCCGGAGTCCGAAGCCGAAGCTCAGCCGCGCCGGCTCCGTTCCACAGGATGGGCCGGGTAGGACTCGGACTCGGGGTCGAAAGGACCGAGGATCACCCGGCGGCCGAAGCCCAGGAACTCGCCTTCTGTGTGAACATGAACGACGTGCAGGACGCCATCGGAGTCCTGCCATTGCGCACGACCTGAACCCGGCTCCGAGCGCACCTCGCGCGTCACCACTCGAGCCTCCGCACCCTCGTGTCCTGGACGATTGAAGCGCACGGAGCTGATGGGGCGGAAGTAACGGTCACGCAGGCGGCCGACACCCGCAGCCGCCAGGAGGCCGGCAGCCCCGGAGACTACCACGACGAGCGGGAAACGAGGCTCCGGCGAGCCAAGGCCCAAGTCGTGGATCGCCCCGTTCCATGTGAGACCCGTGACAGCCGCCACGATCAGTCCCACGGTGGGTCGAAACAGATTTCGATCCGCTAGGCGGGACCAGATCGAACAAGCCAGCCCGGCAACGCCGACCATCAGAAAGGCCAGGTTGTACCACTGCCGGAGAAACTCCAGGTAACTCACGCGCTCACCCTGCCCGGGCCGCGCCCGTTGAGGCGCGGCCCGGCGTCGCGAAGCCGCACACCGGCGTGCGAGCGGAGCGCGTCAGAGCTCTACGAGCTCCATGGTGCCGCGGACGGCATCGGCGGACGCACCCAGGGCGGCGCGTTCCGTCTCTGAGAGCTCGACCTCGATGACCCCCTCTAGCCCGCCCTCTCCGAGCTTGCAGGGGACGCCGAGGAACAGCTCGTTCAACCCGTACTCGCCCTCCAGCCACGCGGCGCACGGCAGGACGCGCTTTTTGTCCCGCGCGATCGCCTCCACCATCTGGACCGCTCCGGAGGATGGCGCGTAGTACGCGGAACCGGTTCCCAGGAGCTTGACGATCTCACCGCCGCCCTTCCTGGTACGCTCCACGAGCGCCTCGATTCGCTCCGCGTCCAGAAGCTGAGTCAGCGGGATACCGCCAACGCTCACCGTGCTTACTATCGGGACCATGCTGTCACCATGCCCCCCCAGGACGAGCGCCTGAATGTCCTCGACGCTCACGTCCAACTCCATGGCTATGAAGCTCCTGAACCGCGCGGTGTCGAGTATTCCGGCCATTCCCAGTACACGTTCCTTCGGGAAGCCGGTCACCTGCTTGGCAACGTAGGCCATCACGTCGAGCGGGTTCGTGACCATCACGATGATCGCATCGGGGCTGTACCTCGCGATCTCCTCCGATACGCCTCGAATGATCTCGGTGTTCATCCTCAGGAGATCGTCGCGACTCATGCCGGGCTTCCGTGCCAGGCCCGCGGTGACCACGTAGATGCCCGAACCGGCGCTGTCTTCGTACGTCTGGGCTCCGGTGACCATGGTGTCGAATCCCTCGACCGGCGCGGACTCCCACTGGTCGAGAGCCTTGCCCTGAGGCACACCTGCGAGAATGTCGATGAGCACGACCTCGCGGGCGAGCTCTCGCTCGGCGATTCGCTGCGCCGTCGTCGCGCCTACATGGCCGGCTCCCACTACGGTAATCTTATCCACGGTGGCCGTCCTTATGTGGATTGGGTGGATTGAGGATTCTGTATGGCAACGTGCGTGGGGGGATAGAATATGCGCACATTCCAGCGACCAACCTACGGCCCCTACGTCGAACCGCAACCGGTGCTTGCGGCGTCAGCCTCCGACCTGGCTGAGTGCCCGCAGGCCGCCGCTTCCGCGGGAAGTTCCGAGCTGCAGGAGATGTCTCTCCGGCTTCCCCCGCAGGGCCTGGCGAATGGCTTCCCGAACGTCGCCCGACTCGCGAAGAGGGGTCCTGAGATCGACCTCGTGAGTCCCGAACAGACACGTGCGGAGCTTCCCGTCGGCCGTGAGCCGCATCCGATTGCACCGGTCGCAGTAGTTGTGTGAGAGGGGCGTGATCACTCCCACGGTTCCCGGAGCACCCTCGAATCGAAAGTAGGTCGCCGGCCCGTTTCCGAGCGGTCCCTGATCCACCTTGAGATCCTCGATGCGATTGAGCCTGCCCAACGCCGAGTCCGCCGATACGAAACGGTTGCTCAGGTGCAGGTTGTCTTCTGTCGGCATCAGCTCGATGAAACGAATGTGCCACGGGCGATCGCGCGTGATCGCGGCGAAATCCTCGATCTCGTCGTCATTCAATCCCCGCATGAGCACGGTATTGATCTTCAGTGGGGCCAATCCCAGGCGTTCTGCCGCGGCGATCCCGTCCAGCGTGGCGTCGAAGAAGCGCTCCGGGCGGCGCGCGACCGTCTGAAACCGATTTCGGCGCAGTGTGTCCAGGCTGATGTTCACCCGTCTCATCCCTGCAGCCAGCAGATCCCGGCCGAATTGCGGGAGCATGACGGCGTTTGTCGAAAGCGCGATGTCCTCTATGCCCGGAATGCCAGCGAGATGACGGACGAGATCCGGAAGGTCACGTCGGACGAGCGGCTCTCCTCCGGTGAGCCGGACCCTACGGAGACCTCCTTCCGCCATCTGTCCAACGATACAGGCGATCTCCTCGTAAGTGAGGAACTCCTTCCTGTCGATCCACTCCAGCCCTTCGACAGGCATACAGTAAGTACAGCGCAGGTTGCACTTGTCCGTAACCGAGATCCGGAGGTAGTCGATCCGGCGGCCGAACTGGTCCTCCATCGTCACCTCCGGGCCATCCCCGCCGTGACTCACGGACCGCCTTCCGGCTCGGCGGGGCCGGATGCCGCCTGCCCTTCCAGCCACCCGGTCGACCCGTCCGCGTACACCTCTTTCTTCCAGATCGGAAGCCACACTTTTAACTCCTCGATCACGAAACGGGATGCCTCGTACGCCGGGCCCCGGTGGCCGGCCGAAACGGCTACGACGAGACTCACCTCGCCGGGCGCCAGGTTTCCGATCCGGTGTCGAACACCCACGGTCGAAACCTCGTACTTCTCGATCGCCTCTCCCGCGATTTGGCCCAGCACTTCATCTGCCATCTCCGGATAACCGTCGTAGTGGAGCCCGACTACCTTCATTCCTTCGTTGTGGTCCCGCACCCTGCCTTCGAAGACCACCACCGCTCCGTCGGCGGCCGTTCCGATGTCGTGAAGCAGGTCGGCCGCGCTCAGCTCCGTCTCGGTGATTCCCGCGACGATGACTCCCGACCGCACTCGTTCGGGATGTGACGCTTCCCGTCCCGCATCAAACACGGCTCAACCCCCGGCCACGGGAGGAATGATGGCCACCTCGTCTCCTTCGGACACGACTACATGGCTCTCGGCATATCGACGGTTGAGGGCGACCGCTGCGCCTCCGAGCAGGCTGCCGATCGCCGGGTGGGACGCGAGAACCGACCGGAGGTCCTCGACCGTGCTCCCCTCGTCGATCTCGACTTCGAGTTCCGAGGCACCCACCGATTCGCGATGGCCTGCGAACAGGCGAACGGCGATCCGAAACGTCCGAGTCACTCGATCGGCCCCACCGTCTGCAACCAGGACAGGAATTTGCCCACCGACTCCTGCCGTCGGAGTGTGCTGACGCGTACTCGGGTACCGCTGCCGTCATCATCCGGCCACGCCGAGATGGCAAGTCGACTGCGAAAGGTGTTGACCGTCAGATGCCTGTCACTCTCGTCCACGATGTTGGCCGATGAGACTGAATCTTCCTGTGTGAAGAAGCGCCGCGCCTCCTCCAGGACTCGCTCCGGAGAGAGGGGAGTAACGGTCTCGCTGATCATGGCTCGCTCGGATGCAAATTTCTTCTTGACGCCATAACTGCGTCTCGGATAACATGCGTGCTCACGGGACGGACGGGGCAAGACATGCCGTCGGCGCCTCCTTCGCAATACTAGCGATCGGGCGCAACTCCAACAATCACCCCGAACCGGGGAGCTCCACCGTGCGGTTCTCGAAGAATGTCGCCTCCCTCGTACCATCGGCGACCCTGGCGATCCGGGCACGCGCCAAACAGATGCAGGCGGAGGGGCTGTCCGTCATCGACCTGTCCGCCGGCGAGCCGTCGTTCCCGACCCCGGATCCGGGGATTCGGTCCGGGGTCGAGTATGTGAGCTCGGGACAGGCCGGCTACCCTCCGACGCAGGGCACGCCCGAGTTGCGGGCGGCGGTGGCCGCGTACGTGAACGACTCTGTGGGCCACGCGAACGTGACCCCTGCGGAAGTCCTCATCAGCAATGGAGTGAAGCAGGCGCTGTTCAACATCTCCTACTGTCTGTTCGAGGCCGGCGATGAGATCCTCATCCCCGCTCCGTACTGGCCTACATACCTGGCGATCGTTGAGCTCTCGGGGGCCCGCCCAGTGATCGTGCCTACTTCCTGGGAGAGCGGGTTCCGGCTGGACGTCCGCGAGCTGGAACGCCACCGCACGGAGTCGACGCGAGGCCTGTTCATCAACTCTCCCGCGAACCCGAGTGGCGGAACCTACGATCAGAGCCTGATGGAAGAGATCTGTTCTTGGTGTGCGGAGAGCGACGTTTGGGTCGTTTCGGACGAGATATATCGTCGCTTGTATTACGAAGGAAGTACAGCGCCTTCGGTCTACGATGTCGAGGACCGTTCGGGAAAGGTGATCCACCTCGACGGAGTATCCAAGGCGTTTTCGATGCCCGGATGGCGCATCGGTTACGCCATCGGTCCCGAGTCGGTGATCCGCAAGGCGTCCGCGCTTCAGAGCCAGACCACCTCGGGCGCTGCGGGGCCTTCCCAGCGCGCCGCCGAAGCGGTGCTCTCCTCACCCGACCGGGATTCGATCGTCGCCGGGTTTCGTGAGATTCTCGATCGCCGGCGCATGACGGCCGTCAACGCCCTGGAAGGGGTCCCCGGCCTCGATGTGGCGCCTCCCCCGGGGGCGATCTATCTGTATGTAAGGTTGAGGGGCGAGACCGATTCACTCGCCGTGGCCGAAGCGCTGCTCACGGAGGCGGGTGTGGCCTGCGTGCCGGGCGAGCCATTCGGCACACCTGGCTTCCTGCGGTTCAATTACGCGGTGGCCGACGAGGAGTTGGCGGAAGGCCTGTCCAGGGTCGCCGCGTTCTTTTCCTGACTTCCTGATCGGGGACGCCGGGGAACGGCCCGGCGTCCCCTCGATCGCTCTTCAACCCCAGCTGTCGAACCTCGGCGGCTCCGGATCCGGCACGGGCTCCGGTGCCCCGGCATCTTCCACTTGCTTCTTGAACAGGCGGGAAGGCTTAAACACGGGGACAGCCCGCGCCGGAACCGCGACCGAGGCTCCCGTTCTGGGATTCCGCGCGATGCGCGGTCGCCGATTCCGCACCTTGAAAGTGCCGAAACCGCGAATCTCGATGTGATCTCCGTTGGCGATCGCCTGCTTCACCGCATTGAGGAATGCGTCGATAACGGCGGCGCAGTCCTTCTTGGTGACGCCCGGCCCGATGGCCTCGTGCACCTGTTCGACAAGGTCTGCTTTCGTCATGTCAATTCCCCCTTTGCCGGTGGATGATGGTCCGGCCTACCGACTACAACGCTTCCTTTACGGCCACTGATAGCGAAGCCTCGGTCCGATCAGTGAACGATCCAGCACGCTCCAGACAAGCGAGCGCAGTCTCGATTCCTCGACTCCGCCGATCACGTCCCACAGTCCCACGCGCTTTTCGGATGGGCGAACGGTCCGAGCACCGTCGCCGATCCCCGCCATCCGTCCCGCCACATCCACGGCCTCGCGTAGCGTGCCGGTTCGATCGACGAGACCGGCATCCACGGCCATCGCCCCCGAAAGCACGCGGCCGTCCGCCAGGGCCAGGACCTGCTCCCTCTCCAGCCCGCGACTCTCCTCTATGGCGGAAACAAACTGCTCGTAGACGTCAT
>JBDHFS010000159.1:0-9622 GCA_039590285.1 Gemmatimonadota bacterium
CGGCATCCACGGATCCAGCATCATCTCCTTCAGGCGGTCGATATCGTGAAACAGGAGGGTGGCTCTCTTGTAGGTCGCGAACCGACGCGCGAATCCGATCGTGAGGGCCGTGGGATCCAGCAGGGTGCCCGACGCCACGACCTGGCTCGGAGCCGATTCCCCGTCCGTCCACCGCCCGCGCGACCGCAGGCGAAGCTCGCTGAACAACCGGCCTCGGCACCGTTTGTGGGCTTCCCATACGAGGTGGTCGGGAAGGTCCAGCGCTCGCTCCCACAGTGCGGGGTCGTCGTGCAGCTGCTCCCAGTCCGGTCCGAGGTAGCGGTGGTACAGTCGGCGGAAGGGGGGCGACACCCACGAGGGCACGTGAACGCCGTTGCTGACGTGGCCGATCGGCACTTCATCGTTGCTCTCAGCCTTCGGCCACAGCGAGCGCCACATGCTCCGGGCGACTTCCCCGTGCCTCTCGCTGCCCGCGTTCCGGCCGTCCGCCATGCGGAGGGCCAGAGCCGACATGTGGAAGCGGCCATCGTCGTGCGGGTGCCGGCCCAGTGCGAACAACTCCTCCCGGGAGAGGCCTAGGCGATCCAGATAGTGGGAGAAGTAGCGGTCCATTCGGTCCAGCGAGAACGCGTCGTGCCCGGCGGCGACCGGCGTGTGCGTGGTGAATACGGTCGTCTCCGCCACCACGCGATGCGCCTCCTCGGCGGACATCCCTTCCTCGACGTACTCGCGGAAGCGCTCCAGGGCCATGAAGGCGGCGTGGCCCTCGTTCGCGTGCCATACCTCGGGCTGGAGATCGAGGGCACGCAGCGCCCGGACTCCACCTATGCCGAGCACGATCTCCTGTCGCAGCCGCATCTCGTTGTCGCCTGCGTACAGCTGGTGGGACAGCCCGCGATCCTCCGGATGATTCACATCGATGTCGGTGTCGAGCAGGTAGATGGACGAGCGTCCCATCAACATTTCCCACAGGCCCAGGTACACCGTGCGCCCGTCCAGCGTCACCGTGGCGCGAGCTTCCTCTTCTCCGTTCCCCCACACGCGCCGGACGGCCATCGAGTCGGGCTCGAACGGCTCCTCGATCGCGATCTGGCGTCCGGCCTCCGTCATGCGTTGGCGGAAGTAGCCCTTCTGATAGAAGAGTCCCACCCCGACCAGGGGGATCCCCAGGTCGCTGGCCTCCTTGAAGTGGTCACCCGCGAGGATCCCGAGCCCGCCGGAGTAGATGGGAATCGACGCGTGCACGCCGAACTCGGCGCAGAAATAAGCGATTCCGCCGGACGCCAGATCACGGTGCGTGTCGCGAAACCAGCTGCGCCTCTCATCGAGAACGGCGCCCAGCTCCGCCATGACCGCGTCGTACTCACGCAGAAAGAGGGGATCCCGGGATGCCTCCGCCAGCCTACCGGCGTCGACGCGACGCAACACCTCCACCGCGTTCTTGCCGGAGAGTGTCCACAGCGTCGAGTCGAGGCGCTGGAAGAGGGCTCGCGCATCCTGGTGCCACGTCCACCACAGGTTGTTCGCGAGGCTTTCGAGGCCCGCCACTCGTGATGGAAGCTTGGATTCCAGGCTGTCTGTCATTCGCTCTTCGCTCGGGATGCGGGCCGCGGCCCCTTCGGATCCGGGTGCGCTCGACATCCGTCAAACGCGGACCGGCAGGAGACGGCCTTCCCGGCGGCTCCCATTCGATGTCCCGCGACGGAAGAGGGATATGCTAGATGCGTGCCGTGATCTTGTCGAGAAGCACCGCGTTGCTGTCGGTGCGCCGCATGATTCCGAGCACCTCGGCCATGGCGTCGACCTCCGACACATCGCTGAGCTCGCGCCGCATCGCGTGTGACGCCGTCAGGGCGGCGTCCGACAGGAGCAGCTCCTCCCTGCGGGTGGCGCTGGAATTCAGGTCGATCGCCGGGTAAATGCGTCGATCCGCGAGCTCGCGACTCAGGACCAGCTCGCTGTTTCCCGTGCCCTTGAACTCCTCGAAGATCACCTGGTCCATGCGGGACCCTGTATCCACGAGGGCCGTGGCGATGATGGTGAGCGAGCCGCCTCCCTGGTTCGGATCGATATAGCGGGCGCTGCCGAGGAAGCGCTTTGGCTTCTCCAGTGAACCGGCGTCGAGACCGCCCGACAGAGTACGGCCCGTACCCTCCTCGACATTGTTGTAGGCTCGCGCGAGACGCGTGATGGAATCGAGGATTACGACCACGTCCTGGCCCATTTCGGCTCGGCGACGCGCCCTCTCCAGCGTGATCTCCGCCACCTGCACGTGCCGCTCGGCCGGGTAGTCGAAGCTGGAAGCCACCACTTCTCCGTAGCCGCACGCTTCCATCTCCGTGACCTCTTCCGGGCGTTCGTCCACCAGGAGGATGAAGACCGTGGACTCCGGAAAGTTCTTCTCGATGCCCTCGGCGATCGCTTGGAGGACCATGGTCTTACCGGCCTTGGACGGCGCGACGATCATGGCGCGCTGGCCTTTGCCGAGAGGACAGAAGAGGTCGATGATGCGGTTGGTGTAGTCCGGCTCGCCGCGGCGGGTCAGGCCGCACTCGAGCACCAGTTGCTCGTTGGGGTGTTGAGCCGAAAGGCGTTTGAAGTCGCGGCGATGGCCCAGTGTCTCGACCGGTATGCCGTTCACCGAGAAGACGCGCTTCAGGGGCGGGCTCTTACCGTTGATGAGTCTCTGCCCGACGTAAATGTCGTCGTCGCTGGGCGTATAGCTGGCGTGCTTCCGCCGGATGAACCCCGACTTGCCGCCGAGGACCTCCAGCACTCCGAGGGTGCCTTCGTTCGTCACGTCCTGTCCGTTCTCTGCTGGTCGACCTGCCGGTCACGTGCAGGCCAGGGAATATGAAAGCCACACTCACTACCGTCGCGACCATGATTGACCGAAACAGGAGCAGCGTGGGGCTACCCGATCAAAGCCGACGGACCTCAGGGGGATCCCGGTGGAGCCGCGGGCCGGCTCGGTCGCTTGCCGTCATGCGCGGCGATTCGGTACGACCGAGGCCTTAATCATACAACACTGAAGCGCGGAATCAACCTTTCGTCAATCGAGGGCGTGTCCCGGGAGGCCCGAGCAGCGAGGGATCTCTAGAACAACAACCGGTACGTGAGCCGGATATCCCGTCCGGGAAGCGGCGCGATGTCCTTGAGAAGGGAAACGTGGTTGCGGGCCAGCGTATCTGTCAGATTCGTTCCACGCAGAGTGATCTGATGGCCAAGGCTCCCGGTGAAGAACGCGTAGCTTACGCCGGCATCGAGCATGGTGTACCCGGGTGTCGGCGTCTCGAACTCGGCCACGCGCGCCTGCTCCTCCGTGCGCCGCACGTCGACCGTCGCGCGCCACTGGCCGTACTCCCACAGAACGCCACCGCCCCAACGAAGAGGGGGAATGAACGGGAGCGGCTCATCGGTGTCGGTGGCAGCGGCACGCACGTAGTCGCTGGAAGCCGTCAGGGCCAGGTGATTCCCGGGACGATGGAGTACTGACACCGTGAGACTGATCTCGAAGCCATAGAACATGGCGTCGGCCTGTTCGTACGCGGCTACGGTGAGGCCGTCCGCGACGGAGTCGGTCGGCATGATCAAGATGAAGTCGTCGAACGAATTCACGTATCCGGCGACCTGCCCCGTCACCGGTCCCTCGCTGACTATGACGGCGGCATCCAAGCTGTGCCCGATCTCGTTGACCAGGTCCGGGTTCCCGATCTCGTACAGCTGGGTGGCCGCGTGCGGGCCGTTCGAGAAGAGCTCCTCGGCCGTGGGCAGTTTGGTCGATCGGGCCCCGGCCAGCGTCAGGGTGACGGCGTCCGTGGCCGACCAGTTGATCCCCAACGAGCCCGACAAACCATCGCTGCTCTGGCTTCGGCCATCGACGACATCGTGATCGCTGCCCTCCCACCGCGCCCCGAAACCGAACTTCAGGGGACCGGCTGGAATCTCTTCGTACAGGAACAGGGCCAGGGCCCCGGTCTTCGTGTCGGGCAGGAACGCCTCCTCGCCGGCAGCCTTCACTTCCCGGTCTCCATACTGCAGGCCCAGCGTGCCGGTCACCGGCCCCAGCGGCGCGTGAGTCGCCTCGAATCGGCCCTCGAACTCGCTGTTATCGAAGCGCGTGCCGACAACGTCGCCCTCCAGCTCCTTGTGCGTGTAGTCCGCGTAGCCGGCGCGGATCTTCGCCGCTCGAACGACGCTCCCGCCGAAGTTCCACGCTCCCTCGAGATCGAACCGGGTCTGGTCGAGGTCGATCTCCACCCCGTGCTCCTCCTCGATCTCGGGCGCTGCGGGCTCCTCCTCGCCATGCGCGTGCCCCGGCACCCCGTACTTCGTTCCATACCCGGTCACGGCAGCACCGACGTAGCCCGCGGAGCCGACCCACGAGCCCCCCAGCGAGCCCGTCCTCGTCTCCAGGGCACTGTTCGGCAGGAAGCCCAGGTCCGGATGATCCTCTCCGGGCTCCTGCGCCGGCGGGGCGACCGCCGGACCGGGAATCCGGTAGTCGTCGGTATTCCGGAGAAGGCCGCTGGCATGCCAGGCCAACGAGCCCACCGATCCGTTGAGCGATGCGGCCCCGTTGAGCTCGTCGCTCACCGTGGCCCCCTGCACCTGAGCGAACCCCGAGATGGGATGAACGGACACTTCCCTCGGGATGCGGGGATCGATCACGTTCACCGCCCCGCCGATCGCCGAGCTACCGTACAGCAGGGTGGAAGGGCCACGGATGATCTCGACCTGGTCCGCCAGCATCGGCTCGACCGCCACGGCATGGTCGGGGCCACTTGCCGAGACGTCGCCACTGCTCACGCCCGACTCGAGGATTCGAACCCGGTCCCCCTGAAGACCGCGGATCACGGGTCGACTCGAGCCCGGCCCGTAATACGTAGAGGTCACACCGGGCTGCTCTGCCAGCGTCTCGCCGATGGTGTTTCGGCCTTTTTCGACCAGCTCACGGCCGCTCAGTACGTCCGTCACCTGATACAGCTCCGTCTGCGTGCGGGCCTCCGGGCCGACGCTGGCTATGATCGGCTCCGCGTGAAACATGGGCTCCAGGCGGATCACCAGTTCCAGGTCCTCACCGGCCTGGACGACGATGCGCTCCGTCGCCCGGCCGAACCGGCGGCTGACGATCTCCAGCACATACGTCCCGGCCTGAATCTCCAGCACGAACCGTCCGTCCGCGTCGGCGTCCACGTGGCGCCCCAGGCCCACGACCCTCACCTCGGTACCGAAGGCCGCATCCCCCGCTGGTGTGATGATTCGACCGCTGACCGTCGCGGAGGGCTCCTGAGCGACGGCTCGAAGGGGTAAGGCGAGCGTAAGTGTCGCCGCCACCACGACGGCGGCGCCGGGCAGGCGGGCCAGGGAAAGGAGATCTTGCTTGATCGACATGTTCTCCTGTCGATAACATCCAATTGACGGCTGAAGTCCGGCATGCCAGCCGGGCGCCTCACGCACCACGAGCGTGGTCGGATGAGAAAGTACAGGCGAGGACGGGAGGGAGTTCCCGATCCGATCAAGCGTGGGTGACTGATGGGCAGAACTTCGATGAGAATCCTTCGGGTCGGCACCGCTGGAGCGGCCCTGTGCTGTGCGCCTGGCGATGCGCCGGATCCGTCCGACCGGGCCGCTGGCGAGGCGGCGCTGGTCACGGCCATCGAGGGGCGGCTGGCCGAGACGGGCGCGACGTTCGCCGTGGTGTTCCGCGACCTCGACACCGGTGAGGAGATCCTGATCCACCCGGATCTCGAATTCCACGCCGCCACAGGAGTTCGACGACGCGATCCCGGCTGGTCTTCCCGAGGGCATCCCGGTGGCCCACAAGACGGGGTGGATCACCGCCGTGGACCACGACGGCGGGATCGTCATGCCGCCCGGCGAGGCCCATTACGTGCTCGTGGTTCTGACGAGCGGCGTGGAGGATGAGTCCGTCACGAGGCGGGCCGCCGCTGACGTGAGCCGGCAGGTGTGGGAGGCACGCCGGCCGGATTGAGCGTCAGCCGTCGCCCATCACGAGGACCGCGCTTCCGTCGATGGCGTCGCTCTTGAGCCGGATCAGCGCCTCGTTCGCCTCCTGAAGAGGGAATGGGGTCACGTTGGCCCTGACCGGCACCGCGGCGGCCTCGCGAAGCAGGCTGCGCCCATCTTCCCTCGTGTTGGCCTCGACGCTCCGCAGGTTCTTCTCGTGAAACAGGTGGGCCTCGTAGTCGAGCTCGGGGACCGGAGTCATGTAGATGCCGGCAAGGGCGACGGTGCCGCCTTTGCGCAGAGACCGGAGCGCATCGGGCACGATCTCGCCGGCCGGGGCGAAGACGATCGCGCTGTCCATCTCCAAGGGTGGCGCTTCGCCAGGGCATCCGACCCAGGAGGCCCCCATCCGGCGGGCAAGCTCGCGGTGGCTTTCGCCTCGCGTGACCACGAAGACGTCGCAGCCCCGGTGCAGGGCGATCTGCATGACGACGTGCGCCGACGAGCCGAACCCGTATAGCGCCAGCCGGCCGCCGGCTCTGACCTCGGACCGCTGCAGGGCCCGGTATCCGATGATCCCGGCACACAGAAGGGGGGCGGCCTGGAGGTCGTCGAAACCGTCCGGGATCGGGTACGCGAAGGACTCCGGCACCACGGCCAGCTCTGCGTATCCACCGTTCTCGTGGTATCCGGTGTAGCGAGAGGACGGGCACAGGTTCTCGTCTCCCGACCGGCAGAATCCGCACTCACCGCACGTTCCGCGGAGCCACGCGATGCCGACCCGATCGCCGGGAGCGAACGCCGAGGCGCCCTGGCCGACGGAGTCCACCACTCCGACGACCTGGTGTCCCGGTATGATCGGCAGCGTATGCTCGGGGAGGTCCCCCTCGATGACGTGCAGATCGGTACGGCATACGCCGCAGGCGCGCACGACTACCCGGATCTCGCCAGGGCCCGGATCCGGGTCGGGAAGCTCCACCAGGCGGAGGGGCCGATCCTCCGCCGGTGAGATTCGTTCGAGGAGCATGGCTCTCATCCCCGCCTCCTGCGCGCAGCGGCATCCGGGCCAATGAGACTCAGACGCAAGCTACAGGGACGCGGGGCGCGATGGGAACATCAGGCGGCGCGCGTCGTCCTCGACGGAAGCGAGGACGGGGACTAGCGGTTCGGGCCGCGCTCCATCGGGGTCGGCTGCCAGCGCTCGAGGTGCGTTCTCGGCAGGACGGTGGGGTTCACACAGCTCATCGGCCACTTGCCGCGCAGCACCATCGCGACTTCCCGGCCGACGCGGCGTCGCGCTTCCGGCCGCATGCGTGTCGTCGCCGAGGCGACGTGCGACGTGAGGATCACGTTGGGCATGCGGAGCAACGGATTCCTGGAAGCGGGAGGCTCCTTCTCGAGCACGTCCAGCCCCGCGCCGGCGATCTCACGGCGCTTCAGGGCGTCGATGAGAGCGGCCTCGTCCACGGTAGAGCCGCGGCCGCAATTGATCACCATGGCGGTCGACTTCATCGCCTCGAACTGCGGTGTCGACAGCATGTGGTACGTCTCTTCGGTATGGCCGGGATGCACGGATACGAAATCCGAGCGCTCCAGGAGCTCCCCGAACGATACCGGCTCCACGCCATCTCCTGTCATCTTGAGCTCCGACACGTACGGATCGTAAGCGATGACGTTGAGTCCAAAGGGCTTCGCGCGACGCGCCACCGCCCTCGCCACGTTGCCGAAGGATATGAGGCCCAGCGTCTGGCCCCACAGCCGCGGTACCTGCTGCAGGAGGTGCCGGCCTTCACGCCAGTTCCCGCCGGTCACGAACTGGTCCACCTTCTTGAGACGTCGAGCACAGGCGAGAATCATCATCATCGTGTGGTCGGCCACCTCCTCGGTGAACACGTCCGGGACGTTCGTGACGACGATGCCGGCTTCGGTGGCAGCCTCCACGTCCACCTGGTCCACGCCGACGCTGCCGACACCGATCACAACGCAGCGCTCGAGCCGCTCGATCACGTCTCTCGGGACTCGGAGCCCCCAGGAGGTGATGATCGCATCGGCGTCCCTGGCCCCAGCGATGAAGTCTTCCCGACGGGAAGCGTTCACTTCGACCAGGTCCGCGATCGGAGCCAGGCTCTCGAGCTCCCATTTGTAGCGATCGCTCACGTTCTCGATCAGGGCGCGCCTGGGAAGCCTCACCACCACCTTCTTGCGGACCCCGCTCGGGTGCTTGGCATCCGCCGGGTCTGCGGCGGTATTGTCTGTCGACGTCTTCTTCAAGAACACCCGGTATCCTCCTCTGATCTCAGAACGTTCCGAAAACGAGCGCCGCGGTGAAGACGTCGCGCGCGGCCACGGTGTACTCGGCGTTCAGGCCGACCGGACCGAGCGACAGGGTCGCGCCCAGTTTGAGTGTGACGTCGTTCGGCGTTTCCTGCGTGAACTCGACCTTCTCGAGCTCGACCGGCACGTCGGCGATGATGTCGGGCTCGAAGTCGTAGGAAATGTCCAGATTCGCGCTCTCCAGCGTCCCGGCGCCGTAAAGCGTGACGACCGACAGCTTCTTGCTCGCGATGAGCGAGAACTGAGTGCTGCTGGCGTCCAGGTAGTCCCCCACCTTGAAGTGCTGGAGTCCGAAGGCCACCGCCACGTTGAGCGGCGGATCGTCGGAGAACCACTGGTCCAGCGAGTGCTTGATCGCACCGCCGATCATGCTGATCGACCCCACGTCGTCACTCGGCGTGAAGCTCGGAATGAAGCGGAGCACCAGCTCGGTGCCCAGCGGGATGCCCAGTGCTCCCTGAATCGCGGCATACGGAGCGATGGGGATATCGAATCCCTGCGGGAATCGGATTACGTACTCGGCCGGATCCTCGCCGAGGGCGAGAAGCGAGTCCCTGAATTCGCCCTGCGGCACGAGGCGCACCCCTTCCCCGGTCCCGGTCACGGTCGGAGATGCCAGCGGGGCGCCGCCCGCGGTTCCGTACGGATCGTGAAACACCCTGCCCTCGATATCGACCGAGTCGGGCAGGACCGGAGTGAACGTGTCCAGGTCCTCCGGTACGAAGGAGCCCATCACCCGGAAACCGAGGTCGAAACCGAGGACATCGTGGACTGCGGCCGTGTGGTAGAAGCCCGAGTTCAGGGCCGCCGCCAAACCCGTCGAGAGGGGACCGATATAGAGCTTGCCGTTCGCCTCGTTCAGGCTGCTGAGCGATTCCGAGACGTCCTGAGCCGGGAGGTGGTCCGGAAGCGAGGCTGCACACACGGACGCGAGCCCGAAGGCCACAGCCCGGCGTACTGTGCGGCGGAGGGCCGCGGCCGACTTCCTCATTCTCGGAACCTCTCAGAGGGAACAGCGTCCCGGCTCGAGGCCCCGGACGCACGGTCTGAAGGGAAGCAGGGCACGACCCGGGCCAGATCGCGAACCCGGCGCGCTTTGGGGGACGACCCGATGCCCTCGGCATGCAACCACTTGATTTCATGTGCGTTGTGGGGACTAGAGAACCTTGGGAGAGCCGGTGTGGGAGGCGAATCGCGGCAAGTCGGGCGGAGAATTGAATCGCAGGGCCCGGCAACCTTTGCAGATCGCGGCGGCGGGGCCGAACTTCGCTCTCAGGCTGTGGAGGCCTCCAGGATGGGGAGGGCCGCTCGTCCCGTC
>JBDHFS010000160.1:0-11001 GCA_039590285.1 Gemmatimonadota bacterium
CGAATCGGCCCGTCTCCTTTTACCAGCGGACCGTCACCACGAATGACTGTCGCGTGGCCGACCTCGATGCCGGGGACATCGGTGATGGCATTGAGGGGGCCGGGGACGCCCTCGAAGGGGATACCCAGGTCGCGGGCCCGTACGTCTTGTGCGACCGACGTGGAAGGCGCAACGAAGCCAGCCGAAACCAGCAGCATACCCGCCGCCATACGCAATCTGTTCATGGTTACGATCCTGTCTTGCCAGCGTGCGCCGGGTGCCTGCCGCGGGGGAGGGCTCTAACCCGCCTCAATCTGCGCGGTGAAGGTCTGAACGGCGATCTTGCCATCTCGAATCAGGAAGGTGTCGGTGCCAAGCGGCACCTCGGCCCCTTCGTTCGAGGAGTGCCACACGATGAACGCGATCTCACCCTCGATCGCGATGTGGTCCATCTCGAACTCATACGTACCCGGCCGGAACAAGCCGCCGTAGAACTCCTCGAAGGCGGCTCGGATCTCACCCAGGCCGGTTAGTGCGCCGTCGGGAGTCATGAGAACCGAGTCGTCGGTGTAGTCCTTCATCGTCTCGTCTACGTCACCCGCGCCGAACGACTGAAGATGGTGATTTAGAACGTCCTCGGTAGACATGTGGTCTCCTGTCTTTGTGTGGATCTGACCGGCGGTGCGACCGACTGTCGCCTCACGAGCCTCTGACTCCATCCGATGACCGAACCCTCCGGCGGAGCCTGCTTCTCGTTCGCTGATTCCGCTAAGTCTTTATAGCCACGATCAGTGATCGCTGCAGAAGGCCTTCCGTTATCCCTCTGAGCTTGAGGGTCCTTCCCTCTTGCTCTTCCTCGAAGAGCGCATCGCCCTCCTCGTTGCGCAGCTTGCTCTCCAGGTCAGACCTTGCTCTCAGAATGGCCTCGCAGGTCGCCCTGAAGTGTTCCGTCACGTCCTGCTCGACGATTACGTTGAAGCTTGCCGCTCTCAGCAAATCGACCGGTGACGCCTCTGAAAGCACTTCGCTGGGTCCCAACTCGGACGCCCGCTTCCCCTGACTTTCGCTCAGACCCTGTGGCGTGTGGATAGTGTAGCCGGCAATGCGCCCTCCCGGCTTCAGAACATCGTGACATGCCCTCAGCACGGAGAGCTTGTCGCGTAGTCAGCAGAAGACGTCCGCGTGGACCACACCATCGAAGCAATCGTGGTCAAAGGGCAGGGTCATGCCCTCAGCGCAGACACAGCTGACCAGTCTCGATATACCTCTGCCTTCGGCGTAGGTCCGAGCCTGCTTCAAGGCTTCCACGGGGATGTCCGACAGCACGACCCGACACTGGGTGGACCACCCGAGGTACGTGCCCGGCCAGCCGCGACCGGCGCCCAGGTCCAACAACACCGAATCAGGGGACAGGTTCAGGCATTCGGACAGGCGTTGAGCCTGATCGACGGTGGTATAACCGTTGAGACCTACCTCGTGACCGAGGACCAACCGTTCGACCTGCCTGCCAGCTTCCGATCTCGTCCGCTCGTACTGCTCGCGGAAGACATCGCGATCCTCCGGGCCGTGCTGAATCACCAGGGCGCCATCCTGGGTTCACGGAATCTCAGTTCTTGCCGTGCCAGCTGCATACGCCTTTCAGCCGCGGATCTCGTTACGGTGGTCCCGTTGCGGGACACGCCCGATCGAGCCCTTCGTCCCACGTCTACCAGAGCGAATGGATGATCGGGGCCACCGGAACTCCCGTGACCGAGCATTTCCCCATCCACTCCACGATGGCCGGGAAGTCCCGCCAGCTCGATTCGGCCTGCTCGAAGTGATCGGCGACACCGGCTGCCGTCTCGTAGATCTCGCTCAGGATGAAAACCGTGTTTCCGGTCGGGTCAGAGCTAGGATCCATGGGGTTGGAGAGTTCCGGCGCCCTGGACACGTTGTAGCTCAGAAGAGCCTTGTCCCCTTCCCGGTGATGCGTGGCCTCCATCCAGGGAGCGTGAGTCGCGAACAGGCGGTCGCCTTCCTCCGCCAGATCCGGCGGGGCCACGATGACGAACGTCAGCTGAATCTCGCCCTTGTTTGCCATGGCTCGTTCTCCTTGTCTGTGTGTGTTGATCGAGGCCCACCATCGATAGAGAGCTCCCACCAGACACGCCCGCGCCCACCACAGCTCTGACAGACGCGTCGTCGAGACTGCCGCCACGCTGAGTGTCAGGTGGCCGAACCGTCCGACGCAGGCAGCGAAATGCGGTGAGCTACATTCCAACAACTATAGAGTGCCGATTCCTGTCAACCGCATCATCTGAGGGGCGGATTCGCCTTAGTGTTCCCCGGTGTACTCAACCTTCGTTGCACCTCGGAAACGTGAGGGCTCCTCCCGCACCAGCGCGCCACGCACCGCGCGACACTGGGAGGAGGCAACCGGGCAGGGAAGCTCGCGACCCGCCGCGTAAGATCGACTCTCAGTCGATATCCGCTCCGCGCTCAGCGAGGAGCTCCCGAAGCAGGGATCTGTGGCATCGAGATTCCTCCTCACAGTAGCAGCCGACCGAGAAGTGCGAGTCGTGCGACAGAACGGCAAGAAGATCCAGGATCCGCTTGCTGTCCGCTGCCGACATTTCGGCTCGATACCTCTTCCCGAAGACGGCCCAGTCCTCGTCGCTCTCCACGGCCTTTCCCAGCTTCATCAGCTCCGGGCTCGGCGACAGGTTGGGCAACCAGACATCATAGTAGTCTCGGGCCGAATACTCGGTCTTCGGCACCCCGCGAGGCGGACGCCTCACGGTGCCAATCCGCACTCCCTCTTCCGCATGTCTCGCCTCACCGAGGCGCACGACTCTGATAGTCATCGGATGCCGGCTCCTGATTCGATATACTAGTCTTCCCTGACCTCCATACGGTCAGGTCGCGGTACGTGATGTGCTGTTTTTGGGCGCCAGAATCAGAAGTACGATCCCGACGATCGCCAGAGCCGGCACGTCACCGACCAGGTGTCCGCGCTCAGCAGTATCGAGGATCGCTTGTATCCCCATGATTCCCGCGTGTACCAGACTGGACCAGGCCGTGAAGAGGATCAGGCTCCGGTGCCTGTGGGGCTCTCGTGCTGCCAGTATGAGGAACACTCCCAGCGTGGCGTAGACGCCCTGGAACATCTGTTCATACTCATGCTGGTTGGGTTGCCATTGCCAACCCGACGGCCAGATACGCATGAGCAGCGCAACCCCGAAGATGAATACCAGGCCGACGGCAATCAGCACTGAGCGCAGCGCCCGCGAACTGTGTCCTTCGTTCATGACTGAACCCTCCCTGGGGTGATGAGACTCAAACCGGGGCCGGCATGGCGCCGAGCTGAACCATGACTCCGAGACGGTCGAAGTTCGTCCAGCGCTCGACGATCTTGCCGTCCCGGAACCGGAAGATGTACTGAGCTCCGAAAGTCACCTCCTTGCCGGTCGGCGGTACTCCCCTGAACTCGGCTTCCTGGGTCCCTTCCACGCGCAGGCGCCACGAGATCCTGTCGCCCTCACCGACCATGTCAGCAACCGTGATGCGGAGACCGGGGAATGCCTTCCACAGACCCCCGTAGAACTGCTTCAGGCCCTCCAGATCGAGTGGGTCCGGTCCAAGGCCGTGCGCGACGACCGAAGGATCGTGAATCTCGAACCACCCGGGTCGGCTCTCCGGATCGTTGAAGGCCTGCGCTGCCCGCATGAGAATCGATTTGTTCTCCTGGATGGACATGACATTTCCTTTCGTCGAGAGTAATTCATACGTACCGGTCGGTATATTAACGCATGCGCCATTCGGAGCTCTCAGGGGACATCCTCTCAACTCATGTGGTCATTGACTGCCCCGGTCGGGCGGAGGGACTCGAGGTGGTTATCGAGCCCATTTCGGCAGGCCTCGAAGGGAGTTATGTCGTGCGCGTTCTTGGCGAACCCGCATGCGCCCTGGTAGCTGGCGACATAGAAGGTCGCCACCGCTACCGGGTCGATATCCGACCGGACGAGCCCTGAAGCCTGCCCGCGACGAAGGCCCTCAGCGATCGTGGCCTTCCACTCCTCGAGAATCTCGGCGAGGCGGCGGCGGAAGCCCTCGTCCACTCCCGACATCTCGGTGACAAGGTTGTTGACGGGGCAGCCCATGAGCAGAATACCCTTCTTGTAGCGCTCACGGACCAGCGGCCTGACCCGCTCCTCCACGACGGCGTAGCCAAGCCCCTGCTTGCTCCCGAAGTGGTGGTACAGCGCTCCCTTGGTCAGGCCGGTCGCCGTCAGGATCGCATCCAGGCTCGCGGCCCGGAAACCGTTCATGTACATCTCGTTGAACGCGGCTTCGAGCAAAGCCTCGCGTGTGGCCTCCGCGTCTCGGCGCGGGTGCGAAGGTGCGACAACCGTGGGTGTCATACCGACCAGTATGTATGATCACTCTGTCAACGTCAAGGGAGCGGACCATGCCCGTCGGACAGGACTGGCCCATCTCAAGGGCTTCACACCCGGATCATTTGCCTCTGTATTGATCAGCGTGCCATCGTGGCACGACCGGCCTGCACGTTTCCAGCTACAACAGGGCACGGATGATGACAGCTTCCAACAGGGACGAAGAAGCCGCGTACAGAGGCATGCCCGGCCGACGTCTCGGTACGTCAGGCCTGGTCATACCGACGATCAGCCTGGGCTGCTGGAACAATTTCGGGGCCGATGCGGATGAGGACCTGTGCCGGCAGCTGGTATTCACCGCCTTCGATCAGGGCGTCACTCATTTTGATCTGGCCAACAACTACGGTCCGCCCCCGGGGGCCGCCGAGGAGCGTTTCGGGGAGATTCTGAAGCACCTTCCCCGAGACGAAATCGTCGTTTCCACGAAGGCTGGATACCTGATGTGGGAGGGGCCCTACGGAGAATGGGGATCCCGGAAGCACCTTCTGGCGAGCCTCGATCAGTCACTTCGGAGACTGCAGGTCGATTACGTCGACATCTTCTACCACCACAGACCCGACGGCATGACGAGGTTGGATGAAACCCTGGGAGCGCTGGACTCGGCCGTTCGGATGGGCAAGACTCTCTATCCAGCGGTCAGCAATTATGGCGCGGACGAGACCCGTCGCGCCGTGACCTGCGCCGAGGCCAACGGCTTCGTCCCGCTTCTGGTGAACCAGTCGAAATACAACATGTTTCAGCGGGACATCGAAGAAGAGCTTCTCTCGCTGGCAGCCGACGCCGGGATGGGAGTGGTCGTGTACTCTCCGCTCGCTCAAGGATTGCTCACGAATCGCTATCTGACGGAGATCCCGCCGGGATCGCGTGCCGGAAAGGAGACCGACTACTCCGGTGCGTTGACGGCAAGCCAGATCACAGAGGATGTTCTGACCAGGGTCCGCGCTCTTCAAGAAGTGGCCTCCCGTCGCGGGCAATCGCTAGCTCAGCTCGCGATATCTTGGGCGATCCGAGACAGAGATGGAGGTCCAACCGCAGGCGCGATCGTCGGAGCGAGTTCGGTCGAACAGCTGCGGGAGAACCTGCATGCCGCTGATGGGCCGGCGCTGTCCGAGGACGAGCTCAGGGAGATCGACAGGATCTGTCCATGACCATTCGAGACGGGCGCATGTCCGTACAACACAGGAGAACAACGATGAAGAATGGATCGTTACTGGCCTCCGCCACGCTCTTTGCCGCCTTACTGTCCGCTTGCGCCGTCCCGGCGACCGACGAGACGGCAGCTGTGGCTGACGACGCACCGGTCATGGTGGAGACGGCGGAGTACTTCCTCCTGCGGCCCGAGGTGGAACAAGCGTACGGGTACACGCACGCCGTGAAGATTGGTGACGACGTTAAGATCTCGGGTGCCGTGAGCATGGATGATCAGGGCAACCCGACGGCGGTCGGGGACCTGGAGCAGCAGATGAAGAACGCGTACGCCGATCTGGAGAAGGTCCTGCGGCACTACGGCCTGACCTTCGACGACGTGATCGTCGAGAACGTCTTCACGACCGACATGGCGAAGTTCCTGGAAGTCGCTGCGTACCGCGGCTCCATCTACACGAAGCAGTTTCCGACCGGCTCGTGGCTCGAGGTCAAGGGGCTGGCCCTGCCCGAGTTCCTGATCGAGATCGAATTGGAAGCGCACAGTTCTCGATAGGTTCCGCTCTTCCGCGAGACGGCGTCTGACACGCGCCTGGATTGAGGGCCGGTCTTCGATCTCGACAACTACTCGGCCCGAGCGTCCGATTCCCCGGAAGCGAGGCGATCGACAATCGCGAGCAGCCGGGCGTCGAATTCCTCAACGCGCTGGAGAAGAATGCCAGCGTGACCCACGCCGTTGATAGTGTCGACTGTGAATGAAGTACCGTAGCGCCGCCATGCCTCTACGTTCGTCGGCACGGCCGTCGTGCTAATCGCTGCGATCGGCTGGTCGATCTCCTGAAGCGTCGGCTTGAGCTCGGACCGCGTCCAATCGAGCGCCGACTCGAGCGCGGTGAACGAGTGCTCATACGGTTGTTCAGGCATCATCGCCATGACGTAGGTGAGCAAGGAGTCTGGCGCGTCCGGGGTGAAGGCGAACGCGCGGATGAAAGCCGTGTCACCCAAGCCTGCGCGCATCGCGGCCACAAACTGCTCGGCCTCGGTGTCGCTCATCATGACATCCGGGTCCTGGAACATGTCTACGAGGACGATGCCGAGGACTCGGTCCCCCAACCGCTCCGCTGCTTCCAGAACAACAGCTGCGCCCATCGAGAACCCGACCAGCACTACGCCGTCGAGCTTCAGTTGATCGACGACCGCCACGACGTCTTCGCCAAACGCGTCCATGGTCCAGTCGGCTCGGTCCGCGCCCGATGCTCCGTGCCCCGCCAGGTCCAGCGCGACCACGCGGTGCGTGCGCGAGAGAGTCTCGGGGTGAACTCCCCAGATGCCGCGAGTGTTGTTCCAGCCGTGCACCAGCACGAGCGCCGGATCACCGGCACCGCGCACATCGTAGCGGATGGCCACGCCATCGGCGGAGCGCGCTTCGCCATCCGTGACGGTCTCCACCGGCGCACCGGCGTCGCAGCCGATAAGAAAGGGTAGGAGCAGGAGCGCTATCACCCGACCGATCGACAGGTGTTTTGTTACTCCGAGTCGTGGTCTGGCTGTGTTGACTCGCCCTGGAGGATCAGACGGGCGTCTCTGTAGTGTGCTGTGCAGTTTCATCTTACCCTCGGTAGTGTCTCAATCCGATTCGACGCTCGAACTCACTCCCAGAGGACTACCCGCAGCTTCGTCTCGTGCCAGGCTGCGCGATTCCTCGCCAGACGTCAGGGCGGGCCCGGCTCTTCGGGCGATAATCAGGCTCGCTGTGGCCGATCCGCTACCCAAGAGTACGAGAATAGCCGCGTTGGCTATCGCGTCCGAGGCGGACCACGCCTGCCAGGCGTTTATCGCCAGAAGCCCAAAGAGGAGAAGTCCGCCTCCAGCGCCCAGCGCGGCGAAGCGGGGGAGCGAGAGCAGGTCGAACGGACGGCCCCGTCCTGTTATCGCCAGAACACCGGAGAAGGCCACACCAATCGGGAAGGCCCAGATCGAGCTTTTGATGACCATCACGAGCATCTCGCGACCCGAATCGCCCCCAAGAAGCAGCCACGTGGGGAGCACGAAGATCAGCGAAGCGACCACGCCGACACCAGCGGCGAAGGTCAGTCCCATACCTATCATTCCACGGATGACCCTCAGCCAACGCGGCATGAATGACCTCCATTTACGGTTATACTCTGTATCGCAAAGTACACTGCCTGACGGCGTCGTGTCAACGATGGGCGCGTACACTCACTCCCAGAACCGCCCAGAGGACCATGTCACGGCCGAGCGTCAATCCCACAGCCACCCGCTCGGATGAACTCCCAGGCACTGGCGGGCACCGGGTCGTAGGTCGAGGTAAGCCAGACCTCGAGTGCATCTTGAAAGACGTCAGTCGAGGTCTGAAGAAGCGCCGGGGAGACCTGAAGCCCCTGATCCCACAGGAGGGCTACAGCCTCCGGGCCTAATCGATGCACCATGAATTCCATGGTGCTCGCAGCCTGAAGATAGGCGATCAGTTCATTCTGCCGTCGAAAGTCTCCAACCAGCTCCTCCAGAGGAATCATCGACCCCCGATCGAGGATCGTCCGCGCGATCCTGCCGTTCTCGTACCCTCCGCAACTTCCATCAACGTAGGTCGCCAACCCCTCGACGACTGCCGGCCCGGCTGGACTGGTCCAGGTTCCCAGGGTAACGGTATGGGTGAGTTCGTGGCGCTCGAAGGCCCGCCAGCGGTCATTGAAGACCGTCACGACTGCGCGGTCACTGTAATAGGAGAATCCAGTAACCGGGCTACCGGTCAGGTTCTCCATGTCTTCTCGACTATCGACGTAGAAGAGGTGGAGGTGTTCCTGGTACTCTGCCACCGACAATCGACTCAATACCGTTCGTCTGGATCCTTCCGCACGCGCAGGAAGGAGGCTTCGCTGTGTCTCGGCATAGCTCCCGGATGGAAAATGGATTCGAGTGTGTTCGGTTTCGACCGTGACCCATTCGTAGCGTTCGTCCTCCAGGATACGCCGAACCTGCGGACCTTGTGTAAGAGCCTGAGGAGAAGCGGTACACCCGGCGACAGAGAGCAAGAAGAGGAGAGGTCCGGCTCGCGGCTTCATTCTATCACTCACTACGCTTAGCTACCGGTGGGACTCCTTAGCGCAAGGTATACGTCGGACGGATTTCACCCAAGACATCCCGGCGCACCGTGCCTGCTGACCCGGCTCAGATACTCACGGACGCGACAATTGGAAGGAAAGCCCTGGTTGTGTCCAGGAGGTTGGACGCCGGTCTCGCCGGCTGCCTGACACCTCTGGAGTCTACTTGACGTGTCCTGGCCTTTCGTCAGTTATCTGGCTTGCCAAAGGCAAATGTGCGATTGTCTGGGAGCAATTCAGTGCCCATGGGCTCGGGAAGTCGAACGGTTCAAGCGGGAGGTTGCCGCGCTATGATTCGTGCGGGCCACCGGGCTGTGCTTGTCGGCGCGGCACTCATATTGGCCCGGTCGGTGGCGGCAACTGCTCAGGAGGACATTCGGTCGGAGCGAGTCCGCTTCGAGGCAGGTGCCACGAGCGCCGTCGTCGAGAGTTCGATCACGGGCTACGAGATCGTCGACTACGTTCTCGGGGCTGCCGAGGGCCAGTACATGAACGTCAGTATGGCCACGGACCACTCCGCCAGCTACTTCAACATCCTGGCTCCGGGTGAAACCGAGGTTGCCTTCTTCGTCGGTTCCATCTCCGAGAACCAGTACGAGGGAGTGCTTCCCGCGACCGGAGACTACAAAGTGCGCGTATACATGATGCGCAGCGCCGCACGCCGGAACGAAGTCGCGAATTACCGCCTCGAGATGATCATCATGGACTCGGATACGCGCGATCGTGAGGTAGACGACATCAACACGCAGTGATGTGGGTGGGGAGGACACCGGTTCAGGGCTCCGGCCTGACCATTGACCGAACAGGAGTTAACACGAGAATCCATCCCCTCGCCTCGACGATTCTGGGTCTGCTGCTTATGGCCAGCTCGCTTCAGGCGCGGGATGCACGGTCCGAGATCGAAGGCTACATGGCCAACTCAGGGGAGCTACAGGTCGGGCTCCTACTGATTCCCCGACATTGCTGCAGCGATGTACCACTCGCCGTGCTCACGCCGCTGATAGACGTGAAGGTGCTGACGTTCACGCTTGAATCCAGGTAGAGCTGGCTCCACGACGCAGTCCTGAATTCCGACTTCGAACGCTAATCCCCCATCGCCGACAAGAGTGACGGGAGTAAGTTCGAGCACAGACACCTTCACTGTCTCAAACATCGCAGTGACGTACTGGGCAATCGCCGGGCGGCCGCGTACTTGAGGACTGTCAGGATGCATAATGACGCCGTCCTCTGTGAAGCATGCGGTGTACACTTCGGCGTTGCCTTTGACGATGGAGGACCGGAGCCGCTCTCGAAGGGCAGCGATCGCTGCTTGGTCTTCGGGGCTTAGCATCGCCTCACCTCATACGTAGAGTTTCGCGGATGACCATAGTGCCTCCGTCCCTCTTCATCCCTGCTTTCTGAACTCCTCGATCCAATAGCGCCATTGTAGCGCATCTCAGTCGTGATAGCCGGCCTCCGGGACGCTCTCCAGGTATCGAGCCAGGTCATGCTCGATCCACAGCGTGGCGCCCGTTTCTTGCACAAACGCTTCCAGCCGGTCCATCGATGACAGCGTCGCCTCCCCGTCGGTATTCCAGACCGGTACGATCCGCTCCTTCCGACTGACTCGGAAGTGATACAGGTCACCCGACAGCACGACAGGTCCTTCCTTGGTCAGGTCGACGAAGAGGGCCTGGTGTCCGGGTGTGTGTCCAGGGAGAGAGAGTATGCGGACCCTTCCATCTCCGAAGACGTCGTGATCCCCCTCGAGAAACACCCAGTCCCGATCCTGCAGTCTGTCGTACAGAGATGGATCGAAACCTGGCACCTCCTCTTCCCCGAATGCCGCGTCGTACTCCGGTCGCTGGATGAGCAGCGTGGTAGCGCTCGCGATCTCGTTGGCCACACCCACGTGGTCGAAGTGCATGTGAGAAAACGCCGCGAGATTCAGCGAATCGAACGTGAGGCCGATGTCGGCGAGCTGGTCAGCCAGCGTCCGATCGAGCCGGAAGCGCCAGCCCTCGTTCTCCTGCCAGCCATCCACCTCCGCGAACGCGGACGGTAGGCCACCGTCCCAGAGCAGGCGGCCACCCGGATGCTCGATCAGGTAGCAGGGCACGAACAGCTCGCGGACATCCGTCGCGTCATCTTTGACTCCGAACCCTGCGGCCTCCGGACTGTCGATCTCGATCCTCCCGCAATCAAACTCGTACAGCCGTAGATCGGAGGATGGCCCGGAGGCGCTGTCTGTTCCTCCCCACCAGAGCGCCACGGGAAGCGACAGCACTGCGACGAGACTTGCAGGAGCATTCACAATTCGACCTTCGGTACCGGGTGTGGGGGTT
>JBDHFS010000161.1:0-6894 GCA_039590285.1 Gemmatimonadota bacterium
GTCCAAGCATGCCCCCCGGGGTCGGTACGTCCTGTACTGGATGACGAGCAACCGACGAACGACACGCAATTTCGCGCTTCAGCGTGCCGTGGACTGGGCGCTCCGCCTCGGTCACGGGCTGCTGGTGCTCGAAGCTCTGCGCTGCGACTACGAGTGGGCCAGTGATCGCCTGCATCGGTTCGTTCTGGATGGGATGGGGGACAACCTGGAGTCGCTGCGGGGGAGACGCGGCGTGACCTTCTATCCGTACGTCGAGCGGTCCGTCGGCGAGGGGCGAGGGTTGCTGGAGGCCCTGGCGAAGAAGGCTTCTGTAGTCGTCACGGACGACTACCCCACGTTCTTCGTGCCAAACATGCTGGACGCAGCCACGCGGCGGCTGGACGTTCGACTTGAGGCCGTCGACTCAAATGGTCTCGTACCGATGCACTCCGTTGAGAAGGTCTATCCGACCGCATATACCTTCCGCCGGCACCTGCAGAAGAACCTCCCGGTGCACCTGCTACAGGTTCCGCTGGAGGATCCCCTGGATCATCTGGTGCGATTCGAAGAGCCCGGCGTACCGGCTCATGTCTCGGAGCGCTGGCCTTCGGCCGGGCCTGCCCTCGGCGGAGGCGGAATGGACCTTGGGCCACTTCCGCTGAACCACTCGATCGGCCCAACAGAGCTCCTGGGCGGAGCGCAGGCTGCGCTCAATCGACTGGATGGCTTTCTCCGGCACCGGCTCGACCGCTATGCCGATAAGCGAAGTCGACCCGAAGAGGACGTGGCCAGTGGTCTATCTCCCTACCTGCACTTCGGACATATCTCAACACATACCGTTCTCGACCAGCTGGCCCGGCACGAGGGATGGACGCCCGCTTTCGAGGGCCGACCAGCCAACGGCAAGCGGGAGGGTTGGTGGGGAATGAGCCCACCGGCGGAGGCTTTTCTGGACGAGTTGGTGACTTGGCGGGAGCTGGGCTTCAACATGGCGGTCAACCGTCCTGACCACCGGGAGTTCGGATCGCTTCCGGACTGGGCACGGGCGACACTCGAGTTGCATGCGTCAGATGCTCGTCCGTACGTCTATGCCCCTGACCAGTTCGAGGACGCGGCCACCCACGACGAACTCTGGAACGCCGCCCAGCGCCAGCTTCGAACGGAAGGGAAGATTCACAACTACCTTCGCATGCTGTGGGGGAAGAAGATCCTCGAATGGACGGAAACGCCACACGAGGCCGCACGGGTCATGATCGAGCTGAACAACCGTTACGCGCTCGATGGGCGTGACCCGAACTCGTACAGTGGCATCTTCTGGTGCCTCGGACGATACGACCGGCCGTGGGGGCCGGAGCGTCCGGTGTTCGGCAAGATCCGCTACATGACTTCGCAGAATACCGCCCGGAAGTTGCGGGTGCGCAAGTACCTGGACCGGTACGGAAGTTGACGCCGGGGTCCGGTTGGACCCGCGGATGTCAGTCGGCCTCTAGACTCCCGGCTGGTGACCGGGCAATCGGCCTTGCAGAAATCCCACGAGTTGCGGCAGTCCTGTGATCAAGGTCGCGCCGATCGCTTCCACGGCCTCCCGGTAGTGCTGAGCCGCGCGTCCTCCCACGAGAATCTCCGCATCGGGTCCGGCCGCCTCGCGAAGCACCCTGAGTTCTGCCGGAAGCAGAGGATCATCATGCGGATAGACAATGCTGAGAGCGATGGTGTTCGTCCCGGTGCTCCGTGCAACTTCGGCTACGTCCCGGGCTGGAAGGTTGGCGCCCAGGTACGTGACTCGCCAGCCCAGCGCCGCCGCGGCCGCGCCGACGAGCAAGGCTCCGAACTCATGTGTCTGTCCGGCCGGTGTCGTGACAACGAGGCCCGGCGCGTCCGCCTCGGGCGCGCAAGCCGTAATGATGGACTCGAGCACCCTTCGGATCACGCCGGTGGCCAGGTGCTCATGACAGGGAGTGATCTGGCCGTGCTCCCACTGCTCTCCGATGCGTGCCAGCAGGGGCCCAACGACTTCCTCGATGAAGACCGAAGCCGGAAGGGCCACGGTCGCTCGCATCAACGAAGTCTCGAGGTCGCGAGCGTCGAGGCGTTCGACGGCGGAAACGCTGGCTGCGAGGTGGGGCTCCGATTTCACCGGAACAACCGCTGCCTCGCGAGCCACCAGGGCGGCCTCGGCATCTTCCCGCGCGAGCTCCAGGAGATCCTCGATGTCGTGCGCCGCCACCCGACTTATGCGACGGCCGGCCGCTGTGACACGGCTCAGCAGCAGAAGTCTCTCGACATCGGAGTCCGAGTACAATCGATGCCCTCCGTCGGAACGCCCCGGCTGCACCACTCCGTAGCGCTTCTCCCAGACGCGGAGCACGTCCGGTGTGAGCCCGGTTCTCCGCACCACGACCTTGATGGGGTGTCGCTTTTCCTCTGATCCGTTCTGCATCTTCAAGGCTCCTGGCGCCCAAGAACGAGGCCGGCGTTCGGCTCTTGTATTGTACGACGAATAACAGACGAAGGCGCAGTTTGTAAAATCGGGTTTGCGACCGCATGCGTCAATGATTTGTCGTGGACATAATATCGACACGTCGGGACGAGCAGCCTAAGGCTTGCGATCGTCCGGGCGCGGAGGACGCGCCTTCCAGTTCGCGAACGAAAGAGGGGCTTTGCGTCTCATGCCTTCATTGAGACTCGAGATGGAGATCCCACGCCCGCTCGACGAGGTATTCGATTTCTTTGCGGATGCCGGAAACCTGGAGAGGATCACGCCGCCGGAGCTACGATTCAGGATTCTAACACCACTACCGATCGAGATGAGGAAGGGCGCACTCATCGATTATCGCCTCCGCCTGTTCGGCCTGCCCGTGTCCTGGCAGACTCTGATTTCTGAGTGGAGTCCCCCCACTCACTTCGTGGACGAGCAACTGCGGGGACCTTACCGCGAGTGGATCCACATCCACCGTTTCTTCGAAGAGTCCGGCCGCACCAAGATCCGCGACGAGGTACGCTATCAGTTGCCGCTCCACCCGTTCAGCAGCTGGGCCCAACCTCTCGTGAAAGCACAGCTCAGTCGGATCTTCGCCTACCGGCAGCAGGTCACGCGATCGATACTCGAGGAAGGCGACCAGGGCTGACGAGACAGGTCGGCCTGAAGGGAGGACCCGGACGGCCGCGGACTGCGCGACCGCCCGGGTTCTGGTACGCCGGTCGAGGCTGGACCGAACGCACCGTGGGACCTCCGTTACTGGTTATGGGTTGGGCAAGACCTCTGCGCCGACCCAGGGATTGGCACTCGCGACCACAAGGATGAGGCGGAAGGCCTCTTCCACTCCGTCGGGAGCCAGGGCTCCTGCGGCCACCGCAAACGTCTGCAGGCCGGCCGACGTGGTGATGTCGAATGTGGCGACAGGGGTCGCGGTGCCCGTCGCAGCCACCCCGATCGTCAAGTCGCTGACTGGAGCCTCGAGGCCGGTATCGTCCGACGACTCACTCCAGGCGAGGTTCTGGAACAGCACGGTCTCGATGTCACCCGTACCGGCGTTCACCGTACCGATGTCGACGGCAGGAGCATCACCCGAGGCGTGGATCGCACGGATCCGAGCAGTCTCGGTCGGGTCGAACAGCTCCTCGAAGGCCAGAAGGGTGAAGCCCTCCTCCGTGCCCTCGGGGGCCAGCTCACCGGCCGCGATGGCCAGGTAAGCGCCGCCCGCCATCAAGTCGGGTGTGTCGAAGCTCGCCGTCGGGCTGCCTGTGCCGGTGCCGGTGACGTAGAAGTCGAGCGTGTATGTGCCCGGCGGTACCTGCACGGTGCCGCTCAACTCGCCGAACGCGATGTTCTCCACGAGCAGGCTCTCACCAGCGTAGATGTCGACCGCTGGAGCGTCCGGGCTGCCATGCAGTGCGTACACGACCGGGTTCTGCTTGATGAAGCCGAGCGAACCGGTGCTGGCCACCGCGAGCAGTGAGAATCCGTCATCCGCCCGAGCCGGTGTCGTCAGCGTCCCGGTGGCGATCACGAAGATCTCTTCGCCGTCCGGAAGCGCCGGTGTCGTGAACGCGGTCACGCGGTCACCACCCGCCACTCGGATTCCAACCTGAAGTGCCTCACCTGAGGGTAGCGCGATTCCCTCTGCTCCGGTGTCGGCGAAACGCGCCAGGTCGCTGTAGTCGACAGAGCCGTCGTCGCCCACGTCGATGTCAACGGATGGAGCATCGGGACCGGCATGGACGATCCGTACCAGGGCGGACTGAGGCGTTCCGAAATCCTCAACGAGCGGCAGGATCCGGAACTTGTCCGCGTCGTCCATCGAGCCCAGGAAGCCGGAAGCGATCGCCGTGATCTTCTGATTCGCGGCCACCTCGATCATGCCCGTCTCGTAGACGACCGGGTCCGCCTCGGTCGAGGGGTGGGCCCGCAGCTGCACGTTGTACATGCCCGCGGGAACGCTCGCATAGAGAGAGGCATCGCCATAAGCGAGCGCCGTGAACAGGGGAATGGAGATCCCCTCGGCATACACGTCCACCGCCGGAGCGTCCGGTGAGGAGTGTACGGCCCTCAGCATGGCACTTCCGGCGTCCGGGCCGTCCTGCGTGATGAAACCGGCCATGCCGTCTTCGTCCACGGCCAGCAGCTTGAAGGCATCGTCAGCCATGATGTCGCCCTGGGCGAGAAGGCCCGTGGCGATCACGAAGTACTCGGTTCCGGCGTCAAGTGCCGGAATCGTGAACGTGGTAACGGTCAGACCATCCACCACCACGCCCAGCGTAATCGGGCTACCGCCCGGGAGATCGATTCCGCCCGCGCCGGTGTCTGCGAATCGCGCGAGATCGACGACTTCGTTTGAGCCGTCAGCGCCCACGTCGAGGCTCACGGTCGGGGCGTCCGCCCCAGCGTGAAGGATACGCACGATCGCGTTGCCCGCCCCCGGCGCAGCGAAGCCCTCAAACAGAGGGATGATCCGGAACGCGTCAGCGGGATCGACCGAATTCAGCAAGCCCGCGGCAACCGCGGTGAGGGTCGAGTTTGCGCCGAGCGTTACGTTACCCGTCTCATAGATCGGGTCCGTCGACGAGTCGGCGCCAGCCGTCCTCAGCTGCACGTTGTATGTGCCCGCCTCGACCGTCGCATACGCGGTCGCATCACCGTACGCCACGTTCGTCGCTATCGGAGTACTGATTCCTTCGACATAGATATCCACGGCCGGCGCATCCGGCGAAGCGTGGACGGCACGAAGCACAGCCGTCTCCGGCTGCGGGTTCGTGCCGTTGTCGTCATCGTCATCGCTGCAGCCAGCGGCCACAACCGCCAGGCCGAGCAAGAGCCCCATTGCGCGAAAAGACTTCCACCAGTTCATCGTTCCAGTCCTCCCTGTTGAATTCTTGCGCGGGCTTCCGTTTGAGCCCTTGTCTATGCGTTGTCTAAGCAAACTAGTCACGACAAGTGTTGTTGTCAAGTGGTTGTCTAGTTATATTCGCCGGCGGCCAGAACTGTCGGAGAAATGTCCAACTTTGGCACTTGTAACGTTGAATCTTGAAGGAGACTCGAATGACGAATTCTGTATGGATCCGGACTTACGCGGTGACGCTCGCGGCTTTCCTGGTGCTGGACTTCTTGTGGCTCGGCCTGGTGGCCCGCGGCTTCTACCGCAGCCAGCTCGGCAACCTGCTGGCGTCCGATGTTCGCTGGCTGCCCGCCATCTTCTTCTACATGCTGTTCGTGGCAGCCACCGTGGTCTTCGCTGTCATGCCCGCCGTGTCGAGAGGGTCTCTGGGAAGGGCCGTACTGCTCGGAGGCTTCTTCGGTGTTGTCGCCTATGCCACCTACGATCTGACCAACCTCGCTACGATGAGGGGATTCCCGGTTGCGGTAGCGGTTGTGGACATGGCTTGGGGCGGAGTGCTTACGGCGTCGGTAGCGACGGTCGGCTACCTGGTCGCCTCCCGGGGCGTCTCATGAGCTGGCTCCGTGCCTGTTACACCGGGGTGGGCTTCATCGGTCTTTCGCTGGCGCCGGCAACTGTCCTGGGCCAGGAAGAGGATCCATCCCCCCGGCTGATTCTGGAGTTGGAGGGCGGCCCCGTCTGGCAGAGTCGCAACGATGTTCAGATCCCCAACGACGAGACTGGAACTCGCTTCGCGCTGGATGACCTGACCGGCAGCGGCCCCTTCCCTTCCTTCCGCCTGTATGCCGAAGGGCGACTGGGCAGGAAGCATGGACTGCGGCTCCTCGTTGCACCTCTGTCGATCGAGGGTACCGGTGTGCTGTCGAGTCCCGTGGATTTCAACGGGTTTCGCTTCGAATCGGGAAAGGTAACCGAAGCATCGTATCGATTCGACTCCTATCGACTGACGTACCGGTACCAACTTGTCGAGAAGCCAAAGTGGAGTCTGAACATCGGCCTCTCGGCCAAGCTGCGTGCTGCCGAAATCAAAGTCGTGCAGGAAGGGGTGTCGACCTCGTACTCCAATACCGGGTTCGTACCGCTGCTGTATGCGGCGGCTGCCTGGAGGCCTTCCCCACGGTGGGCCCTCGCGCTCGACGTCGAAGGTGCGGCCGCCTCCCAGGGACGGGCGTTCGACGCGTCGCTCAAGCTCTACCGCCGAGTGTCCGACCGCTGGTCCGTTTCGCTTGGGTACCGGACGCTCGAAGGAGGCGCGGACGTGGAAGATGTCTACACATTCGCGTGGTTCCACTACGCTATGGTATCTGTGGTCTTTCGGCCCTGGTAGACACATTAGAATCAGCAGTCAGAGGACGAGACGAAGCTGCGGGTGGTGCTCTGGGAACGAATACGATAGCCGAATGTGACACAGCAAAGTGACACGCTGGAGGCTGTAAAATAGCGCGTCTGGTTCTATTGATGGGCTTACGAGGCAGGAAGGCCGGGGACGGTTGGCGACCCCATTCAGGCGCGCTACCGG
>JBDHFS010000162.1:0-6889 GCA_039590285.1 Gemmatimonadota bacterium
TCGCCTTCCTCACCGGTCACGTCGTCTCTCCGATCCTCACACTTTGTCGGCGCTCGGACACGGGTCGCGCACCTCGCACTCCGCGCAGTCGGGCCCGCGAGAGGTGCAGCGTTGCCGGCCGTGCAGGATCAGGCGCCACGCGAAGGGGTGCCACTCGCCTTCCGGCAGCACTTCCATCAGGTCGCGCTCCACCTTGACCGGGTTCGTCTCCGGCGTCAGGCCCAGCCGGCCCGCCACCCGTTTGACGTGCGTGTCGACCACGACACCTTCGTGCCGGTCGAACGCGTTGCTGAGCACCACGTTGGCGGTCTTGCGGGCCACGCCGGGCAGCTCGACGAGCTCTTCCATCGTGCCCGGCACCTCGCCGCCGTGCTCCGCGACGATCCGTTCGGCCATTCCCTGGATGCTCCTGGCCTTGTTACGGTAGAACCCGGTCGAGTGGATCAGGTCCTCGAGCTCATCCCGATCGGCGTTTGCGAGGCCGTTCGCGTCCGGATGCCGGCGGAAGAGGGCCGGCGTGACCCGGTTGACGCGCTCGTCGGTGCACTGTGCGGACAGGATCGTCGCGACGAGCAGCTGGAGAGGGGTCTCCCAGTCCAGGCTGACGGTCAGGTCCGGGTAGGCCGCGGCCAGAATCGGGCCGATCTCGGCCGCCCGCTGCCGCCGACGGGCCAGGGATTCGGTCTTCGGTCCTGGGGTCATTCCACGACTCCTTCGGTTTTGCCCGCTCCGCGGACGCCGAGGCCGCGCGCGCGGTGCGCCCATCCGACCAGGTCCTCCGCCGTGAGAACGCCGAGGAGCTCGCCCTCACTCACCACCAGGACCCGATCGTGGCTCGCTCCGCGCATACCGATCAGGATCTCCACGAGTGGGCGATCGTGCTCGACGGCGGGGACTTCTCCGATCGGCTGCATGATCCTATGGAGTGGGGTAAGCGGCCGCTCGTCGATGGACAGCCCGGAGATATCCGACACCCCCACCACACCGACTACCCGCCCTCCCTGGACCACCGGGAAGACCGTCGCAGGGAGCCTCAGGAAATATTCCTCCACCAGGTCCTCGGCGCTGATATCGGCCTCGACGAATACCGTCGGGCCCGCGAGAGCACGTGCGATCGGGATGCCGGTGAGCGACTGCCTGAGCTCGGCCTGTCGGGCGGCCGACGTGGCGGCGCCGGTCAGGAACCAGCCGAGAAGGACTCCCCACACGCCGGCCAGCTGGAGCCCGCTGAGGAACAGGAACACGCCGTAAGCGATGAGCAGCCAGCCGAAGCCCCTGCCGATCCACGCGGACCACTTCGTCGCGCGGCCGGCGTCGCCCGTGATCTTCCACAGGATCGAGCGAAGCACGCGTCCGCCATCCAGCGGAAAAGCGGGGACCATGTTGAACACGGCCAGCACGAGGTTCAGCGTGGCCAGGGTGCCGGACACGACGGCCACGGACTCCGCGCCGATCGCTCGCAAAAGATACGCCAACGCCAGGAAGGCGGCCGCGAGAGCGAGACTGCTGAGCGGCCCCACGATCGTGAGGAGAAACTCGTCGAGCGGACGCTCCGGCTCCTGCCGCATCTCCGCTACGCCCCCGAAGATGAACAGGGTGATCCCCGCCACTTCGATCCCGCGCGAGCGGGCCACCACCGAGTGGGCCAGCTCGTGAAGCAGCACCGAGAGAAACAGGAGAAGAGCCCCGGAGAGGCCCATGGCCAGGTAGACGGTCCGACCCAGGCCCGGTATCTCCGCGGGGAACTGCCAGCTGGCGAAGGTCCACGTTACGAGAACGAGGACCACGAACCAGGAGTAGTCGATCCTGATCCGGAACCCCAGCAAGCGGCCCGCCCGGAATCCAGCCATCCTCAGGTGCCCGGTACGGTCCGGACGCGGCTCATGCCGGCGGTGCCGGGAGGACGCGGCGGTCCAGCACCCACAGATCCGGCTGCTCCCGCGAGAGCAGCCGGCGCCACCAAGAGACCCTCCTCTCCGCGATGACCCAAAGCCGTGCTCCGGCCAGGTTCCTCGCCCGCGCCCACAGCAGAGCGATATCCGCCGGGACACGGAGCGACCAGCTCCGGCCGCGCCACACGAACGTGGCCTCCGTGTCGGCGGCCCCGAGCCTCACATCCACGAACGTCTCGCCTTCGAGGCGGGCGTTCCCCTCCGGATCGACGGGCAGCACGCGGTGGAAGAACGGATCGAAGTCCAGCCCGGCGAGGCGCCGGAAGTTCTGGTCCGCCGCCCAGTCGAAGACGTCGAGCCCCTCCTCGTCCGCCGAGGCCTCCCGGTGATGAAGGAGCTCGTGAAGCATCGTTTCCCACAGCTCCTCCTCCCACTCGAAGTGCGCGTCGGCCGCGGCGAGCTCGACGAACGAGCCATGGTACACGACGATCTCGGAACGCGTGTCACCTCCACCCAGCGCATCCGGCCAGTATTCCGTGACGCATTCGCCCAGCGTCCAGATGCCAGGCAGCGTGGGGTGTACCCTGGCTTCTTCCTCGACGATCACGCCCGAAACTCCCTCCCGGAAGGCCTCGGGGATGTCGTCGTACATCCGGCCCGAGATGTCTCGGAAGGCGTCGTATCTCACCGGCCGGGCTCCGCCGGGCCGTGATACCGGCCGCGAAAATGGACGAGCGGCTCGCCATCCGGTCTCTCGACCGCCCCGCTCACCACACGGCCGATGAAGATGGTGTGGTCCCCGCCATCCACCTCGCGCTCCACCTCACACTCGACCCAGGCCAGGGTGTGGGGAAGGAGAGGACACCCCAGGGCGCTCTCGTTCCATGGCACTCCGTCGAACTTCCCTTCCTCCGCCGAAGCGAATCTCTCCGACATGGATCGGGCATCCGCATCCAGGAAACTCAGGGCGTACCGGCCGGCGGAACGAATCGCTCCCCTCGTGCTGGCTTCCCGGCTCACGCAAACGAGCACGAGGGGAGGCTCGAGCGATACCGAGCACACGGCCGTGGCGGTACACCCGCGCGGCCGGCCATCGGAGTCCACCGTCGTGACGACGGAAACGCCTCCCGCGAGTCGACCCAGCACGTCCCGGAAGATCTCGGGCGTCAGCTCCATCGCGCCGCGGAGCTCAGGGAACGAGCTCCTGCCGCTCTTCGTCCAGCTCGACGATCCACAGTCCGGAGCTCCCGTCCGAGACGAAGATGTTGCCCTTGTACGGCTGCGGTCCCCAGGAATCGGTCGAGTTGGGGACCACGCCCTCGGAGTCTTCCGTCATGTACCAGCCGATCTCGCGTCCCTGCGCGTACAGGTCGCCGCGCAGCTCCCCGGAGATGTCGACGACGCGCAGACCGGCCTGGTAGTAAGCCACGTACAGCTTGTCGGCTTCCACCCACATGTTGTGAGCGCCGGCCTCCGGTACCCTGTAGGTCGCGACCTCGTGGGGACTCTCGATGTCCGTCACGTCGATCACGTGCACGTGGCCGCGCGGTCCGTTGACGCACTCCGTGCACCCGAAGATCTCGTCGGCCAGGAACACGTAGTTCTTGTACCGGATGGCGTGGTGCGTGTTGCCGTACGACTCGGCCCCCCATCGCGTTCGGTACGTGTACCGCGACACCTCGACGGGTTCCGTGGGCGTGCCTCCCTTGATCCCCGCCCCTACATCCAGGACGACCAGGCCGTCATCCCAGTAGCTCAGGTAGGCCAGACCGTCCTCCACGATGACGTCGTGCAGGGAGCGTCCCGGGTTCTCCACCTGCCACCGGCCGACGTTGCGCGGCGCCGCCGGGTCGGAGATGTCCACTATGTGAACCGCGTTCGTTCCGTTGTGGACGGCGTACACGAGGTCTCCCTCGATCCACACGTTGTGAACGCCTCCGGTGAGCCCCTCCGTGAAGTGGGTGATCTTCCGTGGATGAGCGGGGTCGCTGATGTCGACGATCGTGATGCCGTTGCGGCGATTGGATGCTCTCTCGCTGGTCATGACGGCTATCGTGGCGTCGGCGTTGATCTTCACGTCGTTGGCGCGGCGCCCGTCCACCTTGACCGAGTCCGTGATGACTGGATTGGATGGATCGGTCACATCCCACGCGTACATGGTCGCCGCCTGCATCGTTCCCGTGTACGCGTAGTCACGGCCGTCGACTCCCTCGAACACCCACAGGTCGGTGGTGGTACCGGCTTCCGGAGGCACTACCCCGTGGGCTTTCAGCGTCACGGTGCGGCGGGGAGCCCTCGGATCGGCGCTCACCTCGATGATGTTCGAGATTCCTCCAACGCTCGCGGTCACTCGGAACGCGCCCGGGCCGTTGGCCACGAAGGTCCCATCGGGATCGATCACGGCGGCCACGTTGCCGTATCCGTCGATGCTGGACACGGACCATTCGATCGGAGCGTCAGTTACTTCCAGGCCATTCGCGTCCAGCGCGTCGGCGGAGAAATGGAGCACATCTCCGGCCCGCACATCGGCCTCGGCCGGCTGGACGGCCAGGCTCCGGATCGGATTGTCCACGACGCGGACGTCGATACCGGAAGTCACCCCGTCCGCGCTCGCCTCGATGCGGGCCGCGCCCGGGGCCACGGCCAGTACGCTGCCGTGACCGGACACCCGCGCCACGGACTCGTCCGACGAGCGCCACAGAACGGCGGCATCCGAGCGCGGACCGATGTCCGAATACGCTTCCACGGACAGCGGGTAGCGAGCCCCTGCGTACAGATCGGACGCCGGAGCGCCCACATCGAGACGCGTGACGACCGCCGCCAGCACCTGAATCGGGGCTTCTCCCGTGATCGTCCGAGCCGGCTCTCCATTCGCGGCGGGTGCCTCCACGCGCACGATGACGCTGCCCTCGCCCGGGTCGCGGCCGAACAGCATGCGTCCGTCGTCGCTTATCTCGGCGACCCTTCCACGGACGAACACCTGGGCCATGACCCCGGTCACCGGGGCGCTGGCCGCGTCGCGAACGCGCACCTCGAGTCTCGCCGTATCGCCCTCGTGTATGGCTGCCGGCTTGACGGCCACTTCGATGCGGTCGACCCTCAGCGCGGTACGCTCGGCGTCCGTGAGCTCCGGCTCTGGCATCGTGACTTCCTGAATCTCACCGGTCGCCTCGGAGATCGACTCCGGCCGTGGCGTCGAATCCGGTCCCTCCTGCGTCCGTTGTCCCGAGCAGGCGGCCAGTGCCGTCACCGCCAGCAGAAACGTCGCTCGCTTCATCCATCCTCCATGTCCGTGTGCTCCTCATTGGGCCGCCGTCATCAACGCCGGCCGCGCATCTACCGCCACTCTTGTACCAAGGTCCTCTTCGCGAGTCTATCCAGGCGCTCGCTCTCAATCCCGGTCCGCTCGGCCGAACGGGCGGCCGAGTCTCCTATTGAACGCGAGAAGGCCCGCGATGACAATCCCCCCCTGCACCAGCACCGTCCCCACGTTGAAGCTCGAACGCGGCGTCAGGCTGGCGACCAGGTCCGTCCGATCGACCGCCTGACTCAGCCACCACACGAGCAGGACCAGCGCCTCGACGACGACGAAGGCCATGACCACGTTCCACCAGCGGCCGATGGAAAGGTCGCTGTCTTCGCGGTTCACCAGGCGGTTCCGGAATTGGTCCACTCCATAGCGCAGCACGCCTATCGCGAAGAACAGGCCCGACAACATCAGACCGACACTCCACACCCAGTCCTGGTTCCGAAAGAACTCGAGAGACAGGGCCGACGGCACACCGAACAGGAACCCGGCTACGGCCACGATCTGTATCGCTCGCCGCCGGCTCAGTCCGAAGTCGATGAGGACCCGCGAGGCGAGCTCGATCATGGCAATCAGGCTGCTCCACGCCGCGAACACGAGAGCCAGGAAGAAGAAGATCATGAACAGGTTCCCGGCCGGCATGCGGGCGAACAACTGTGGAACCCAGATGAACGTGAGTCCTTCGTTCCCGGCGCCCACGATCGTGTCCGCCGCCTCGGGCATGATGGCGAACGCCGTGCACAGAACCATGATACCCGCGAGCAGAGAAACGGAGTTGTTGCCGAAACCGAGGACGAAGGCGTTGAGCGTCGTGTCCTCCCGGTTCCGCAGATACACGGCATACGCCGTGATCAGCCCCCAGCCCGCTCCGGTGTCCCACGCGTTCTGTGTGAGCGCCTCCAGCCAGGTGCGGGCGCTAAGAAGATCACCCCAGTCGGGAGTGAACAGGAAGGCCAGTCCGCGCTCGGCGCCCGGGAGCGTAACCGCGCGGACCGCGAGCACGATGATCAACACGAACAGGCTCGGGATCAGGACACGAGCCGCCCGTTCGATGCCCCGCACGCCGAACGCCACTATCGCGACGCCGAGACCCATCGCGATCCCGTGAGTCAACACGGCGGCGCCCGAGCCCACGTAACCTTCCCAGAACGCGGTGGCCGCCTCGGGAGAGGTCATCGGAATCCCGCGGGTCAGCGACCCCCATAGATAGCGGATCGTCCATCCCATCACGACCGAGTAGTAGAACATGATCGCGGTGGCGGTGAACGCTACCCAGGCACCCATCCACGCGCTGCCCCGTCCCACGAGCCGCGCGAAAGAGCCTACCGGGCCACACCGGGTCTCCCGGCCCATCGCGAACTCCACGAGGATCAGCGGGACCGACCAGAGCAGCAGGAAGACGGCCCAAGCGATCAGGAAAGACCCGCCACCGTTCGTCGCCACGATGCGGGGGAACCGCCAGATGTTCCCCGTGCCGACGGCCATGCCCAGCATGACGAGCATCGTTCCCCAGCGGGACGAGAAGCGCTGCTTTTCGCTCACTCCAGGCCCTCCGTTCGGGATGTCGGGGACGAATAGGCCGCCTCGCGTGGAAGAGCGGACAGCCAGTCCAGCAGGAGACGGTTGAAGCCGGCGGGCCTGGAGACATGAGAGCAATGGCCCGTGCCTGGGACAAACTCGAAATGCGCCC
>JBDHFS010000163.1:0-6880 GCA_039590285.1 Gemmatimonadota bacterium
GAACTCCTGGATGTCGACGCTGTTATCGGCATGCGCCCCTCCGTTCAGGATGTTCATCATGGGCACCGGAAGCATGACCCCGCTTCCTTCGCCGAGGTGACGATACAGGGGCACCCCGAGCTCCACCGCAGCCGCGCGCGCTGCCGCCATGGAGGCCGAGAGGATAGCGTTAGCTCCCAGTCGGCTCTTGTTGGGCGTGCCGTCCAGCTCGATCAGCGTCCGATCCAGCCCGGCCTGGTCCGTGGCATCCTTACCGGACAGGGCCAACGCGATCTCGCCGTTCACGTTGGCCACAGCCCTCTGTACACCTTTGCCGCCATACCGGGAGGGATCGCCGTCCCGCAGCTCGACCGCTTCGTGCTGGCCGGTGGACGCTCCGCTCGGTACGGCGGCCCTGCCGTTCGCGCCGCTCTCGAGCTGCACGTCGGCCTCGACCGTCGGATTCCCGCGCGAATCGAGGATCTCGCGCGCTCGAATCTCCTGTATTGCGGACATGCCTCGTCTCGACGAGTGTAAGGGGTATCTTCTCCCGTCACGCTGTTCCAAATTGGCTGAGCAGCGAGCGGTGGACAATAGCGTTCAAGACATATCCAGACGGAAGGTTTACGATGATTAGGAAGCTTCTCCAGCAGGCTGGAGCCATTGGCGCGGGAGTCGCGATCCTGCTGGTGGTCATGCTCGTGCTGTTCGGGTTCAACCGGGTAGACGAGTACGAGGTCGGGGTCCGGCGCAATCCGGTCACGGGAGCCGTGAGCTCGAGTCCGTATCGCCAGGGTCTGTACCACTCCATTGTGAGGTCCTGGACCAATTACTCCACGCGAGAGATCCAGTTTCCGCGCGAGGGGGCCGCCGAGCGCCTCACCGCCCTGTCATCCGACCAGCTCCAGATCGGGGTCGATGCCGCCTACCGATACCGGATCAACCCGGATACGGTCGTGAATCTGTACCTCAGCGTAGGCAGCCCGGCGGACATTCACGCGTACGTGTACAACACCTACCGATCGGCGGTCCGGGACGCGATCGCCGAGGTCGAGGCGTCCAACATCCTGTCCAGTGACCGGGCCACCATCGGGGACCGGATCGAGATGCTCATGGAGCAGCGCCTGGAGCAGCGCGGCATCCTGGTCACCGATTTCTTCGTGCGAGAGATAGAGCCGCCGGAGACGATTCGACAGGCAATCGAGAACAAACTCGCTCGCGAGCAGCAGGTTCAGGCGGAGGTCTATCAGACCCAGGTCGTCGAAGAGCAGGCGAACCAGAAGCGGGCGGAGGCCGCAGGTATCAGGGATGCCCAGGAGATCATCGCCACGAGTCTCACCGGGGTCCAGGGACAGCGATACCTTTACTGGCGCTACCTCGAGGTCCTGGGCGAGGTGGGCAGTGGTAGCAATAACCTGGTGATCGCTCCGACCGAGGGCGGAGTCCCGATCTTCTTCACTCCAGACCGGTAGTAGGCACGACACTGGAGGCGGGGCCGAACCGCCCCGCCTCCAGCATCGACTCGATCTGCTCTCGAACGCGGTACAGCACCTCGTCGCGGTCCCTGACCGTACAGCCTTCGGTGGGCAGCGGCTCTCCGATGCTCAACCGCATGGATCCCGATCGGATCCGCCCCTGGCGTGAAATCCGGTAGCCTCCATCCACCGCCATCGGCAGGATCGGGACTTGCGTCTCGATGGCCAGGACGAATGTTCCTCTCTTGAACTCCTTCAGCTCCCCGGTGCGAGATCGCGTTCCTTCAGGAAACAGTCCCAGTGAAAGTACGTCACTCGTCATACGCTGGCCGGCGGCGCGCATGGCGCGGCTGGCGCTTCGACGGTCCTGGCGATTGATGAAGACGTGACCAGCGGCACGCATGGCCGACGCGAGCAGGGGGATATGGCCGAGCTCCCTCTTCGCCACGAAACGGACCGAAGCGGGTACGTGCGCCAGAATCGCGAAGATGTCGAAGATGGACTGATGGTTCGAGACGAATATCTGGGGAGTCGTTCGACTCACGTTGCCTATCCCACCCACGTCGACGCTGACTCCGGCAGCCCACAGCTCCGTTCGACCCCAGTTACGGTGGACCCAGTCGTGCAAACCCGCTGGCCCACGGAGCAGACCGCCAACAATGGACACGGTCGAAAAGAAGGCCGTAGCCGGGATCGTTACGATCCAGAACCACGCCGTTCGCAACATCCGCTCACGCTTCCTGACCGAAGTGATCGAAACCGACCCCCGGTGCCGGCCGTGCCCGATCCTGACCGTCCAGCCAGATCACTCCAACAGCGTCCACCACGCGCCCGATCCGAGTGAGCCCGACTTCGAACTCTCGTTCCATCTCTCCGGCGAGACCCTCCAGCGCACCTGGCCGGGTCGCGATCAGAAGCTCGTAGTCTTCACCTCCCCCGCACGCCAGGGCCAGAGCCGATTCGGGATTGCCCCAATCGTGCAGGACCGCATGCAGCGGAACTCTCTCCAAGCGTATTTCGAGCCCGACCCTGGAGGCGGCAGCGAGGTGCTGTGAGTCAGCAGACAGCCCATCCGACAGGTCGATCATGGCATGGATCTCTGCTCGCTGGCTTAACCACAGAGCTTCGGCCGTTCTCGGCCGCGGGGTCTCGAAACACCCCCGGGCTCCCGGATCCGGCTCCAGCCCGCTCGACCACGCACTCGCGGCGGCGGCCGCCCCACCCAGGGAGCCGGTGATCCACAGCTCGTCATCGGGGAGGGCACCGTCGCGACCGATCGGCTCCGCCGCGCTTCCGACCACCACCACGTCCAGTATGGCCGGTCCAGGCGAACGTGACAGGTCACCTCCGAGCAGCCCGGCGCCGACGCTCTTCAGGCAACGACCGATCCCACGCCCGAGCTCGGTCACGACTCGCTCACCGAGTTCCGGGGCCAGGGCGACGGAGACCGCCGCCCCTATAGGCCTGGCCGCCATGGCAGCCAGATCGCTCATGGCCGACGCCACGGCCCGGTATCCGATGGTCTCCCACGTGAGCCACTCGCGCCGGAAATGGACTTCTTCGATCGACAGGTCCGTGCTGACCACGAGTGACTCTCCATCCGGAGAACGGATAATCGCCGCGTCGTCTCCCGGCCCGAGCACGAGCTCCGGCGGAGTCACGGCGCCGACAGCCGTGATGAATGCCGCGATCCGCTCGAACTCCGGGCTATCTCGCATCGCTGGTCCGCGCATGGCGTCCAGTTCCTCGTCGCTCAGAAGCGAGTCTCCAGTCGCAGGGCTCCCGCCGGGATCGCGAGCCACAGTTCTCGCCGCGAGACCGGGGCGATCTGCCAGATCCCGGTAGCCCCCAGCGCGTCCGGCGGAAGATCGCGGCCGAATGCGTAGCGCCGCACTCCCCCTCCTTCCACTTCCCAGCCCGTGAGCTCGGCCGACGAGCCCACCCAGAGTACGCCGTCGGCGACGGCCAGTGCGGTGACCACCCCCCGCTGCTGCCCGACCGCGTCCAGGCGGGACCAATCCGCCGACCGGCCAGGCCTCCACCACACGTCACGGTCCAGCCCGACATAGATGGTGTCACCCGAAGCCGCCAGTCCACCGACCGGTGATCGCAGCGCGGACGGCCCAGAAACCCTCCCCGCAACCCTGGAGGATGCCGTCGAATCCAGAGCCGAGATCGCAAACAGACCGCGAGCCGTGCCAATCCATACAGTCCTGTCGGCCTGCACCACAAAGCTGACTCTCTCCGAGCGCATGACCGATACATCCGGGCCGGCTCCTGGCGCCGGTACACGATACAGGCCGCGCGCCGTGCCCACCCACACTCCATCCCCGGAGAGACCCGGGGCCGGGGCTATGCTGAGAACCGGGAGCGCGGACCCTTCCAGCCCCCACTCCTCGTGCCATTCGGCGGCTCCATGCGCTAGCCAGTGCAGTCCCGACTCGCCCCCGGCCCAGACACCCCCCGGGACTCCATGGACGGCCCTTATCAGGTCGGGAGCCGAGTACGCCGAGTCGGCTCTCCACACCCGCCATGTCTGGAGGTCGTGCGACGCCGCGGCGATTCCGTATCGTCCTTCGACCCGTGACCGTGGGGCGAACCACACCACGTCATCGGTTACCTCGACGAAGGCCATTCCCGCTCCGACTGGCCCGAACACCTGACGCTCGCCATCACGGCCACCGTGATCGTAGTCGAACAGGAAGCCGCCGGCCGTGCTGAGCCACCACGCCTGCGCCAGGCGGCCTGGCATCACGTCCGTGATGCGGAGGTACCGCCCGTCCCAATCCCGCGCGACCCTTTCGATGCCCTCCTCGAAGAACGGATCCCGCAGCGCCGCTTCACGGGCCCGCAGGTCCGGACGCGATTCGATGGCCGCTTGCACGGCGCCCGGATCCGCGCGCCTCAGGTCCCGGCCGAATGTGTCCATGCGCCACCACTCGGCACCCACGCGCAGAAACAGATCCTGACTCGCTGCTTCCGCCGGAACGAGTCGCTCGACTGGCCGACCGACCCGGATCCGGTCTCGAAACCGTCGACCGAACGGATCCAGCTGCACGAGATCGCCTCCCGCCGCCATCCACAGTGTGCCGTCCCTGGGGTCGTAAACCAGCGCAGTCACGAGGGCCGCGGGATACCCGTCCTCGACCGTCAGGGGAAGTCCCCAGCCACCGAACGTATCGTCGAGCGTGAGCAGCCCGCCCGCCGTCGCCGCGTGGAGTCCTTCCGGCGTGCGGGCCAGCGCCGTAACGACACTGAAATCGGTGACCAGTACCCTCTCATCCGCTCGCCAGCCACCCGACTGCGGATTAGCGGCCTGGGCAACTCGAGGCGCGGCAATCAGCATCACCCCTGTCGCGGCCGCGATCAGGCCCGGCCGCATCCTCAGGCGTCCGATACGAAGAGCACCGGACCGGTCGGCGGTCCCAGTCCCGAGACTTGAGCCCGGACCACGGGGATGCGGTCGGGCAGGTCAGAGGCGAGGCGTCCCTCGGGAACGCCCCCTCCAGCCGCAACGCCCGTAATGAAGAGCGCGGCGGCCGCCGCGTCGGCTGGCGCCATTCCAGCGGCCAGGTACGCACCGATGAGACCGGTCAACACGTCTCCCGTGCCGCCGGCGGCGAGAGCCGGGCCACCGGTAGTGCTGACGCGCAGAGGCTCTCCCGTTTCAGCGACGACGGACGGGGCTCCTTTGAGCAGCACGACGCAGCCAAGTGTCTCGGCTGCCTCGCGGGCGTACGATGGGGGATCGTCCACGATCTCTTCCATCCGCGCCCCCATGAGCCGCGCGAGCTCGCCGGGATGTGGGGTGATCACGTCGCGCGCGCCGACGAGAGCGGATAGATGCTCCGCCCGACCGTCGAACGCGCTCAATCCGTCCGCGTCGATCACGGCCGGTCGTTCTCCACGGGAGACGAGAGCCCGCTCCACCAGTTCACCCCGCTCAGGCTCCCGGCCGAGGCCCGGGCCGATCGCCAGCGCGCCCGCCCACTGGACGGCCGCGTCCACCGCCTCCGCATCATCCCACGATACGAAGATCGCGCCGGGGATCGATCGTTGCGCGATCTCCCGGTTGGCGGGATCGCCGATGACCTTGAGGATGCCGATACCGCCGCGCAGCGCCGCGCGCGCACCGAGGACGCTGGCCCCCGCCATTCCGCTCTTTCCCGCTACCAGCGACAGATAGCCGGCCCGGCCCTTGTGCGCGTCCGGCTCCCGGGGTATCAACGTGCGGGCTACCCAGCGGCCTGTAATGGCGCGCGCGGCCATGGGCCGGGAAGGAGGCGGGAATCCGATCTCCACCGCCTCGATCCTGCCGCAGAAGGCACGCGCCGGTTGGCGCAGCAGCCCGATATTCGGCCATCCGAGGCTGACAGTCAGATCGCAGCGAACACACGCGGCTGGAACCGCGCCCGACGTGAAGTCGACTCCGCTGGGTCCGTCGACCCCGACCACGGACATCTCCATCTCGTTCACTCGGGAGATCAGCGATGCCTGTGGCTCTCGGGGCGCGCCCGTCACTCCGGTCCCGAGGATACCGTCCAGAACGACGGACGCGCCCACGCAAAGCTCCTCCAGGCTTTCGGGGGGATGCAGATCGATGGCGGAACCTATGAGGACGTCCGGATCCGGAGGCGCACCGGCCGCCCGCACGGCGCGCACCCGCCGCCCCCAGGCCCGCAGCGTCCTGACGGCGACCAGTGCGTCCGCTCCGTTATGCCCGCTGCCCGCCACCGCGACGACGGTTCCTTCGGGAAAATGGACCTGCACGCGCCTGGCCACTTCCCGACCGGCCGCCTCGATCAGAGTGCGCTCGGTCGTGGCTCCGGATTCCACCGCTTCCCTATCGAGAGCGGCCATTTCGGCGGCGGTCGGGAGCCACACCGTATCGGCTCCCAAGCGCCAGGCCTCGCATCCAGGTGGAGCGGCCATGTCTGACTTCTCGAGCATCGGATCCCGTCCGCGACCCATGTGCGCACCATCGCCTGGTCAATGTGGACCGGCGGTGCGAGTCCGGCTACTTGAAGGACTGGCTGATGCCTCGACCGAAGCTGATCTCGCCGTTGTCGATCCGGATGTTGAACCCGCACTCCGGATTGGAGCATACCCACGCCTTGTAGCGGATGGGAGCTCCGTCCCGGCCGTAGTCCGAGAGTGGCAGCAACTGACCGCCGTCGCACCTCAGGCACTTCGGATACTGACCCTGTGTCTCCACGTCTTACCCCCCTCCCCTGTCAACGGGCAGGCAGCAGTGCTGGGATGGCGTGTGTGGGACGCCCGGATCCCGAGGACGTCCCACGGAAGAAGGACGCTACCGCCCCCGCGCCCCCCATGGATACTCCAGCTCGAACACTTCCTCGAACGAGTACAGTCCTGCGAAGTCCTCCCGCCGATCGGAGTCCTGCTTCGTCAGCACCCCGTGATCC